>NZ_JBEXHW010000035.1:0-67862 GCF_040608235.1 Streptomyces sp. NPDC005202 | reverse complement strand
CGGCTGGCTGCATACCTACAATCACCACCGCGGACACACCGCGCTCGCAGGCAAACCACCCGCCAGCCGCGTCCCCAACCTCTCAGGGCAATACAGCTAGAGATTCACGCTCCTCATCCCGGCCTCGTCGTAGCGCTCGCCGACGGGCTCGGGGAGCTCGGCCTCGATCCGGGACAGGTCGTCCTTCGTCAGCTCGACGTCGACCGCGGCGGCGTTCTGCTCCAGGTAGGTGCGGCGCTTGGTACCCGGGATCGGGACCAGGTCGTCGCCCTGCGCCAGCACCCAGGCGATCGCCAGCTGTGCCGGCGTCACGCCCTTCTCCGCGGCGATTTCCTTCACCTTCGCCGCGAGCCGGAGGTTCGCCTCGAGGTTCTCGCCGCTGAAGCGCGGACCGCTGCGGCGCCAGTCTCCCTCGTCGAGGTCGTCCGGAGAGGCGAACCGGCCCGCGAGGAAGCCGCGTCCCAGCGGCGAATAGGGGACGAATCCGATCCCGAGCTCACGGCATGTGGGCAGGACCTCGGCCTCCGGATCGCGGGTCCACAGCGAGTACTCGGTCTGCAGCGCGGTGATCGGGTGGACGGCGTTCGCGCGGCGGATGGTCTCCGCCCCCGCCTCGCTCAGGCCGATGTGGCGCACCTTGCCCTCCGCGACCAGCTCCGCCATGGCCCCGACGGTCTCCTCGATCGGTACGTTGGGGTCGACGCGGTGCTGGTAGTAGAGGTCGATGTGGTCGGTCCCGAGCCGCTTGAGCGAGCCGTGGACGGAACTGCGCACGTGCTCCGCCGAGCCGTCCTGAGGCCCTACGGTGCTCATGTCGCCCGGGACGGCGTTGTCCATCCGGTAGTTGAACTTCGTGGCGATCACGTACTCGTCGCGATGTCCTTTGATCGCGCGGCCGACGAGCGTCTCGTTCGTCAGCGGGCCGTACATCTGCGCGGTGTCGAGGAAGTTGATGCCCAGCTCGAGGGCCCGCTGGATCGTCCTGATGCCCTCGTCCTGATCGGTGGAGCCGTAGAAGGCGGACATCCCCATGCAGCCGAGGCCGATGGCTGACACCTGGAGGTCTCGTAGCCTGCGCTGCTTCATGTGAGTTCCAGCCTTTCCTTGCTGAGCCGTTCGTCGTTCGACGGGTTCGGGGTCCGTGACGGCCGCCGCGAGCCCGGCGAGGAGCTTGATCCGTTCGGGTGTCCGGAGACTTCGGGGTCCCTGGCGCCACCCCGCGCCCGCCCCGCCTTCCGGGGGAGGGGATGTCCTGGACGGTAGGTCTTCGCGTGCACTCCAAGTCAAGGTGTGGCAGTACGCGCCGTTCACACGGCCGGAGGCCCGCCCCGCCACTTCAGGAACGGTACGTCGGGATGGCAGGCGGCGCGCGAGGATCTTCGGCGGCAGCGGAACAGGCGTCGGGCACGTGCAGCACAGGCCGTGGACGCGGCGCTGCCCGCCGGGTTCAGTGCTGGCGTACGGCTGCGGAGTGCGCCAGGGCGGTCAGGGCGCGTGCGGCGTACCCGGGCAGGTCGATCCGGGCCAGGGCACCCATGGCTTCCTCGACCCGTGCGGCGATCATCTCCTCGATCCGCTCGGGCGCCCTGAGCCGTCTCATCACCTCGCGGACCGCCTCCAGACCGTCCGTGTCCAGGTCGCGTCGGCCAAGAAGGGCGTGCAGGCGTGCGCGCTCGGCCGCACCGGCCAGTCGCCAGGTCTCCGCCAGGAGGGCGGTGGGCCGGTGGCCGCGCAGGTCGTCCAGGTTGGCCTTGCCGGTGCGGGCCGGATCCCCGAACAGGCCGAGCAGATCGTCACGCAGCCGGAACGCCTCGCCCAGCGGCAGCCCGTACGCCGAATAACCCGCCAGCAGCCGATCGCCGGCGCCGGCGAGGGCGCCGCCGATCAGCAGGGGCCGCTCGACGGTGTACTTGGCGGTCTTGTACCGGATCACCTTCAACGACTTGCCGGTGTCCGGCGGTTCCCCCGTCCGCATGATCTCCAGACACTCGCCTGCGATCAGTCGCGTCCTTGCCGCAGTACGACACCGAGCGCGTTCTGGAGGAGCGCCTTGCCTGCTGTGGCTCACGCATCGAGCGCGGAACGGAACTGGTGTCCTTCGAGCAGGACGCCGACGGGGTCACCAGCAGGCTGCGCACCGCCACCGGGGGCGAACTGGAGATACGCTCACGTTTCCTGGTCGGATGCGATGGCGCGCACAGTGTCGTGCGCAGGACCCTGGGGCTTTCCTTCGACGGCGGGGCGTTCCCCGAGGAGTACATGCTCGCGGATGTCGAGGTGGACTGGGACCTGCCGGCGGGATACACCGTGCGCGCGGTGCACCGCTCCGAGGACGGCGCCGTCGACGATCTGCTGGTGTGCATTCCCTTGCCGGGACGGTCCCGCTACCGGATCTCCATGCTGGTGCCCCCGGAGCTGTCGGCGGACAGCCGCCCTGGCGGGGCGGAGCCCGCCCACGGTCTCGACGGAGGGCGGGCTCCCCGTCTCGAGCACATCCAGGCGGTCCTCGACCGGCTCTCCCCTCAGCCGGCCACCGCCTCGGTGATGCGGTGGTCGTCGGTGTTCCGCATCAGCCATCGTCTGGTGGACCGCTACGGCGAGGGCCGGGTCTTCGTCGCCGGTGATGCCGCGCACATCCATCCGCCGACCGGCGCCCAGGGCATGAACACCGGTATCCAGGACGCCTACAATTTGGCGTGGAAACTGGCCCTCACGGTGAACGGGATCGGCCAGCCCAGGCTGCTGGGCAGCTACGACACGGAGCGCAGACCGACCGGCGAAGAGGTGGTGAGCCGCACCGTGCGGCACGGGACCCAGGGAATCCAGTCCGACCCGGACGATCCTGCGACCGTGCTGCTGCGGGAGGCCCAGCTGCTGATCACCTACCCGTCCAGCCCGGTCATCGAGCCGGGGCCGTCGTCCGGTGCCGGCCCGGTCGCCGGTGATCGCGCTCCCGACTGCGGCGGACTGCTGGACCCGATCGCGACCTTCCCCCTTCGCCTGTACGACGTGCTGCGCGAACGCGACCACGTCCTGCTGCTCTACGCGGATTCCGCCGACCAGACGCAGGGTTTCGACGAACTGGCCGACGAGGCGCGCAATCTGGCACGTGGCCAGTTGGCCTGCTATTGCGTGCTCCCTGAACACGTCGACGCCGGGCATCTGCTTCTGCCGGTGCTTCGCGACAGCCGTGGCGAGTTCCGCGGCCACTACGCGAGCGAGGGAAGCACAGCGTTCCTGGTACGCCCGGACGGTCATCTGAGCGCGCGTCTGTCCCCGGCCACGTCCTTGGGGGTGTCCGCAGGCCTCACGCGGGTCTTCGCCACCTGACCGGGACGTTTCCGGCGCTCGAGGTCAGGGAGCCGGTGTCACCGGGCCATCTCGTCGAGCAGGGCCGTCTCATCCAGCTCCGGGGTGCGGCCCAGTGTCTGCTCCGCCCAGATCACCTTTCCGTTCGCCACGTAGCGCGTACCCCACCGATCCGCGAACTGCGAGACCAGGAACAGGCCGCGGCCTCCTTCGTCGGTGGTGGCCGCGCGCCGCAGCCGGGGCGAGGTGTTGCTGCCGTCCGACACCTCGCAGATCAGGGTGCGGCCCAGCAGGATCCTCACCCGCACGGGCGGAGCACCGTACCGGATCGCGTTGGTGAGGAGCTCACTGAGGATCAGCTCCGTGGCGAACGACGACTCCTCCAGCCGCCAGTCGACCAGCCGTCGGCTGACGTCCGAACGTATCCGGGAGACCGCCATCACGTCGAACGGCACGTCCCAGACCGCGACCCGGGACGGGTCGAGCAGCCGCGTCCGGGCGACCAGCAGCGCCACGTCGTCGCTCGGGTGCTCCGGCAGCATCGTCTCCATCAGGGCCCGGCACGTCTCCTCCGGCGTCTGGTCCGGATGGGCAACGGCCGAGCGGAGCATCTCCAGACCCTCGTCGATGTCCCGACTGCGGTCCTCGACGAGACCATCGGTGAACAGGACGAGCCGGCTGCTGTCCGGCAAGTCCAGCTCGCTCGCCTCGAACGGATGCCCGCCCACCCCCAGCGGCGGCGACAAGGGCACGTCCGGGAAGGTCACCCGCCCCAGCGGGTCGACCACGGCCGGTGCGACGTGCCCGGCGCGGGACAGGGTGCAGTGCCCGCCCACCGGGTCGTAGATGGCGTACAGGCAGGTGGCCCCGGTGACCGGCGCCCGGTCCCCGTCGGCGCTCGCCGTCTGCGTGTCCAGATGCATCACCATCTCGTCGAGATGGCCGAGCAGCTCGTCCGGGGGCAGGTCCAGCGACGAGAAGTTCAGCACCGCCGTCCGCAGCCGGCCCATGGTCACCGCCGCGTGCAGCCCGTGCCCCACGACGTCGCCGACCACCAGCGCCACCCGGAAGCCGGGCAGCGGAATGACGTCGAACCAGTCGCCGCCCACGCCGGACTGCGCAGGCAGATAGCGCCACGCCACCTCCAGCGCGTCCTGCTCCGGAAGGTCCCGGGGCAGCAGGCTGCGCTGCAGCGTCACGACCATCGCGTGCTCACGGGAGTACCGGCGTGCGTTGTCGATCGCGACGGCAGCTCGCGCCACCAGCTCCTCGGCGACCGCGACGTCCTCCTCCTCGAACCGCGGCGAGTCGGCCCCCCGCCAGAAGTTGACCATGCCGAGCACCACACCCCGCGCCCGCAGCGGCACGGTGATCAGCGAATGGATGCCGTAGTCCAGCACCCGCCGCGCTCCGTCCGGATGCTGGGCCTGCCAGTCCTGGGCGTCGCGCAGGTTCGGCACCAGCACGGCCTTGCCGCGCTGCAGCGCCGCCACCATCGGCGTATCGGCCACCACGAACTTGATCAGGTCTCCCACCGGCTGAAGCGGATGCCCGGCCTGTGACTCGCGCAGCGCGGTGCGCCGCATCTGCTTCACGGCGCCGCTGGGCTCCTCGCCGCGCAGCACGGAGTCGAGCAGCTCCACGGTGACGAAGTCCGCCATCCGCGGGACCGCCACCTCGGCGAGCTCCTCCGCGGTGCGTCGCACGTCGAGCGTCGTGCCGATCCGCACGCCGGCCTCGTACAGGAGCGTCAGGCGTTTCCGCGCCACCTCGGCCCGGCCCGACAGGGCCCGCAGTTCCGTGGTGTCACGGAAGGTGGCCACCAGGCCCGGCGCGCCGCCGTAGGGCGCGGTGAGCCGTGTGTTGACCGCCAGCAGCCGGTCCCCGACCGGGAACACCTCGTCGGACGCGACCTCGCCCGCCTCCAGCAGCCGCGTCATGCCCGGCCCGAGCCCCAGCTCCGCGACGTGCCGCTGGTCGGCGTCCTCCGGGAGGTTCAGCAGCCGGCGTGCCTGGTCGTTGGCCAGCAGCAGCCGCCCGTCGCCGCCGACGATCAGCACGCCCTCGCGCACCGCGTGCAGCACCGCGTCGTGGTGCTCGTACATCCGGGTCATCTCGGCCGGGCCGAGACCATGGGTCTGCCGGCGCAGCCGCCGGCTGACCAGGGCCGTGCCCGCGGTCGCGAGCGCGAGCGCCAGCGCCGCCGAACCCAGCACCATCGGCACCTGCTGGTCCAGCACCTGTGCCACGTTCTCGACCTGGATCCCGGCGCTGACCATGCCGACCACGCGTCGGCTCCGATCCAGGACCGGCACTACCGCACGCACCGCGTCGGTCGGCTTGCCGTGGAACGTCTCGGTGAACGTCTCACCCGCGGCTGCGCGGCCGACGCCCTGCGCCTTTGTGCCGATCAGCTTCGGGTCCGGGTCGGTGAGCCGCACCCCGTCCTTGTTCAGGACGCTGATGAAGTCGACACCGGAGCCCCGCTGCGCCGTGTCCGCCGCGCTCTGCAGCAGCGCCGTCGCATCCGGCGACTTCAGCGCGAGCGCCGTGCCGGGCGCGTGCGCGAACGCCTCCGCGGCGGCCAGTGAACGGTTCCTGGCGTCCTGTTCACCGTCGTACCTGCTCTGCAGCACCAGGGCGGTGGCCGCCGCCACGACGAGCACCAGCACGATGACGACCTGTAGCAGGAAGAGCTGCGCGGCTAGCGTGCGGACGCTCAGAGACGGCGTAAAACGGCGTCCGGGTGAACGCCACAAGCCCGGACGACGGGACGGATCACGTGACCGCCGGCCGCTGAGCGGCGATACCGCTCGTGTCCGGGACCGGCGGGAACATCCGATCATGTTCCCAGTTCTAGCACTGCGCTTCGGTTGTGGGCGACCGGTATGTCCTACGAAGCCTGGATTGCGGGGAAGTGCAAGGAAATGATGGCCATGGGGTGACGGCTGCTGCTCTGGCACTGCGGGCTGCCGAGCGGTTGGCAGGTGGTGTGGTACTCCCGCTGTGATCGCCGGTTGCGGGTCGGTCGGGGCAGTTCCAGTGCCCTGCGGCGGCGATTTCGGCGATGCAGGCCGTGAAGGGTGGCCTGGGTGGCCGGCCGAGGGCCGGTTCCACGCCGTCGGAGACCGCGGCGCCCCAGGCGCCCGGTGGCCCTGCCGATGAGTTGGGCCGCCTCACCGAAGCTGATCGCCCGGGGACCGACACATGTCGTTGGCGGGGGCGAGCGGCAGGCGGGCGTACACCGGAGTCTGGCCCCCCGGACCTACGGCGACGGCCTGACCGGGGGCCGCGAGCCCGCTCCGGGGCGCCTGTGAGCTCCGCGGCGACGTGGGCGAGCGCCTGCCGGACATGGTCCCGCCGCCGGCGGTCGTGCCCCTGCTGCACGAGGATCCCGCTCATCGGTGGACGGGTCGCCGAGCCGGCCGCCAAGGTCGGCATGTCCCGCGCCGCTTTTGCCGCACGCTTCACCAGCCTTGTCGGCGAGCCACCGCTCACCTACCTCACCGGCTGCCGGATGACTCTGGCGGCGGTTCTGCTCCACGGCTCCGAGGCGATCGTCGCCGCCGTGGCCGGAGAGGTCGGCTACGAGGACGCGTTCGCTTTCGGCGTGGCCTTCAAGCGCGCCCGCGGCGTCGGGCCCTCGGTCTGGCGCCGCCAGGAGCGTCGACCGCTGCCGCTCGCAGCGACTGCGGACTGTCGTCCGGACAGTGGAGGCTCATCCGTCCGGACGGACACGTCGCGGCCGCAGTCGGCGCGCCGCCGAGCCGGCCTTGATCCAGATCGGCTCCGTGGCCGGCTGGGACATCGCCCTGCTCTCGGTCGTGCTGCGTGCGGCGGACCCGGGGTCAGTCCTTGCGTCCCACTCCGCCGAACATGGCGACTTCGGCGGGGAGTTCGGCGATGTCGGTGTCCGGACGCCAGTGGTTGCAGGAGACCACGCCCGGTTCGAGGAGTTGCAGCCCGTCGAAGAACCGGGCGACGGCGGCCAATGTGCGCTGGGTCAGCTTGGGGGTGCCGTGCTCGTTCCAGAAGGCCACCGCGGCGTCGATGTCCGGCATGTCGGGTCGTGTGATGGTGTGCGACAGGACAAGGTGACTGCCCGTCGGAAGGGCGTCCATGAAGCGCCGGACGATGCCGTAGGCCTTGGCGTCGTCCTCGACGAAGATGACGACACCCAGAAGCATCAACGCCACGGGACGCTGAGATCCAAGGTGCGCCCCGCCTGCTCCAGGATGGCGTCGATGCTGCGCAGGTCCTCATCGAGGTAGTCCGTGCGGCCCTGGGGAGTGCTGGTGAGCGGGGCCTCGGCGTGGGCGAGGACGATCGGGTCGTTGTCGACGTAGACGATGCGGGACTCGGGCGCGAGCCGCTGGGCGACCTCATGGGTGTTGTCGGCGGTGGGCAGCCCGGTACCGATGTCGAGGAACTGCCGTATGCCGCACTCGCTGACGAGGTGCCGCACGGCCCGCCGGAGGAACTGCCGGTCGGCGAGGGCGTAGTCACCGATCCCGGGGTGCAGCTTGCGGATCTGGTCACCGGCCTCCTGATCGACCTCGTAGTGCTCCTTGCCGCCTAACCAGTAGTTCCATATCCGGGCGTGTGCGGCCGGTCGGTCCTGATTCTCTTGCGCAGCTCGCTGAACGCGGGCCTCTTGGTCATGTGCTGTCCTCCAGTCCGGGCCGGTGATCGGCTCAAGGAGCAACCTGTCCGCAAGACTTGAGGAGAGCGACGCCTCGCCGCCGGACCGGGGTGTGCCCAGGCTCTCCTGGAGCGTGCTCCTTCGGTGGCGACGCGACCAGTGCCGTCCCGGGAGCCGGCCGACTCACCCGATCCGGGGGCCCGCCGCGGCGGGGCGACCTGCTGGAGTGTCGAACCGGCACCTCCCGGGGCGACTGGGACGAACCTGCGGAGATCCATCAGGAGCTCATTCCCCCAGAAGCCCGCATGTCGCGGGCAGGTGTGGCACCGTGGACGCAAGGCCTGGCTCGTTGCTCTCCCCCGTAGCGACGGGCCAGGCCTCTGCTGAGCCGTTGCCGGAGGTCTGTCACGGCAGGTGGGAGGTGCCTGCGGGACTACCTTCGGGCGGGGCGAGGGGGCGGGCGTTCGCTATGCCTGCCGCGCCAGCTCCGCCAGCGCCTCGTCCGTCAGCCGGTACACCGTCCACTCGTCCTGGGGGCGGGCACCCAGGGCCTCGTAGAAGTCGATCGCCGGGCGGTTCCAGTTCAGGACCGACCACTCCAGGCGTGCATAGCCGCGTTCGACGCAGATGCGGGCCAGTTCCGTGAGCAGCGCCCTGCCGTGGCCGGCGCCGCGGGCCTCCGGACGGACGTACAGGTCCTCCAGGTGGATGCCGTGCACACCGCGCCAGGTGGAGAAGTTGAGGAACCACAGCGCGAAACCCACGACCTCGCCGCCAGCCTCCTCCGCGACGTGCGCGAACGCCGCCGGGCGCTCTCCGAACAGCGCCTCCGCAAGCTGCTCCTGCGTCGCCCGCGCCTCGTCGGGCGCTTTCTCGTACTCGGCCAGCTCGCGGATCAGGGTGTGGATGACGGGGACGTCGGCGGGGGTCGCGGTGCGGATCACGGGCGCAGTGTCACATGGACGGTTGGCACGACGAGGGCCGGCCCCCTTTCACGGCGCCGGTGAGCGCAGGCGTCGTACCTCGATCGCCCGGATCCCCGGCGTCACCGAGGGACGACTGCGCCGCACCGCGTCCCCTGGGCGTTCGTCGCGACCTGTTTTCTGTCTCTGCGGCCCGGCGGGCGCCCGTGCTGCGGCGTACTCTTGCCTCGACGGGAGCGGAACGCGGTTGTTCCGCTACGGGGTGTGGTGCCCGCGCGGGACTGCGTGCCGCGCGCCGACGGGGGTGAGGGTGCTTGAGCGGGGGACTGGGCTGGCCACTGCTGCTCGAGGGGCAGCAGCCGCCGGGTGATCCGCTCGCGGTGCTGCAGAGCGGCTGCTCCGAGGCGGAGCGGTCGACAGCTCTGCGGCAGCTGGCCG
The DNA here is from genome assembly GCF_040608235.1 of Streptomyces sp. NPDC005202. Taxonomy (NCBI): domain Bacteria; kingdom Bacillati; phylum Actinomycetota; class Actinomycetes; order Kitasatosporales; family Streptomycetaceae; genus Streptomyces; species Streptomyces sp. NPDC005202. Next base: position 58,550 of record NZ_JBEXHW010000035.1, on the reverse strand, counting down.
ACGCCGCCGCGGGCGGAAGCCCGACGGCGCTGAATCAGTACGCCGCGGGACTGTTCACCGTGGGTCGCGTGGACGAGGCGGAGCGGGTGTGGCGTGCGCTGCAGACGGAGCGACCCGGGACGGCCGTCGCGGGCCTGAACCTCGCCACCTGCCATCTGGCGGCCGGACGCCTCGACGAATGCGCGCGCGTTCTGCGGGACTGCCGCGACGGCGCGCCTGCGGGCAGCCGGCAGCGGGAGCTTGCCGAGTGGCGGATCGCCGAGCTGGACGAGGCGCGCAACGGCGCGGCGCGGCAGACCCGGCTGCTGGAATTGAGGGCGGCCGCGCTGCGCGAACGGGTCCGGCTGGGCCTCGCCGGTCTGGAGGATCTCAAGCAGCTGGCGCGGGTGCTGTACGCGCTGACCCAGGTCCCTGACAGCGGAGTCACCGGCCGCGACCTGCTCGACGCGGCACGTCGGGCGCGTGAGGCGGCGCCCGGCGATCCGGAGGTGCTGGAGATCCTCGTCCTGGGGCAGCTGGTCGCCGGCTCGGACGTCGAATTTGCGGCGGCGTTACGGGAGTTGGAACGCTTCGCCCCGCACTCGCGGGTACTGGACATGGCGCGCCGCACGAGGACCGACACCGGGTTCCAGGACGAGGTGCGCGCCCGCAGCGCGCGCATGCGCGAGGTGGCCCGCAGGGCATTCGCCGGCGACCGTGTCGCCGAGGACGAACTGCGCCTGGAGTCCCAGAAGTTCCCGGAGAACTTCCAGTACCGTGTCGACCTGCTCTTCGCGGTCTACAACCGGGGTGACCGGGAAGAGGCGCGCCGACTGGCCGACGGCCTGGCGGCCGAACCGTCCGCGGACCACTACGTCCACTTCCACATTGCCCAGTTCTACTGGTTTTTGGGCGAACGCGAGCGCAGCAGAAGGCACTTCGCGCTCGCCTACGAGACCGCCGTGACGGAGGGGGACCGTGAGGATGTCCGAGAAGCGGTACGCACGGTGGGTGCAGGGGATCCGGAGGAGCTCGGCCTCCGGTGACGGGTCGGACGGGGGCGCTCGTCCTGCCGACGGGTCGGACGGGGGCGCTCGTCCTGCCGACGGGTCGGACGGGGGCGCTCGTCCTGCCGACGGGTCGGACGGGGGCGATCGCACCGCCGACGGCCCTGAACACGGCTTGGCCAAGGCGCTGATGGCGGCGGAGTCGGTCCAGCAGGCCGAGGGAGTGCTCACCGGCCAGGCCGGGCGCTACGACCCCGATGCCCTGCTCCGGGAACTGGCTTGTCTGCGGGACGAGTTGACGGCCCAAGGGCGTCCCGCCGAGGCGGCCCTGGCGGACTTCCACCGGGAGTCGGTTGCCCACAAGCGTTCCTTCCTGGAGCGCGCAGGAGCCCTGCGCAACCGCGCCACACGACCGGAGGGCCGCGACTGGCCGATCGGCTTCCCGGAACCAGTCGACACGCCCCGGGAACTGCTGGAGCGGGAGGCGTCCGGGCTCATGGGACGCGGTGAGCTGGACGCCGCCCTCGCCACGCTGCGACGGGCCGAGCGGATCCCCTCGTCCCGGCCGGAGGACGTCCCGGGGTTCGCCGGACTGCGCATGCACCTCGCAGGTGAACTGCGCGCCCGGGGGCGGTCCCGGGAGGCGCTCGCGCTCCTCGACACGGTCGCGTTCGGCCCGGAGGCCGGCGGAGTCGTCGCCGCAGACACGCTCACCCAGCAGCTGCGCACCCGGTTCCAGCGGCTGCGGGGACTGCTGTGCGACGACAACGGCGCGTACGAGGACGCCCGGTACTCCTTCCGGCTGGCGATGGACGAGGCCCGGGCGTGCGGCGACCTCGAAGCCGAGTACCAGGCGCACACCGACTTCGCCGCCTCCTACCTCAAGGCGGGCCGCCCCCGGGAGGCCATCCGCGAGTTCCGCCGTGTGCTGGCCTTCGTCGAGGCCCGCGGCGGCCGGACCGTCGGTGTGCTCAACAACCTCGGCCTCGCCTACCAACAGGCCGGATACACCGGTGCCGCGCGCGGCTGCTTCCACAAGGCGCTCGCCCTGCTGGAGCAGGAGGGCGGCGAGGGCATGAGCGTGGTCAACGCGCTGCTCGGCCTCGGCGACCTGGCCTCGCGTGAGGGGAACAAGGAGGAGGCGGCCGAGGCGTACTTCCAGGCGCTGCTGAAGAGCTGGAGCCCGGTCAAGGGCGTCCTCGAGGCGGGGATGCCGCTGGTCATCTCCCGGTTCTCCGGCCTCGGGGAGGCCGGTGACCTTCTTCTGACCACAGCTGAGGTGCTCCGCGACCAGATGGGTGTCGACCTGGACGCGTGGCCGGGCCAGGCCCTCTACCGCCAGGCACGCGCGGACCGGGCGCTGCGGGCCGGGCGCTACGCCGAGGCGGTGGCGGAGCTGCGCGACCTCAGGGCTCAGGCCGAACGGCAGGCAGCGGACGTTCAGTGGCGGCTGGGGGTGACGCTGCGGCTGGCGGACGCCCTGGCGACCTGGGCGGTGGTACGCCCCGAGGCGCGTCAGGAGGCCTTCGACGTCGTGTGGGAGGCCCGCGAGCGGCTGCTGCACGGCGCGGTGAATGGAAACGTGCAGGACCGGCCCGCGCTGGTCGCGCTCCACAGCGGCGTGTACGACCGGCTGATCGGGCTGCTGGCCGACCACGGACCCGCGCTGCGCCCGCCCACTGGGCAGCCTCCGCTGGAACTCGCCTTCGATCTCCACGAGGAGTACAAGACGTGGACGAGCGGCGTCGGCCGCGAGCCGGTCACGCCCGCCTGCTTCCGCGACCTGCGGGACTGGCTGCGCGGCCACCCGGACGCCGCCGACTGCGCCTTCCTGTCGTACTTCTGCGGCCAGGACGCCGTCACCGTCTTCGTCCACCTGCCCCTGACCGACCACCTGACGGCCGTGCGCACACCGCTCTCCCGCGACGTGCTGCGGCAGGCCGCCGAGCGGCTGCGGCGCACGTTCGACGGCGACCCGGACGCGTTCCCGCCGCAGGGCCCGCTGCCGGCCAGGCGGCCGTGGCGGCGCCCTCTCGGCTTCTTCGAGGAACTGGCGCCCGCACTGCTCGCCGCTCTGCCCCACGTGGCCGGCCGTGAACTGCTGTGCGTGGCCGCCGACGGCCCCGTGCACGACCTGCCGCTGCCCGCGCTGCCCCTGCCCGGCGACGGCCGCCCGCTGATCGAGCGGCACGCCGTCGTCCAGGTCGGCAGCGCCACGACGCTGCTTCGGCTGGCCGCCCTGCCGCCCGCCCAGGCCGACCCCACGGTGTACGTCGGCGCGGTCGCCGCCCGCGACGATCCTGTCGCCGAACGCCTGGAGCGGGACGCGGAACTCGTCGCGGTCGCCGGCCTGCCGGTCACCGGCGCGGCCGGCGCCGAGGCCACCGCGGACGCGGTGGCGGCAGGGCTGCGCGGCGCGACGGTGGCGCACTTGGCGGCGCACGGCTGGTTCGACGTGGCCGAGCCGCTGGACTCCGGCGTCTTCCTGGCCCACGGCGGGCGACGCCCGCCCCGGGATCCGTACGCCGTCGACGTCCAGACCCGGCTCGACCACCTGCTGACGGCCCGGCGGCTGGCCCGCCAGGGGCTGCGCCTGGACCTGCTCACCCTCAGGGCGTGTTCGACCGCGCGCCGGGACGCGCACAGCACCGGCTACCTGGAGGGCATCGTGCAGGCGCTGCTGCACTCCGGGGTGCGCACCGTCGTGGCCACGCTGTGGGACGTGGACGACACCAGTTCGCGCAGGCTCTTCGCCGAGTTCTACCGTCGCCTCTTCGACGACGGCGGCCGCCCCGGACAGCCGCCCTGGCGGGCGCTCAGGGACGCGCAGCGTGCCATGCTGCGGCAGCCCGACGAGCCCTGGGAGTCCCATCCTTTCCACTGGGCCGCACCGGCCCTGTTCGGTCTCTGGAGGCACACATGACCGTCGACCGGGTCGCCGCTCTCGACGACCGCTCGCTGATCCTGGCCCTCGAGGAGGTGATCGAGGACCTCACCGCCGAGGTGCCGCCGGAGACCCTGCCCATGGACCGGGACGAGGCCCGCGCCCTGCTGTCGGCACTGCTCGAGGCCGGCGGACAGGGCGGCACGGAGCTGCCGGAGCTGGACGAGCCCGACCAGTACGCCGCCGCCCGCCGGGTCTTCGCCGCGCTCGTCCAGGACCCGGCGACCCGCGGGACAGCCGGCCCCGTGCTCGCCGAGCCGCCCACCGACACCCGGCTGGGCGCGGAACTCGCGATGCCGTCCCTGGTGGCGGTGGCCGGCGTGGTGGCCTGGCTGCAGACGAAGGTGGATGTGCGGATCAAGCGCAAGGACGGCAGAACGGAGTTCGAGTTCCGGCTGGCGAAGGAACCCGCCTCCGCCGGGCTCCTGAAGGAGCTGGCGGCGGCGGTCCTGCGGCTGTGGAACGGCCCACCCCCACAGTGAGGGCAACCCCGTCGTCACGGACGTCGTCAAGTGCGCGCGCGGCGGCCCGCCTGGCCGGGTGACGGTCGGCAGAAGCTGCTACGGGGCAGAGTGCTGTGGCGTGGTGGTAAAGGAACCGCCGGGAGCGGGCGGCGGCGCTCCATGCGGTGCGGGGGCGGAGACGCCGGTGTCTGCTCGGTGACGGCGGATGCAGAACCGCTGGTGCGCCTCGTGCGGTTCAGCGTTCGGCCGTCTCCTGCAGTACGGCGCCCCCGTGCGGCCCCGGTCGCCACGTTCACCACGACGTCGCCGGAGGCCGGGCCGGTGCATCGTGAGGCTGTGCGGTTGGGGCGGGCGGAACGGCTCCGGGGTGAGGCATCTGAGTTCGCGGCCGCTGTGTTCGGGTCGCTGCCGCAGTGTGACCAGCGGCGGCAAAGCGAGTGGTGTCCAGGGGGACGGTTGTAAGCCGGCCGTGGAGCGGGGGGCGGCACCGACGGTGACGCGGGCCGGGGTTTCCCTCCGGGGCCGGCCATCACCGTGCTGGCGTTCATGTCATGTTCCGGTGCTCGGGTCCGGGATGCCGCTCGGGACCAGATCGTGCCGATCGACGCCACCGGTCGCAAGGCCGCGCAGCTCATCGCTGACGCCGAGCTCAAGGTGTACGAGGCCGGCAGCCACGGCATCGCGATGGTCGACGGGGACAAGCAGCGGTTCAACCGGGACCTGGTGGACTTTCTCGCCCGCTGAACGGCTGGCTGTCGCGCTGTGTCACGCGTGACGACGAGACGGATGACTGACGGCCCAGCTCGGCGGGCCCCTCGTGCCGGTCAGTGGTGTGCGTTCATGTGGGCGAGGGTCTGCCGCGCGCTGTCATGGGCGAAGGCGCTCCGGATACCTTCGGCGGCGCCCTCGGCGGCCTTGATGGAACGGGGCAGCAGGGTGTTCTCGTAGGCCGTGACGACCTCGTCCAGTGTGGGCTCGGTGACGAGGGCGCGGGCGAGGTCGGCGTCGAGCATGGCCAGGTTGGCGCCCATGCCGGAGAAGGGGGACATGAGGTGCGCCGCGTCGCCGAGAAGGGTGACGCCGGGGGTGTGGGGCCAGGTGTGCGGGACGGGCAGGGCGTACAGGGGCCGGTTGACGAATCCGGTGTCGGTTTCGGTGATGAAGCCCAGCAGGGTGTCGCTCCAGCCCGCGAACCGCTGAAGTAGCACGTCGCGTACGGCCGTGGTGTCGGTCGAGTAGTTGGGGCCAGTTCTCGTCGGTGCGCATGCCGATGTAGGTGCGGATCTGTCCGCCGCTGTTGCGTTGGGCGACGAAGCCCTGGTTGTTGTCGAGGGCCATCAAGGTGCCGTTTTCGGTGAGGGCGGCGAGCTGCGGATGCCGGGCGTCGGCGTTGTCGAGGCCGGTCTCGACGAAGGTGACGCCGGTGTAGAGGGGCGCAGCATCGGACAGGAGCCGGCGGACCTCCGACCGGGCGCCCTCGGGGCGCCGTCGGCTCCCACGAGGAGAATCGGCTTCGGCGGTGGCGCCGTGGGCGAAGTGCAGGCGGTGCGTGCCGTTGCCGAGCGGCTCGGCGCGTTCCAGCTTGTGGCCCCACCGCACGGTTCCCGGAGTGAGGGAGTCCAGCAGAAGGTCGCGCAGTTGGCCGCGGTCGATCTCCGGGTTGCCGTCCTCGGGGTCGGCTGCGGGCGGCGTCGAACAGGACGCGTCCGTCGCGGCCGACCAGGCGCATCCGCTGGCCTTCGGGGCGGGCGAGGGGCAGGAAGTCGTTCCAGAGTCCGGCTTCGTGCAGGGCCCTCTGGCCGGAGTCGGGGTGCATGTCTGGCGGGCTCCGTCCTCCGGAGGGCGGAGCCCGCCGCCGCAGGCCGGAGTGTCAGGCGGTGTGCAGGGTCAGGCCGTAGCGGTTGAGGATCTCGTTGACGGGCTGGAACCAGGTCTCGCCTCCGCTGGTGCAGTTGCCCCAGCCGCCGGAGGTGACTCCCTGTGCCTGGTCGCCGCTGATGAAGGAGCCTCCCGAGTCGCCGGGTTCGGCGCAGACACTGGTCTTGGTCATCTCATGCACCGCGCCCTGGCTGTAGTTGACCGTCTCGTTCTTGGCCAGCACCGTGCCGCAGTGCCAGTGCGAGGTCGAGCCCGACCGGCAGATGGAGGCGCCGACGGGTGCCTCGGCCGAGCCCCGTACGAGCTGGTCGGAGACGGTGCCCCAGCCGAGCACGACCGGAACCGTCCACCAGCCGTTGCCGACGCTGACCCAGGCGTAGTCGTTGTCGGGGAACGAGGACCCCTGGAAGGTGCCGATGTAGGAGCCGTCCCAGCCGCTGACCCCGGCGCCGGGCTGTCCGCAGTGCCCGGCGGTGACGAAGCCGCCGTACACCGAGAATCCGATGGAGCAGCGGACGTTCCCGGTGTAGTAGGGGTCGCCGCCGACGGTTCCGGCGGCGTAGGTGCGTGGTGCGGCGGCGGCCTCCTCGACGGTGACCGGACCTGTCCGGCGCGCGCGGGTGAGGAACCGTTGCACGTCCTTGTCCGCGCGCCGTCCGTGGAGGACGGTGACGACGACCGTGCTGGTCTTGGGGTCGACGTGCCAGCTGCTGACGCTCTTGGGTGCGGACAGCTTGTCGAGCCGTGCCTTGGTCGCGTCGAGCTGTCCGGCGCTGTGGGCGACGGTGCGGACGGCCGCGCCGGTGGCGCGCAGCGCGCGGACCGTGGTGGTGGGGGCGTCCGGGGTGAGGGCAACGGTCAGCTTGCCGCTCGAGGAGTCGATCCAGGAGCCGCCGTAGGATGCGCCCGCGGTTCGGCGGGCCTTCGGTTCGAGATCCGTTGCCGTCCTTTCGGTGGCCAGACGTGCCTCGGCCTGGGTCCGCGACAGGCCCAAGTCCCGTTGCATGGCGTCAAGGAGTCCTGCCGAGGCCGGCTCCTTGGCTGAGGTCGTGGGGGAGGGCGAGCCGTCGGCGGAGGCGGGTGATGCGCTCACGGTGGTGGGGGCGCCGAGCATGAGCAGCGCGGTCAGGGTCAGGGCGGTGCATGTGCTGCGTCTCATGGGAGTTGCCCTTCGTTGTTCCATCGAGGTGGGGGTGGAACGGCAGTTCTCTGAGAGCGCTCTCATCGCTGCGGGGCCGAGTGTAGCCCCGGATTGTGGACAGGTCCATGCCAATTTCGCCTCGTCGGCGCGACATCAGCACGTCGCGTCGGCCCGGGCCTTTCGTGGAAGGGAACCGGGAGCCCGCGTCGGCTCGTCCATCAGGAGGGACCGGTACGGGGGAGAAGGCCAGGGAGCGGCCATGGACGGCGGGAGTTGGAAGCGGGTCGGGCGGAAGATCGGGCGCCTGGGACGGCGGACGGACAGCGGCCGCTGTGAGGAGAACGCGCCGTTCACCGTCACTTCGACGACGAAGGCGGACGGCACGCCCGTCATCGAGGTGACCCTCGGTCCCGTGATGAGCTGGGCGCTGAAATACCGTCACGAGGCGAAGACGTACGGCCCCACCGACCCGAGGACCTTTCAGACGGGCACCGACTACGCCCGGATACTGATGGAGTACAACGAGGTCGCGGAGGCCGTCGCGACATACCGTCACATCGTCGCAGGCAAACGGGCCTCGCTGGGCCCCGACCACCCCGACACCCTCACGCGCGAACACAGCCTCGTTTTCGCGCTGTTCACCCAGGGCTCGTACGCCGACGCCGAGAAGGTGCAGCGGGCGGTGTACGACAAGCGGTTCAGGATTCTGGGCGCCGATCACCGCGAAACGCTGACCAGTGGCACGAACCTCGGCGAAATCCTCCACCGCCTCCGTCGGCTGGAGGAGGCGGAACAGGTGCACCGGAAGATCACCGACGGTATGTCACGGTCGCTGGGCGACGACGCGCCGGACACCCTGCTCAGCCGAATGAAGCTGGTCGGCGTACTGCGAGCCGGGGCAGCAGCGCGACCGCGTTCCCCAGCACGTCGGCCGCCGCCTGCCAGTCGCCGAGAGTCGCCCGGGAGTGTCCCAGGACGCCCAGGGCCTGAATGCGGCTGCTGACCGGGGCGGCAGGTACCTGCGAGGCGGCGGTGGCCACCTCGGCGGCCTCACGCACCAGGTCGCGATCGCCGGTGCGCAGATGCTCGGCGCGCAGCGCCTGGGAGAGTGAGTGCCGGGTCGCCATCTGGCCGGGGTGCTGGGGCGGGAAAACGGCGGCGGCCTGCCGCAGCAACTCGATGCACTCGCGCAGGTCGGCGAGGTCGCCGAGGGCGTCGTACCGCTTGCGCAGGGCGTAGCCGAGGCCGTCGAGGAACAGCCTGCGATCGTCGTCTTCCGGCGGGCACAGGGCAAGGCCCTGCCGGTAGTACCCCACCGCGTAGTCCAGCGACGTCAGGTCGCCGGTGCGTCGGTGGGTGGCCTCCAGCAGAATCGCCTTGGCGAAGTTCCCCCGCCCCGAAGCGCTGAAGCTCGCGGACGCGGTCGGTGCGACGAGGAGGGGGCGACATGCGACATGCCGGCCCAGGCCGCACACGCGGCATCGCGGCCGACGCCGGGCCCATGCCAACACAACCGTGGCGACGACGACCACGGTCGCCATCACAACAGGAACCACGGACGGTTCGACGACGACCACGGCTGCGGCGACCACAGCAACGGCCACGGCGACCACGGCGACCAAGGACACGCCAGGTGATACCACCCGCCGGGCCCGGCTCCTCTCTCCCTCCCGGGGCCGGGGCCGGGGCCGGGGCCGGGGCCGGAGCCGGAGCCACCCGCCTGCCCATATAGCCCGTGCGGGCGGGTGATACGAGGACATAGGTCGCTATGGGGATCTCTTGCTGCCATAGTGCGGCCATGGAGATCACGACCGCTGGCAGCCGAGTCAGTCGTACGACCGGCAGCCGTGTGCGTCAACCGACCGGCAGCCGCGTCCATCGGCCGATGAGCAGCCGTGTACGCCGGCCGATGAGCAGCCGCGTACGCCGGCCGATCCGTGCATCCCACGCCGCCGACCGGTCCCTCCGGTGAAGGCGTCGCTCACGCGGTCCCCGCAAGAGCCGGCCCGGAGGGGGCGCCCCCGCCGTGGCCTCCGTACCCGCCGCACGGCCCTCGCCCTCGCTTTCACCGGTGCCGCCGGGATCACCGCTGCCGCCGTCCTCGCCGGCGCCCTCCCCTACGGGGGCCACCGCTTCCCCGCCCACGGCCCCTCCGCCGCCTCGTCCGTCGAGGCCCCGTCCCCCGGCGCCCCGGGCATCGGCGACCCGCTCATGCCGCTCGACGGCAACGGCGGCTACACGGTCCGCCATTACACCCTCGCCTTCGACTGGCGGGCACCGAGGACGCCCTTCGACGCCAGCATCACCATCAGCGCCACCGCCATGCAGGCCCTGTCCCGCTTCGACCTCGACTTCGCGGGCAACACGCTGCACACGGTCACCGTCGACGGCGCACCGGCGACCGCCGTACGCGACGGCGACGAACTCGTCGTCACTCCCGCGAAGCCGATCCCCCACGGCAGCACTTTCACCGTGCGGGTCGCCTACACCGCCGACCCGACGCAGCGACGGCACCGCGGCGACGCGATCGAAGACTACGGCTGGGTGCCCACGCCCGACGGCACCGTGCTCTATCCGCAGCCCAACGGCGCCAAGATGATCTTTCCGGCGAACGACCACCCGAGCCTGCGGGCGCCGGTCACCTTCCGCATCACCACCCCACCGGACCTCAGCGCAGTGGCCAACGGCCGGCTCGTCGAGCGCGTCCGGCGACCCGACGGACGGGTCCGGTGGACGTACGACTCCGAGCAGCCGGTCGCGGCACAGCTGGTCCAGGTGGCGATCGGGAAGTTCGCGTTCGTCGACAGCATCGGCCCACGCGGACTGCCCCTGCGGGACGTGGTTCCGGATGGCCTGGTCACCGACACCGAGGCATACCGCTCGCTCACCCCCGAGCACCTGGCCTGGCTGGAACGGCGGCTCGGCCCGTACCCCTTTCGCCGCTACGGCGTGCTGGTCGGGGACACCGACCTGCCGGTGGCGCTGGAGACGCAGTCGCTGTCCGTCGTGCCGAGGGCCGACCTGCTGAGTGACCGGGTCGACGCCGAACGCAACCTCGTGCACGAACTGACCCACCACTGGACCGGCGACAGCGTCGCCATCCGGCGGTGGTCCGACCTGTGGCTGAGCGAGGGGCACGCCCGCTTCTACGAACGTCTCTACTCCGACGCGCACGGCGGCGACAGCATCGAGGCCGCGATGCGGGCGGCGTACGAGCAGCACGACCAGTGGCGTCACGACGACGGAGCGCCCGCCGAACCCACCGAGCCGACCCTGTTCAAGCAGATGCGGTACGACGGCTCGGCGTTGGTGCTCTACGCCCTCCGGGAGAAGGTCGGCGAGGAGACCTTCGACAGGATCGAGCGGTCCTGGGTGACGAAGTACCGGGGCCGGGCCGCCGGCACCCGGGACTTCGTCGCGCTCGCGTCCGAGGTCGCCGGCGAGGACCTGAACCCGTTCCTGGCCCCGTGGCTGTACGGGGCGCACACTCCGCCCATGCCGGGGCACCCCGACTGGCAGGTGGACCCGGTCCACGACTGAGCCGTCCACCCCGCCCCCGGCCCCCGTACCGCACCGCGCGGTACGGGGGCTTGTCGTATCGCACCGCGCGGTGCGGGGGGTTGCCGTATCGCACGGCGAGGTACGGGGGCTTGCCGTACGGCACCGCGCGGTACGGGGGAGTTGCGCTGAGTCCCCGCCGGAACGGACGTGCTGCCGCCGACCGGGTGGCCTCTGCCGGGCGGCTGGGCCACCCCGGTGACGCTTGGCGCGACGTGGCGTGGCGGGCACGAAAACGTAGGGGGTGGCGTTAAAGGGCAACTCCTTTGTCCTGGCTGCGACGAGCATGGTTGGAGGCCCTTGCTATGAGAAGACGTGTCGCCCCCCTTGTCCCCCGCGCCGTACGTGCGCGGCGGCGGATGGTCTGCGTGACCGCGTCGGCGGCCGCGTCGGCGGCGCTCCTGGTGCCGCTGCTGACCGGTCCGCCGGCCGGCCTCGGAGTGGCGGCCGACCAGCGCCTGCAGAACGTCTTCACGGCCGCCGCGGACGAATACCACGTGCCGCGGAGTGTGCTCATGGGCGTGTCCTACCAGCAGTCGCGTTGGGACTCCCATCCGGGCGCCCCGAGCGTCGGCGGCGGCTACGGGCCGATGCACCTGGTGGACGCCCGTCAGGCCCAGACCCAGATCCCGGCCCAGACGCAGACCCCGGCCCAGACCCCGGCCCCGGCGGCGCACAGCGGGAGTGCCCGGCCGCGCGCGGTGACGGCGGGGCCGTCGGCCTCACATGAGGCGAACTCCTCGGGCAGCCGCTCCGAGCAGCCGGCGGACCTGCGACGCGCCGCCCGCCTGATCGGGGCCCCGGAGGGGCGCCTGCGGACGGACGCCGCCGCCAACGTCCGCGGCGGCGCGGCACTCCTGGCGGCGACGCAACGGCAGCTCGGCAAGCCGCTCAGCGCCGACCCGGCGGACTGGTGGGAGGCGGTGGCGCGGTTCCCGGGCGCGGGTGACACGGCGTCGGCGGCGACGTACGCGAACGACGTCTTCGCGGTGATCCGCCAAGGCGCGCACCGCACCACCGACGCGGGGCAGCAGGTCACCCTCCCCGCCAGCCCGGGCGTACGCCCCCACACCCCCGGCCCGCAGGGAGCACAGCGGGCGAAGGAGGTCGAGTGCCCGGCGGAGCTGTCCTGCGACTGGCTCAGCGCGCCGTACGTCGAGTTCGACGACGGGTACGGCAACCACGACCTGGCCGACCGGCCCAGGGACCAGAAGATCGAGTACATCGTCATCCACGACACCGAGGCGAAGCTGCCGTCCATGCTCCAGACCGTGCAGGATCCGACGGAACCGTCGTGGCACTACTCGGTCCGCTCCAGCGACGGCCACATCACCCAGCACGTCAAAACCAAGGACGTGGCCTGGCACTCCGGCAGCCAGTTCGTGAACGCCCGCTCGATCGGCATCGAGCACGAGGGATTCCTCAGGCAGCCCGGCGCCTGGTACTCGGAACAGATGTACCAGGCCTCGGCCCGCCTGGTGCGTTACCTGGCGAAGAAGTACGGCATCCCGCTCGACCGGCAGCACATCTTCGGCCACGACAACGTGCCGCCCCCGACCGCCTCGAGCATCCCCGACATGCACGACGACCCCGGCCCCTTCTGGGACTGGCGCCACTACTTCGACCTCCTCGGCGCGCCACTGCGTGCCACGGCCGGACCGGACAGCGACATGGTCACCGTGCTGCCGGACTTCGCCACGCACAAGCCCCTGTTCACGGGGTGCACCAAGACCGGTGTGCCGTGTGCGCCGCACGGCTCCAGCGCGGTCCGCCTCCACACCGAGCCGGACGAGAACGCCCCGCTGATCCAGGACCCGGGCCGGCGCCCGGACGGCGACGCCTCCACGGTGGACGTCAACGACCTGGGTTCGCGGGTCTCCGCCGGCCAGACCTACGCGGTCGCGGGGCGCAGCGGCGAGTGGACGGCGATCTGGTACCTGGGCCGGAATGCGTGGTTCAGGAACCCGCAGAAACACCCGACGGCCGTCGGTGCGACCGGCCGGATGGTGACTCCGAAGGACGGCTTGAGTGAGATCCCGGTGTACGGGCGTGCCCTCCCGGACGAGGACGACTACCCGGAGGGGGTGCCGAAGCCGCCCGACTCACCGCTCCCGTACAGCTTCCGCGCGGGCCAGCGGTATGTGACACAGTCCCGCCTCGGCGGTTCCTACATCGACAGGTCGACCTTCGGCGAAACACCGGACCCGGTGGTGAGCGGCCAGGAGGAGTACTACGAGATCCAGTTCGGCCACCGGCTCGCCTACGTCCGGGCGAGCGACGTGGACGTGGTGAGCGCACGAGCCACGGCAGGACCACCGTCAGGACACGCGGCGCGCCCTCCCCAGCGGTGACGGGGCGGAAGCCGGATGCTGCCTCCAAGGCCGCCGACGACCTGGCCGAGGCGGGGTGGAAAAGACCTGGCCAGGAGGGGCGACGTGCCCAGAACAGTGCGTGCCCGCCGTCACCCTCCGGCATGAACTCCTCGCGCTCGACCGTCAGACCGGTCTGAGTGATCCACTCACGATGGGTGGCGGCGTCCGTGTGACTCCACCACATCGGGGCCCCGCCACCGAGCCGATCGCCGACGAGGTCGGCGAGACGCGGTTGCGTGAGTGGTACCGGCCCATGGACCTGCTGCTCGGCGGCATCGAGACGGTGATCCCCGCCACCAGCTCCCTGAGCGGGACGATCGACCTGGTCATGAACAGCTCCGGCCTGGCCGCGCTCGCCGAGGCGCAGGCCACCGGCTGAACTGGTTCACAGGAGCGCGCGTGACCTTGTCGGCGCGCGCCGCTGAACGTTGAACTCGGCATCGCGCTGCAGGAACATTCGCCCCGCACGGAGACGCGGACCGTGGGAGGGGCCGAGCCCGAGACCGGCTCTTGGGAGGCGTCGGACCGGGGCCGAGGCGGCGGAGTTCTCGTCGGATGTCAGTTCACTAGAGGAACCGTTTAAGCTGGTCGCGTGAAGCGCACACCGTTCGCGTCCTGGCCGTGCTCGATCGCCCGGACCGTCGACCTGCTCGGAGACTGGTGGACCCCGCTGGTGCTGCGGGAGGCCTCCTACGGGTCGAAGCGCTTCGGGGAGTTCGAGGCGAACCTGAAGATCGGGCGCAACATCCTCACGCAGCGGTTGAACCGGCTGGTGGAGGAAGGGCTCTTGGAGCGGGTGCTGTACCAGGAGCGCCCGGAGCGCTACGAGTACCTCCTCACCGACAGCGGCCGCGACTTCTTCCCCGTTCTGGCGGCCATGGCTCACTGGGGCGACACCTGGCGTTCGGGCAACGAGGGTCCGCCCGTGGTGATGCGCCATCAGTCCTGCGGACACGCCACCCACGCGGAGGTCGTCTGTGCCCACTGCGGTGAGCCCCTGAAGCTGGAGGACGTCACCTCGGAACTTGGCCCCGGATACCCTCAGCGACTGCGGGAGAAGGCCGAGCAAATGCCCCGCTTCGCCGCTCAGCAATAGCCACTGGGGACCTTCCCGAGGCCTGGAGCGCAGCAGTCCGGCCAGAGCGTCGGACAGCAGCGGCGTATCCCCGGTGCGCTGCCGGACCCTGACGAGTCGGCGTGTCCGCAACTCCCCAGCCCCCTGTCCGGTTCGGCCGCGTCCCGTCCTGGGTGGGGACCGCCTTGCGCCGTGCGCAGGCCCACTGGGGCGTGCCGTTGGTGACGGCGCCGGCCATCGGCAGGCGGATCGGATGGCGATGGTCGGCGCATGCGTCTTGTCTCTGGTTCGCGGTTCGGCGAAGCGAGTCAGTTGCACTACTGAACACACCTCTCTAGGGTGCTGCCCAGAGCGTCAGCCTTGCGGCGCCCCCGAAGGATCCAGGAGGACCCCGATGAGAAGCCGCTGCGTCTGGACTCCCACCTGAAGGGCAGGCACCGGCTGACCTCCCCTCATGTCCGCCCGCTCCCACGCGCCTCGGCCGGCCGGTCTTCACATTTCCGTACTCACCCCCTGAGCGTGCAGGGGCGTTCAGAACAAGGAGGTCATCCGATGGTGGAATGGACAGGCGCACGGTACCCGGACAAGCCGACGGTGGAGGCGGCGGTCTGGATCGACGCCCCGCCGCAGGCAGTGTGGGACCTGGTCTCCGACATCGGTTTGATGCCGCGCATCAGCAACGAATTGCAGTCGGTCGAGTGGCTCGACGGCTGCTCGGGCCCCCGCGTCGGCGCCCGCTTCCTGGGTCGCAGCAGGCACGAAGCGCTCGGTGAATGGTCCACCACCTCGTACGTCGTCACGTACGAACCGCCGCGCGTGTTCTCCTGGGCCGTCCAGGACCGGCAGAATCCCTCGGCCGTCTGGCGGTTCACCCTCGAACCCCAGGAGGGCGGCACGCTGCTTCGGCAGTGGGCGCAGCTGGGCCCCGGACCCTCCGGGCTCTCCTTGGCCATCGAGCAGATGCCGGACAAGGAACAGAAGATCGTCTTCGTGCGGCTGCGGGAGTTCGAGACCGCCATCCGCGCCACCCTGACCACCGTGAAAGAGATCGCCGAAAGCGCGTCCGGAGCCACCTCCGCCGCCACGGCAGCAGACGCAGGAAAGGCGAGTGAGTGATGCGCACGTCGACCACCATCGAAGCCTCACACGGCAGTTGGCGCGAGACCGTCGACTTCGTCACCGAGGCCGAGAAGCTGGGACTCGACATCTGCTGGGTGGCGGAGGCGTGGGGCGCCGAAGCGCCTTCCCCGCTGGGCTATCTCGCCGCCCGCACGGAACGGATGCTGCTCGGCTCCGGCGTCATCCAGCTGGCGACGCGCACACCGATGGCCATCGCCCGCGCCGCGATCACCCTGTCGAACCTCTCCGAGGGGCGTTTCCTGCTGGGCCTGGGACCCTCCGGCCCGCAGGTGATCGAGGGCCTGCACGGGGTGCCCTTCGCCCGGCCGCTGTCCCGGATGCGCGAGACCGTCGAGATCGTCCGGCAGGCGGCGACGGGGGAGAAAGTCGCCTACACCGGACGGGAGTTCACCATCCCCCTTCCGGGCGGCGAGGCGAAACCGATGCGTCTGGACGTGCGCGCCGAGCACGACATCCCCATCTACCTGGCCACCCTCTCGCCCAAGATGCTGCAGCTCACCGGAGAGATCGCGGACGGGTGGCTGGGCACGAGCTTCGTTCCCGAGGGCGCCAAGGCGGCGTACTTCGACCACCTGGACCGCGGACTGGCCACAGCTGGCCGCACCCGCGCCGACCTCGACATCTGCCAGGGGGCGGAAGTCGCCTTCGCCGAGGACGAGGAGGCCCTACGCGCCATGGTGGCCGGACGCAAGAAGGAACTCGCCTTCAGCCTGGGCGGGATGGGCTCCGCCAGCACCAACTTCTACAACCAGGCATACAGCCGCCAGGGGTGGGCCGAGGTCGCCACCGAGGTCCGCGAGCGCTGGCAGGCCGGCGACCGGGACGGCGCGGCCGCCCTCGTCACCGACGACATGGTCCTCGCCACCACCCTCATCGGAACCGAGGACATGGTGCGCCGGCGTCTGCGGGTCTGGCGCGACGCCGGCGTGAAGACCGTCCGCTTCTATCCCGCGGGCGACACGCTCGACACACGGCTGACCACGCTGGGGCGCGCCCTCGATCTGGTCCGCGAGATGAACAGTGAGACGGCGTAGCAGCAGGCGCCTCTTGCGTATCACCGCAGAGGCGCGTCGTTGGGCGGTTCGGCCATGCGGGCACCCTGTGCGGCACCGCCGACAAACCGTCCCAGGCCATGGAGCCGGTTGCCGGTTGCCGGTTGCCGGTTGTCGGTTGCCTGTTGCCGGTTGAGTGTCGCGCCATTGACTTTCCGCTTATCCGTCCTGAGTAGCCTTGGGCCTACGGTGATCGGGAGCGCAGCCTGATGCCCGGTTCTGCTCCGCGTGTGTCGTGCCAGGCAGTGGCGTGATGAGGCCACCGCCGCAGGCAGCCGCCGCAGGGCAGCTGCCGCGGGACAGTCGAGACTGGGTGCCGGCGCGGCACACCGCGGGCGCGACGACTCACCGTTCCCTTCGACGAGGAGGAGCTGTCGCTGGCGGAGGAGCTGGTGGCTCGTGCCGCGGTCAGCATCGACAACGCCCGCCGCTACACCCGTGAGCACGCCCTGGCGGTCACCCTCCAGCGCAGCCTGCTGCCGCGGGCCCTGCCCGAGCAGAGCGCCCTCGAGGTCGGCTACCGCTACCTCCCCGCCCAGTCGGGCGTGAGCGGAGACTGGTTCGATGTGATTCCCCTGCCGGGCAGCCGGGTGGCGCTGGTCGTCGGTGACGTGGTCGGCCACGGCCTGCACGCCGCCGCCACGATGGGGCGACTGCGGACCGCAGTGCACAACTTCTCCACGCTCGACCTGCCGCCCGACGAGCTGCTGAGCCATCTGGACGACCTGGTCGGCCGCATCGACCAGGACGAGGCGAGCACGGAGATCGCCGCGGCCGTCGTGGGCGCCACCTGCCTGTATGCGATCTACGACCCCGTGACCTGCCGCTGCACCATGGCGCGCGCGGGGCACCTGGCGCCCGCGCTGGTGCGCCCGGACGGAGGCGTCAGCTTCGTCGACCTGCCGACCGGACCGCCGCTCGGCCTGGGGGGCATGCCGTTCCAGACGGCCGAGCTGGACCTCGCCGAGGGCACCCAGCTCGTCCTGTACACCGACGGCCTCATCGAGGACCGCACGCGCGACCTGGACGCGGGGATGGAACTGCTGCGCGATGCCCTGGCGGGCCACCCCGACCGGCCGCCGGACAAGAGCTGTCAGGCCGTGCTGGACGAGCTGTTGCCCAGCAGGCCCCAGGACGACGTTGCTCTGCTCATCGCCCGCACCCGTGCGCTGCCGCCCGGCCGGATCACCGAATGGGACGTGCCGCCCGACCCGGCCGCCGTCGCCAGGGTGCGCGTCGCGGCGTCCGACAAACTCGACGAGTGGGGCATGCCCGAACTCGGCTTCAGCACCGAACTCGTGCTGAGCGAGCTCATCACCAACGCCATCCGTTACGGTTGCGAGCCGATCCACGTGCGGCTGATCCACGATCGCACGCTGATCTGCGAGGTGGCCGACGGGAGCAGCACCTCGCCGCATCTGCGCTATGCCGCAACGACCGACGAAGGTGGCAGGGGCCTGTTCCTGGTGTCCCAGATGACCGAGCGCTGGGGCACCAGGTACACGCCCCAGGGCAAGGTGATCTGGGCGGAACAGGCATTGCCGGAGGTCACCGAGGGTCCCGGCCCGGCACCGGCCGACGCGGACGCGGTTCCTTAGGCCGGATGGGCAGCCGGGCCGAAAGCCCCGGCATCCTGCTGAGCAGCCCGGGCCGGGCGGCGTCAGCCGTGGAGTGTGTCGGGCTGGTGGTGGATGTTCTGGTTGCCGTGCTGGTTCATGAACACCCTGCCGTGGCCCGTGGCGTGGCCGTGCTGCTGGTACTCCGTCGTGGCGCCGGACCCGGGCCTGGGCAGCGCGGCGATCACGGACCGGAGTTCCTCGGCGGCACTGGCGTGCTCGTCCAGAAGGTCTTGGAGGCGGGCGCGCCAGGTACTGCGGGCCTCCGCCAGATCCCGGTCGCTTCCCGGTGCCCGCGCGGTTTGGCGCAGGGCGTCCAGACGGCGGGATGCCGTCCGGCTGCGGTCGGCGTCGCCGCGGCCGAGGAGCTGGACGAAGCGCTCGCGGGCGGTCTGCCAGGCGTCGGTGGAGGCGGCGCCGACAAAGGCCGTGGCCCCGGCTGAGGCGAGGTTGGACAGCCAGTCGGTCATGGATACGAGCCCAGCCGGCGGCCGCTTCGGTGGTGAGGCTGACCAGCCGGCCCCGGTCGTCGATGCGTGCGGTGAACGGCACGGACGCAACGCCGGCCGGTGGGGACGGTGCAGCCGGCGGCGATCAGAGGAGAGCGCCCCGGCCGGCCCGGCGGCCGGCAGGGCCCGTCCCGTCCCGTCACGTCCTGTCTCACCGATCCCAGCTCTCCGCAAAGCGTGGCCCACGATTCCTTCCTGCCCCCGGGGGTCGAGGAGTTCGTCGGCCGGGGGACCTCGCTGCACCTGCGCGGGCCGGTGCGCTGACGACCAGGGACCGGCGCGTTGAACGGAAAGCTCCTCAGGAGCGGCCCCCACCCGGGATCACTCGACGTGGCACACCGTGTGCGCGTCGGCGCCCTTGCCGCCCGGAGGCGCGGTGAGCGGCTGGTCGCTGCCCGCCGGCCGCCCGCACACGGTCGCCGACCGCACCTTGTTGCCTCGGTAGGTCACCCGCACGATCTCGTAGCCGTGTCCCCGCTGGTCGGCATAGGGCCGGCTGCCGGCGAAGCTGACCGTGCCGACCGGCAGGTTCGGGTTGGGGTGCCAGCGCAGGTCGGCCCAGGTCTCCGCGGCGGTCTGCGGGGCGTCGCCGTTCTTCGAGGCCCGGTACAGCACTGCTGTGGCGCTGTAGGCCAGTACCGTCTGGCCACTTGAGAACAGCGCGTCGGCCCAGGGCCGGGCAGGATCGGCGAGCGCGGTCGGGGCCGTGTTCGCGGGGAGCAGCCCGGTGACCGCGCGGTGGGCGTCGTCGTAGAAGTCGGTCACGCCGGCGAGGTCCATGGGGGCCAGTGCGAAGTGGTAGAGGGTGACCTGTGGCGGGATGCGAAGCTCCTCGCCTTCGTCGTAGTTGCTCTTCGCGAGGTCGTCACCGGTGAACACGGTGATGCTCCGGCCGGAGCAGCCGGGGGTGGAACCAAGTTGGGACATCAGGTTGGGCACGTCCTCCACCCGGCCCGCGAAGTACAGGGCCCTCGGCACCGGGCGACTCGCGCAGATCGCTTCGACCGGGGTGGTGAGTTCCGGTTCGCTGTTGGGGCTCAGCCGGTACGTCCGGGCGGGCAGCAGGGTGAAGTGTGCCTGGTCCAGCATGTCCTTGCCCACCCTGGCCTGTTCGGTCGTGTAGAAGTCCTTCTCGCTGCCGACCTGCCGGGAGAGCACCACGGCCCGCGCGCCGTGCTCGCGTTGGGCGAGTTGCCTGGCGACGACGTACAGGGCGTCCGCCTCCTCCTCGTCGGTGGCGGCCAGTCCGAACCAGTTCGACAACCGCCGCGCCAGATGGCTGCCGGAGTTGGTGGTGCTCACCACGGGCAGGCCCGCGCCCTTGAGGATCTCCCCGGCGGCTTTGCTCTCCGTGGTGTCGCGCCCCATGCCGACGACGCCGACGACGGACCGGTCGCGCCGGGCCAGGTCCGCGATGTGCTGGGCCATGGGCAGCACGTGGAGCATGTTCTCGCCGGCGTTGGCGAGCAGCACCCTTATCTTGGTCGGCTGGTGGGTGCTGACATTGGTGTAGTGCTGATAGAGGTAGACACCCGTGATCTCCTCAAGCCCCTTGCGGGTGTTGTCCTGGTCCGCCGCGGTGACCGGGCCGGCGTAGACGATCGTCACGTACTTGTCGTTCGAGCCGATCGCCGCGTTCTCAGCCCTGATCGCCTGCTCGACGGCGTCGAAGGTGACGCCTTTGCCGGCACCGGACAGTCCCAGGTCGTTGCCCGCGGCCAGCCGTACGTCCCCGGTGGCGACGCCCACGCACTGGCCGTCCATCATGACGGAGTCCGTGTTGGAGCCCAGCAGCCGGCCCTCGCAGTAGCGCTGGGCCATCCACCGGTTGCCCAGGAAGCCGAGGCCGAGGGCGAT
This sequence comes from Streptomyces sp. NPDC005202, assembly GCF_040608235.1. Classification (NCBI taxonomy): domain Bacteria; kingdom Bacillati; phylum Actinomycetota; class Actinomycetes; order Kitasatosporales; family Streptomycetaceae; genus Streptomyces; species Streptomyces sp. NPDC005202. The sequence continues at coordinate 37,958 of NZ_JBEXHW010000035.1, read as the reverse complement.
GGCGAGCACCACCGCCAGGCAGGGCCTGGACCACAGCAGCCAGGCAGTCGTACGGCGGATCCTGGTGGTGGAGTGCTGCGCGGAGTGCCGGCGGCGCAACTCGGCGGGGGACAGCGGTATCCACAGGATCCACGGCAGTGCGGCGGCCCGGCCGGGGGACTGGCCGACGTTGAGGTTGGTCACCCACTCCTGGTACCTGGCGTCCGCTCCGTAGGCCCGCTCCTCGTCGTCCTCCCCGGCGCCGTGGAGCGGTGGCGCGGGGGGCTGCCCGGGCTCCCCGGAGCCCGGCGGCCGCAGTCGCTCGGCCGCGGGGACGGCGGCCAGCATCAGCAGCGGGTCCACTTCGCTGCGGCGGCTGCGCACGTTGCTGATCGCCCGCAGCAACAGCAGGCCGCCGTCGTCCTCGGTGGCGCACGGCAGGTACACCACCGGCGGAACCGTGCGCTTGCGGCGGCGCAGGTCCAGGGTCCTCGGCCGGAAGTTGTCGCGCAGATCCTCGAGAAGTGCCAGCACCCGCAGCTCCAGGTGGAACTGGCGAGCCGTCACATCGCCCGTCTGGGCGGCGACCACCTGTTGGGCGACGGCGAAGGCCCGGCCGCGGATGGTCTCCCAGGACTTCGCCGGCCGCCACCGGGACCACTCGGCGGCCTCCGGCCGGTCGCTCGAGGGTGCCAGAAACGTGGTGGTCGCGAACCACCGGCTGGCTCTGCGCAGCCACAGCAGCGGCGGCGCGCTGCGCGCCAGCAGTTGTGCCACGCCGAACGCCGCCAGCGCCAGGGCGCCACCCCACACGGCCGTCTGCCAGCCGCCCTCGCCCAGCAGCACGCTCAGGCAGGCGATGAACATCGCCCCGACGAAACCGGACGGGTTCACCACGGCGCCGATGGTTTCCGCCAGCTCCGAGGCGCGGTTCTCCCTGTCGGCACCGTCGGGACCGCCTCCCGGCCGCCAGCGCAGCTCGGCCAGCCGTCGCATCAGGCGTTCGCGGCGCTGGGCGGTGGACCATACCGTGGTCACCTCCCCGCCGACCTCCGGCGCGGCCTGCTCGATAGCCCGCAGGAGCCGCGAGCGCGGAAAGGTGAACGGCTTGTACTGCGACTGGTTCTGGTTGTCCCAGGAGTGTTCGCACAGTTGGCGCACCATGTCGATCGCGGAGGAGTAAGCGTCCGGGCCGCCTCCGCCGTCCAGCCGCTTGGCGATCAGCCCCCGCGGCTGATGGCCCTGGCGGACGAACTCCACTACCTGCGCGACCCGTCGGTCGAGGGCGCCGGTCTGATCCTCCTCGGTGGCCTGCAGGACCACCAGCGGCGTCACCGGAGTGTTGTCCCGGAAGTTGTCGATGAGCCGTCTCATCAGTTCGAACACCGCGTCGGCCGCCTCGATCCCGGCGCTGCCGTTCCACACCTCTCTCGGCATGTGCTCCGCCCCCCGTCGCATCCGCCCAACCGGGCACCTGAATCCGATGGAGATACCCATACCGAAAAGGGACTGCACCGCTGAGACGTTCCGAATCTCTGACCGACCCGTTACGGAGCACATCAGTTCAGGTTCAAAAATGAGTACTTATGACTAAATTCATGCAGATTCTGCACGCCGGAAGTCGCTTGGTCTCCGCCCGTGCGGGCCGATCGGCTCGGCCATGAGGCCGACCACGGCAGTCGCGCGGGCATGGTGCCGGATCGTGCTCCGTGGTCGGGGCTGGTGGCCGCCGGTCTGGCCGGGGGCGGCGGTAGGCATGCCCGCATGCGCGGTCGGTGCTGCGCGGCAGCCCTGGGAAGCGGCCCCTGGGATGCGGACTTGTCGGCGTAGAGGGACAAGCGTTCAGCCCGGTACAGGGGGCCCTGACCGCAGTGGAGATGGCGGTTTTCATTGCGGGGCTGCGGGCCGCTCGGCGGTGGGCGGCACGGATGAGAACGGCGACCAGGACTGCGAGGTCCGCGGCCCCGACCGGATTGTCGGCGTAGCGTGTGGTCTGCAGCGGACCAACCTGGTCCAGCCGGCGTTCATGTCCTCCATGTCCAGATCATGTCCCGACCATGTCCCGACCGAGCCCGACGTGTCGGAGTCCAGGGCGTACGCCCGTCAGCTGCTCCGTCCGCGCGCTCCGCGCATCCCCCGTGTAACGGCGGCCGCTTCCGCATGGCATGGCCTCGCTCAACTCGCCCTCCCCGCTGTGCCCTTGGGCTCGGGAGATGAGACCGCCGAAGGACGGCGGGTGCCTTTCGTCAGGGCCGCAGCCGCCGTGAGCTCCTGGCAGCGGCCTGGCCCGAGACATGCTATCGTCCAAACGATCGGCTTTCGGTACCCAGAATCTTGTGCGCCTGCGAAATCTGCCTCAGGCGCCTTTTGTTTTCCCGGCGTATCCGGTTTTCCGATGCCGCCACCTCGGGCTTCCGCGAACTGCAGGAGGGACAGAAGGTCTCCTTCGACGTCATGTACGCCAGAAGAGCCCGCAGGCGGAGAACCTTGTCTCCGCCTGATCGCCGGTACGCGCTCCACACAGGCCGGGGTCCGCACGCGACGGCGCGGGTCTCGGCCTGCGTCTGCCCGCACATCCGCAAGTCTCCGTTCGCGTGGCACCCGGCCGTGAGTCCCAGGAAGCCCGTCCGTGAATCCGTAGGGAAGGAAAACCACACCTCGTATGACTCGATCCGAACGCCCCACTCGTCAGCAGCCGGGGAACTCTCGTGGCAGGGCCCGGGCGAATGGCTCCGGCAGGAGCCGCGGAAAAGGCAATGGCAAGACGCCTGCCCGTACCGCCGCCGCTGCGCAGGAATTCGCGATGCCGGAAACCGTCACCCCCGCGCTGCCCGCCGTCGAGTCCTTCGACGTACTGGACATGCCGGCCGCTCTGAAGAGGACCCTCACAGCCCAGGGTGTCACCGAGCCGTTCCCGATCCAGGGCGCGACCCTGCCCAACTCCCTCGCCGGGCGCGACATCCTCGGCAGGGGACGCACCGGGTCGGGCAAGACTCTCGCTTTCGGCCTCGCCCTGCTCGCGCGCACGGCCGGCCGCCGCGCCGAGGCCAGGGCACCGCTCGCGCTGGTCCTCGTGCCCACCCGCGAGCTCGCGCAACAGGTCACCGACGCGCTCACCCCGTACGCCACCGCCGTGAATCTGCGCGTCGCCACTGTCGTCGGCGGTCTCTCGATCAGCAAGCAGGCGGCCGCGCTGCGCCGCGGCACCGAGGTGCTCGTGGCCACACCCGGGAGGCTCAAGGACCTTCTGGACCGGGGCGACTGCATTCTGGACCGGGTATCGGTAACCGTGCTCGACGAGGCCGATCAAATGGCCGACATGGGGTTCATGCCGCAGGTTACGGCGCTGCTCCAGAAGGTCGAGCCGGGCGGCCAGCGGATGCTCTTCTCTGCGACGCTGGACAAGAACATCGACCGGCTCGTGCGCATGTTCCTGGCCGACCCGGTGGTGCACTCCGTCGACCCGTCGGCGGGTGCGGTGACCACGATGGAGCACCACGTTCTGTATGTCGCGGACGAAACCGACAAGAAGGCCGTGGCCGTGCGCATTGCCGCCCGCGACGGCCGGGTGATTCTGTTCGTGGACACCAAGCGCGGCGCCGACCGCTTCACCAAACGGCTGCTGGCCAACGGCGTTCGTGCCTCGGCCCTGCACGGCGGCCGCAGCCAGCCGCAACGCACCCGCACGCTCGACCAGTTCAAGAACGGACAGGTCACCGCGCTGGTGGCGACCAATGTCGCGGCGCGCGGCATTCACATCGACGACCTCGACCTCGTCGTGAACGTCGACCCGCCGACCGACCACAAGGACTACCTCCACCGCGGCGGCCGGACGGCCAGAGCGGGTGAGTCCGGCAGCGTGGTCACGCTCGTCCTTCCTGAGCAGGTGCGGGAGATGACGCGTCTGATGACGGAAGCGGGGATCAACCCGCGCTCGGCCAGGATCAAGTCCGGCGACGAGGTACTCGCCCGCCTCACCGGCGCCCGTGAGCCGTCCGGCATCCCTGTGACGATCGACGTGCCACAGCCCGCCGAACACCCGAGGCAGAAGCCGAGGGCGGGAGCGCAGTCGAGGGCTCGACGGCCGCAGCGGGGCGCGCAGCGTCGTGCGGCGGGCTCCGGCCGCCGCACCACCGGCACCGGCCGTTCCGGCGGCCGCGCAGCGGCCTGAACCGTGTTGCGGAGGGCCTGACCGTGTCGGAGGTCTTGGCCAACAGGTCGGATGCGGGATGAAGGATCCGGCGGTACCGTCAGGCCGCGCAGCAGCCGGTGCCACCCACCCGGCAACCGTTGCTTGTGGTCTTCGGGTCTCCGCCTGAGCGGCTGCGGACACGTGCGGATCGGTTCCCGACCCGGCCGTGGGCCGCCTTGGCGTGCGTGCTGACGGTCTGGTCGGCGACGGGGGGAGGGAAGGCTGTTGTCCCAGCCGCACGCGTGATACGTACGGCCTCCGTCGTCGGACGTCCGACGGGACGACGGAGCCGCCCGAGGAGCTCGTCGAGGAGCCGGAGGGCGGGCGAACCAGTCGACGGCCGCACGCACCTCACCCTGGCCCTTCTGCACAAGCCGCTCGGCGTGGTCTGCGAGTCCGCGGGCTCGCCCGACGGCGGCTTTGCGAGGGGCGCTTCCCCGGTCACCTCGTCCTCGAATTGCCTTCGAGTGCACTCCAAGGCAAATACTGCGTACCCGCCGCGGCTGACGCCCATGCGGCACGGACAAAGGAGCGAGGAACAGTGACCACCAGTGCACACCGGCAACGGCAGCCGCTGCCGTACGACCACTACGTGGACGCGATAGAGCGCGAAGCCGCCCGCTTCGCGGCGACGGTCGCCGCCGGGAAGCCCACCACGGCCGTCCCCACGTGCCACGGCTGGACGCTGGCAGATCTGACCCGGCATGTCGGATCGGTCCATCGGTGGTTCAGCGTTCTGCTGGTCCGACTCGACCAGGAGCCCCCGCGCAGCCGCCAGGTCGATCTGGATCTGCCGGCGAGCGAGGATGCGCTGGCCGACTGGTTCTCCGCCGGCCTGCCCCAGGTCTCCGCCGTCCTGCGGGCCACCGATCCCCAGGACGCCATGTGGGCCTGGGGTCCCGACCACCACGCACGATTCTGGGCCCGCCGGATGCTCTTCGAGACCCTGGTCCACCGCGTGGACGCCGAGCGGGCACTGGGCCTGAGCCCGACCATCGACCCGGCCCTCGCAGCCGATGGAGTGGACGAGTTCTTGGTCAACCTGCCCTACGCGGGATCGTTCGCACCGGACGTGGCGAAACTGCGTGGAACCGACGAAGCGATCAGGTTCCAGTCCATCGACCCCGACCCCGACCCCGACGCCGCCGGCGACTGGGTCGTACGGTTGCGCCCCGACGGGTTCGGCATCGAGCCCGAGCCCGAGCCGGTGCGGCCGGAGCAGGCCCGTGTCCGCGGCCGGGCAGCGGACCTGCTCCTGCTCATCTACGGCCGGATGACCTACAGCGACGGGGCCTTCGACGTGTGGGGAGACGAACAACTGCTCACCCGCTGGTTCACCCACTCGACGTTCTGAGACCGCGGTGAAGCGGGCGCTCGGCAGGCGTGACGCCCCCCATGGGCGCGGGAACCAGACCCGGCTGCCACGCCGTGCCGCGCGTCCGCCACGCCGTGCCGCGCGTCCGGCAAGGCCGCCGGACCCCCGACCGGGTTCAATGGTCCTGCGCCAGCACGCGCACGCCCTGCTTGAGTCACCGGCAGCGTCGTGCTCGGCGTCGATCCGGCCGCCACACCCTGACCGGTTCCCGCCGGTGGCGGACCGGTCCCAGCGGGGCCCGGCCACCACCGGCAGGTGAGCGGCGGGACCGAAGGTTTCCTCGGGGAAGGGCGAGTCCAGGCCAGGAACCGGGAATGAGCCCGAGTCGAACCTGTGAGTTATGCGGTGGCGCCCTCGTCGCGAGGGCGCACGGCGGCCGGCCGGCCCGCTACTGCTCCAACGCGTGCAGACAGCGGGCGTTCCGGCAGCGGTCGGCCCTGCGGAACTCACCCCGGGGCGCGTCCCTCGCCTCTTTCTCCGCCGCGTCGGCCTTCTCGACCGCGTCTGCGCCCTCCGCGGCGTCGGCTCCCGCCCCCGCGAGCGCCCGCGGAAGCGGCCTGCCACGGGCACTCGACTCCTTCGTGGGGCGCCGACAGGAGCTGTCGCGCCTGCGGACGCTGATGAGGACCGCGCGGCTGCTCACCGTCACCGGTGCCGGCGGGGTGGGCAAGACGCGGCGGGCCCTGGAGCTTGCTGGGCGCTTGCGGGGCGGCACCGGCGACGTCGGCCTCGTCGAACTCGACGCACTGCACGACGGCTCCCTGCTCGCCCAGTTGGCCGCCGCACTTGCCGTCGGCGAGCGGGCGGGACGGACCGGCGCCGGCGTCCTGGTGCACGCGATCGGCGACGCGCCGCGGCTGACAGCTGTGAGCACCTGGCCGAGCCGTGCGCCCGGCTCGTCGCAGCCCTGCTGAGCCGCTGCCCCCGGCTGCGGATCCTGGCGACCAGCCGGGAGGCCCTCCGCGTACCCGGGGAGGTGGTGTTCCGACTCGGTGAGCTCCCCTTGGCCGGGGCCGGCGACGAGGACGACCCGGCGCTCCTGATCAACGCCGACGCCATCCAACTCTTCGCCGAGCGCGCCGCGGCCCGCGCACCCGGATTCGCGCTGAACCGCGCCAACGCCCGCACCGTAGCCGAGATCTGCCGGCGGCTGGACGGTCTGCCGCTCGCCGTCGAACTCGCGGCGCGCCGGGGCGGGACCCTGTCACTGACCGACATCCTGACGGGCCTGGACGACCAGCTGTCCCTCCTGGCGGACGGGAGCAGGACCGGGCCCGGCCGCCATCGGGAGCTCTCCGCGGCGATCGACTGGAGTCACCGGCTGCTCGATCCGATGGAGCAGGCCGTCTTCCGGCGCCTCCATGCCCTGTACCCGTGGAGGGGCTGGCCATCGTGGCGGCCGAACGGGGGGACATGCCACGTGCGCTGCGTCTGTACGAGGCCACTGCCCGGGCACGCCGTCGGCTGGACACCGAGCCAGAGGCCCCGTGGCGGCTCCGGGTGGAGCAGACGGCGGAACGTGTGAGGTCCCGGCTGTCGCCGTCCGCGCAGGACGCGGCCGTCGTGGGCGGGCGCCGACTGCGCGGGGAAGGGCTCGTCGCGTACGCCCTCCGGGGCCTGGGCGGCGGCCGGGAAGGCGACACCTCCCCGGCCGCGGGTGTACAGGTGCCGCTGACGGCACGGGAGTTCACCGTCGCCGAGCTCGTCGCCGAGGGCCTGACGAACCGTGAGATCGCCGGCCGGCTCGGCCTCTCCGCCCGGACGGTGGCCACGCACCTGGACAAGGTCCGCGACAAGCTGGGGCTGCGCTCCCGCACGCAGATCGCCCTCTGGACGGTGGAGCGGGGGTGCCGGCGGGGCTCTCCCTGATGTCGCCCCTCCCGGGAACCAGGGCGCGTAGCCCCCGGCGTGTCGTTGGCCAGCGGCTTACCGCCTCGTCCTCAATCGCCGGGCGCGTGGCAGTTCGGCATCGAGGAACTGGACTCCGGCGACTGGATCTTCCACACCCGCGGCGCGGACCGGGCGAGCGGCTTCCTGGAGGGCACCGCCGACGGCTTCACCTTCGACCAGGGCGGCAAGCTCTGGTACAGCATGCAGGAAAGGGTCGCCGCCTGGATCATCGCCCACGGCGGATCCGCGAGGGTCATGCCCAAGGAAGGCGGTCGACTCAGGTGGTCGATGGTGCGGGCGCTGCTGCGTCTGCCGACGGAGATCTGAGCGGTGGCGAGAGACCGACGACCGCCGCTCCCGTCATGTGACCGCGTTTCGGAGCAAGCCCCCGGAGCCTGCCGGCGAGCACGGACCTCCTACGCTCGACCCCATGTCCCCGCACGTCCTCGTCCTCGTCGGCGCCACCGAGGCACGCGCCCTGGTCCGCCGAGCTGGCGGCGCGCCCCGGCGTACGGGTGACCACGCCGCTGGCGGGGCGCGTGTCCCGGCCGGAGACGCTCGAAGGGGACGTACGGATCGGCGTGTTCGGCGGGGCGGAGGGACTGGCCGAGTGGCCGATCGAGTGGCCGATCGAGCAGCACGTTGCGCGGACCGCGCCGGGCGACACGGCGACTCTGCCGGTCCGTGACGTCCTGCAGGAGCTGCCGGTAAAGGACGAGAGCCGGGCCGGCTACGAGCGCTCGAAGTTCCGGCACTGGGATCGATGCGGACCGAGACGGCTGCAGTATCCGCGCAGATATCCTCCTGGAGGAGGCCGTCACCACCCCCTCGCGGGGCCCGAACTGCACGCTCACCGGCGCGACTTGGTACAGCCAGCACGACGACCGCTGCTTCGACCGTGCTCGTCTCCTGGACGTCGACGACTGGCTGCGGAGGGCAGCCCGCGTCCGCCACGGGCCGGCCGAGCCAAGAGAGAACGCCTCGTCGTTGTGGCCCGGCCCTTCGGCCACACGCAGACCTCGCCTCGATGCGCGCCCAGACCGTGCGGTCAGAGGTCGAGGACGACTTCGGAGGTCGGTTGGCTGCAGCACACCAGGATGGTGCCGGAATCGGGTGGCTCTAGCGGCGGGGTGGTGTAGGTGATGTCGCCCGAGACCAGGGGGGTGATGCACGTGTGACAGACGCCGGTCCGGCACGACCAGCGTGTGGGGATGTCGCAGGCCTCGGCGAGCTCCAGAAGTGACGCACGGCCCGGTGGCCAGGGGGTGCTTATGCCGCTGCGGGCGAAGGTGACGAGCGGTCCGGTGCCCGTGGGGCCCGGTGGCTGGTGCGGCCGGACCGCGCCGGTCGGCGTGATGCCGGGGTTGATGGCGGGCAGGGCGCTGAACGCTTCCGTGTGGATCCGCTCGGGGCGCAGGCCGTGATCGCGCAGGTAGCCGCTGAGGTCGTCCATGAAGGCGGGCGGGCCGCAGAGGTAGGCGTCGGCGTCAGGAGGAATGCCGATGTCCGCCAGCGATGGGGCGGTCGGACGGCCCCGGCTGATGTGGGGCTCGTCGGGATGTGGGGCGGGTTCGTCCGCTGCGGTGTAGTAGACGTGCTCGTGGGCGTGCGGGAGCTGCGCCACGAGCGCGTGGGCCTCGTCCGCGAAGGCGTGTTGAGCGCGGCCGCGGGCTGTGTGGATCCACCAGACAGGGCGTGTGTCGCGCACGGCGGCGAGTTGGTGGAGCATGGCCAGCACGGGGGTGGCGCCGATCCCTGCGGAGATGAGGACGACGGGGCTGGTGCCTTCTTCCAGTACGAAGGTCCCGCGCGGGCTTGCGATGTCCACGAGATCCCCGGGGTGGAGGCTGGCGTGGAGATAGCTGCTCACGTGCCCATGGGGCTCGTGCTTGACGCTGATGCGGTAGGTGTCGGCTCCGGGCGCGGAGGACAGGGAGTAGCTGCGCACTGCGGGGGTGGCACTGCCGGTGGCAATTCGGATGGACAGGTACTGGCCGGGGCGGCCCTCGGGCAGCGGTGTGCCGTCGGTGGTGGCCAGGTAGATCGACGAGACTGTGGGCGTCTCGGGGACGATGCGGGCGACGCGCAAGGTCTTGAAGCCCGGCCAACCGGGTACCTGTCCGGGCTGCTGGGCGCCTGCGAGTTCGCGGAAGGACTGCTGCCACCCTGGGCTGAGGGCGGGGATGTTGAGTGCTCTCTGCAGCTTGGTGGGGTCGCGGCCGGGGAGGTAGAGCAGCGCGTCGGTGTCGGCGACGCTGAGTTCTTCCGGGCCCTTGCGGGTGAGGGTGATCTCGTCGCCGGCTTCGACGTATCCCTCGGTGATGACGCGCAGGTAGAAGCCGGGGCGGTGGTGGGCGACCAGGAGGGAGGCCATGGCGGGTTCGCCCAGGCGCATGCCGACGCGGTAGCAGGTGACGCGAGGCTGGGTGACTTCGAATTCGGCTTCGCCGATGCGGTACCGGTCGCCGATGCACACCTCGTCGTCGGGCAGGCCGTCGACGGTGAAGTTCTCCCCGAAGTTCCCGAAGGCCAGGTCGTCGCGGCCGAGCTGCTTTTGCCAGTACCGATAGGACTGCAGTTGGTAGACGAGGATGGCGCGCATCTCGCCTCCGTGCCCGGCCAGGTCTCCTTGGCCGTCTCCGTCGATGTTCAGCCGCCACACCATCCGGGGGCCGCGCACGGGTGCCTTCCACGCGCCGGTGTGGACGGTCTTTCCCTGCCAGGAGACGTCCTTGGGCATCCCTACGTTGACGGACAGCAGCGTCGCCATTGCGGTTCTCCTGCGGGGGTGGCTGACCGGGAAGCAGTCCCTGACGTGGTGATCTGTGTACTGAGCTCGATCCTAGTTCTTCGGCCGGTGCTGCCGCGATTGTGTGATCATGAATCTTTTGAGGCATCCCCTGAGATTTTTTGAATGAACGAGACGGGTGCGGGAATGTGAGCACCCATTCGTCTTTCCTCAGCTTTTCGTTCAAATCGCGCATGACTGCGTGGTGGCGGGGTGGTGGCGCGCGGCGCCAGAATGATCACATGGAATGCAAGCTCGAGGTCGTCATCCTGCCCGTGAGCGGTGTTGACCGCTCACTGGCCTTCTACACCGAGCGGCTGGGCTTCCGCCTCGACGTGGACTACGGGCCCAGCCCCGATTTCCGCGTCGTGCAGCTGACGCCCGAAGGTTCCGCGTGCTCGGTGCAGATCGGGGTCGGTCTCACCGACGCCGAGCCCGGCTCGGTGCGGGGCCTGTATCTGGTGGTCCCTGATCTCGAAGCCGCGCGGGCCGAGCTGGTGGACCGAGGCGTCGACGTCGGGGAGATCAAGCACAAGGCACCGGTCGACACGTGGAAGGGCGGCTTCGCGCCCGGCGTTGATCCGGAGCGTCGCGACTACGCGAGCTTTGCGGTGTTCGCTGACCCCGACGGCAACGCGTGGGCTTTGCAGGAACGCGGGTTTTCGCCCCTCGTGAGGTGAAGCCGCTACCTGCGGCTCCATGACCTTTCTGCATGTTTTCAGGACCCTTGCCCGCTCATTCCGGCTCGGTGGCCCGGCGGCGCGGTCGGGTACGCCCGCGATCGATCTCTAGGATTCACGAATATGGCCGCTTTGCGGGCGCTGGAGTGTTTGGTTGCTTTGGTCAACGAGGGTTCGGTGACCAAAGCCGCGGGCGTATTGCACATGTCGCAGCCGGCGCTGTCCCATCAGATAGCGGCATTGGAACGGGAGCTGGGCACCCCGGTCGTGGAGCGGCTCGCCCGGGGCATCCGGGTCACGGCAGCCGGCCAGGCCGTGTCCGAGGAAGCGCGCGTGGCCCTGGCGGCCGCGTCTCGTGCGGTCCAGGTGGGGCGGCGCGTCGGGGGAAGGGCTGGGCGGCCGTCTGCGGATCGCGTGCGCGGAGACGATGACGGCCTGGCTGCTCGTACCGGTGCTGCGGCGCCGGCGCACGCGCCGGCCCGATGTCCAGCTGGACCTCACGGAGTTCACCAGTGCGGACCGCATGGTCGAGCACCTGATGGCCGACGGCACGGACCTGGTGGTGGGGCCCGAGCCAACGACCACCTCCGCTTACGTGGAGGTGCTGGGCCGCGAGAAGACGGTGGTCGTCGCCTCGCCCGGCCACCCCTTCGCGGACCGGGAGTCCGTCGCGGTGCAGGACATCGCCGGCGAGCCGTTCGTGCACTACGACCCGGAGAACGGGATGGGCGTGTGGATCGACCAGCTCGTCGCGGCCCGACAAACAGCCCTGACCGTCGTGTTGAGGACGCACAGCCCGCGGATCGCCGCCCAGTTGGCGGGGGCCGGCATGGGGGTGACCATCGTGGCGGTGTCCGCGTTGGCGGGACGGCCCTCCGTCGTGGTGCGCCGTGCCGAACCGCGTGTGCACCGCGACATCCTCGCCCTCACGATGGTTCCTTCCGACGCGCTGGTCCGCAGGTTCGTCGCTGACTTGCCGAGTCGGGGGCTGCCCCGGGTCAACACCGCAGCGGGGGACCGGTCGGCGGAGGTCGTGCTGCGGAGGGCTGAGCCCCGCCGCCTGCCTGGAGGGTGCCGGAGGTGTTACCCGGCTGCGCCGTCGCGGGTGCGGTGGTAGTGGCGCCGGGCCTTCATCCGGTTGCCGCAGACGGCCATCGAGCACCAGCGGGCCTTGTTGGTCTTGCTGCGGTCGAGGAGGAACCGCCGGCACTCCGGGTTGGCACACGGCCGCAGTCGCCCTGGCATCGTCTCCTGCAGCGCGCTCCAGGTCATCACGGCCTCCACCGCGATCCGACGCTCCTCGGGCACATCGAGCTGCCAGGACACCCCCGCAGGCGTGATCTGCGGGCGGGAGGTGACGCCCTCCAGGAGCGCAGCCAGCGACGTGGCCGGCCGGCTGCCGCGCACCACGCCCTGGAGCGCGTCCCGGGCCTGCAGGAGGTTCCGGTGCTCGTCTGCGGTGCCGCTGCCGCCGTGCGCCCGCTGCCAGGGCCTGGCCGCTTCCGGGTCCGCCAGTTGGTCCTGGACGCTGCCGTTGACCACCGGCGTGCTGTTGAGGAGCTCCAGCAGTGCGTCCTGCTGCTCTCGATCGGCCACCATCGGCCTCCTAACCGGATTGGCTTGCTTGACAGGTTACATGAACCGTGGGGGGCCGTGTCGACCGACAGCGCCCTGGCACTCGGCGTCTTCAGCTGATGGCCCGCCGTCTCCCGCGCAGGATCCGGACCTTCCCTGCTCACGCTGTTCGTCGTCGTTCGTCGTCGACGACCTGGTCGCGTTTCTGGTGATCGCTGCCTTCTACAGCCATCACATCCGCCCGGTCCCACTGACCGTCGCCGCCGCGGCCTTCGCAGTCGTCCTCGCCGGCCGCACACCGCGCCTGCGCCATCGTGGCTGCCTCGTCGTCGCGCTGGGCGCCACGATGTGGGCCGGACTGATGGCCGGCGGCGTCGACCCGGTGGTCGCAGGCCTGGCGGTCGGCCTGGTCACCTACGCCTACGCTCCCATGCGCACCGACCTGGAGCGCGCCACCGGCCTGGTGCGGCTGTTCCGCGAACAGCCCAGCTCTCAGCGTGCCCGCTCCGCGCACGCGGGGGAGCCGAGCTCTCCCGCGCGCTGCCGGCACCCGATGACCGGTTCTGCGTCCTGCGCCGGGCCGCGCGCCGGTACCGGGCCCGAGAGCCCCGCCACCTCTCCCGCCCCCGCCGCGCAGGCCGCTGGCTCGCACCTCCCGCCGGCACCAGGTCGGCGCCCGACCACCTCAGGCCTGCCGGCCACGAAAGCCCGGGAGCGCCGGCCGACATGATCCCGATGCCGCGCGAGACCGGCCGGTCGGCACCGGCCGGTTGAGCGCGCACGGCAGCCGGGGGCTGCACTGGCTCAGGGCTGTCCAAGGGAAGAGGCTTGAGTTGGGCGCCCGGTCTGCTCGGCCCTGGAGCCGGCCTCCTGGCCGACGCGAGCGCGTCCTGCCCGGGCGCGGGGGCGTCCCGCCGCAAACCGCCCAACCTAACCGGTAAAAATGTATTAACGGGTTAGGTTGAGTGTGGGCGACCGGCTTTATAACCACTAAATCTCTATAGAGGGGTTAGGAAGATGCATTCCGCAGTCCACCACCGCACCGCCACCGTCAACGGCCTCGAGGTCTTCTACCGGGAGGCCGGCGACCCCCAGACACCCGCCCTGGTGCTGCTCCACGGCTTTCCGACCAGCTCGCACATGTTCCGCCACCTGATCCCGGCGCTCGCCGACCGCTACCACGTCATCGCCCCCGACCACATCGGCTTCGGCCAGTCGGCGATGCCCTCCCTGCAGGACTTCCCCTACACCTTCGACGCTCTCACCCAGGTCACCTCCGGCCTGCTCCAGTACCTGGGCAGCGACCGGTTCGCGATGTACGTCCAGGACTACGGCGCCCCCATCGGCTGGCGGCTCGCGCTCCAGGCCCCGGACCGCATCACCGCGATCATCACCCAGAACGGCAACGCCTACGTCGACGGCTTCGTCAAGCCCTTCTGGGACGGCGTCTTCGCCTACGCCCAGGCGCCTGGACCGGACACCGAAGCCCCCATGCGCGGCGCCCTGACCGCCGAGGTCACCCGCTGGCAGTACGTGAACGGAGTCGCCGACCCCAGCCTGGTCAGCCCCGACAACTGGGTCCACGACCAGGCGCTGCTGGACCGGCCCGGCAACGACGAGATCCAGCTCAAGCTCTTCCGCGACTACCCGACCAATGTCGACCTCTACCCGCAGGTCCACCAGTACTTCCGCGACTCCCAGGTCCCGCTCCTGGCGGTCTGGGGCGCCAACGACGAGATCTTCGGCCCCGCGGGCGCCAAGGCGTTCAGCCAGGACCTGCCAGGCGCCGAGATCCACCTGCTCGAGTCCGGGCACTTCGCCCTGGAGAGCCACCTTCCCACCATCACCCAGCACATCCGCGACTTCCTCGGCCGCGTCCTCGCCTGACGCGCCAGGGGTCGAGGCTGCGGCGGCCGGGAGCCATGCAAGCCCCTTCTCCCGCCGCAGCCGGCAAAGGACCCCCGCCATGCGACACCTCGCACAGCACGCCTTCAGCTCCCCCCCCAAAACCGTCCGGACCGCCCGCGCATTCGCGATGCAGGCCCTCGACTCCTGGGGCGGCTGCCGACGCCGCGACGACATCCGGGCATGCGTCTCGGAACTGGCCGGCAACGCCATCCTGCACGCAAGCCCGGACGGCCGCACCTACCTGGTCCGCATCATCCGGCACTCCCACTGCCGCCACGTCGAAGTCCACGACAGCGCGCGCCAGTCCAGCGTCCGCATGCCGCCTCCCTCCCTGCCGGGGGAAACAGGACGAGGCATGCACATCGTCCAGGAACTCTCCGACGACTGGGGAGTCCAGACCGCCGCCGGTGACGGCAAGGCCGTCTGGGCCTGCTTCCGCCGTCCCGAGGCCCTGGTCTCCCGCTGCTCCTGCGAGCACTGACCCGGCAAAGACACCACCCCACCCACACACCCCCGGGGTGCAGCACCCTTGCCGCACCCCGCACCCGGAAGGAACACACCATGGGACTGTCCTGGCAGCAAGGGCCCCTTTCCGCAGGCGCGATCGGCCACTTCCTCACCCCCGACCCCCTGCCGCAGCGCCTGCTGTTCGCCGAGCGGCTGCGCCGCCGTATGCGCGTGCAGTTCAACGACACCTGGATCGCCGACAGCGAGAACGTGATCCTGCTGCACGAGCCGGGCCGCTACCCGGTCGCCTACTTCCCCCGCGAAGACGTGGACCCGCGGGCCCTGGTCGCAAGCGGCAAGGTCACCCAGCACAAGGACCTCGGCGACACCACCTGGTACGCGGTGCAGGCGGGCGACCGCACCACCGAACGCGCCGCCTGGGAGCTCACCGCGCTGCCCGAGCACGCCGTCGAGCTCCAGGGCCGCATCGCCTTCGCGTGGCGCGCGATGGACGCCTTCTACGAGGAGGACGACCGCCTCCTGGGACACGCCGCGGACCCGTACCACCGCATCGACATCCGCAACACCTCCCGCACTCTGGAAGTGCGCCTGGGCGACATCGTGGTGGCCCGCTCCGAGCACCCCGTCGTGCTCTACGAGTCCGGCTTCGCCCCGCGCTGGTACGTCCCGCGTTCCGACATCGACGCCAGCCGGCTCAGCGCCGTCGAAGGACAGACTTTCTGCCCCTACAAGGGTCTGTGCGACTACTACGACATCGGCACCGCCCACCGCGCCGCCTGGTCATACCGCAACGCCTACAGCGAGGTCGGCCGGATCGGCGACCTGGTGTCCTTCGAACCGGACCAGGTGGAGGTCTACCTCGACGGAAAACGGCTGGAACTCGAGCCCGGGCAGAAGATCGTCCCCCACGGCGTCGACCGCGGTCTGGACGTCGACGAAATCAGGCACCACTGATCCCTCTGACGGCGCGAAACACGCGGTGCGCACGCATGATCGGGCCGAACATCGGGGCGGCAAGCGATCCGTTGGAGTACAGGCCGGGCAACACGGCCCCTCGGCAGTCCGTCATCCAGCCTTCGAAGGCGCCTTCCACACCGGCTCCTCGGCCCGTGCTACCGCGGCGATCGACCGTGATCCCTCGTCGACGCCAATGGGACGGCCAGTGAGGATGATCTGGCTGGCGACCTCACGGTCATCCGAGGTCCTGCACCACATGTTCGGCCGCCTGATGCTCTGCGGCGGCGGGGTCCAGCTCGCTCACGCTCAACAAGTCCGTGTCGTCGCTGAGGTGCCTCTCCCATGCCTGAGCCATCTGCTCCTGTTTCTCCCGAGGCAGCTCCCGGACGCGCTCCTGGCTGGCCGGTGACAGCGCGTGCAAAAAGCGCGTGACGGTGTCGAACTCCATGTTTCCTCCAACGGTTTGGTGCGGGCACTGCCCTCAATGTCCGGCACATCAGGTTGCGGGCTGCGACTGCTGTCGTGCCCGCATGCCAGAGGTCGGGTCGAATGGCCAGATATACGCGGGCTCCGGCGAGCATGGCGAGTGTGCCGCCGAGGCTGTGCCCGGGTGAACCACAAGCTCTGTTCCCTTGGTGCGCGGCTCGGCGAGAGCGTCCTGAGCGTCCGGGAAGATCGATCAAGGGCGAAGCCGTAGGGCCTTCTCCTTGTAGGCCCCGGTCGGCTGTCTGTGCCGGCATGCAGGCGTGCTCCAGTCTAGCCGTGCGGCGCGGTGATCGAACGAGGCGGGAACGGCCACGGGGCGTACTCCTGTTTGATGAGCGGACCACGGACGGCCAGCAGACACCCACCCGTCCATGTCACGGACCGTAACGAAAGACGTGGCGGGCGTCGTGCACCGAGGAAGCCGACACACCGGCGGTCACCCCAAGAGACTTGCTCACCAACGTTCCGCCATCCGGTGGGCGAGCTGCCTCATCGTCAGGTTCGTGCGGTAGTAGACCGCCGCCAGCAGCACCCGATCGGCCAGCGGCAACCGCCACGGACGCCCCGTCCACACCCGCTCAGCCCGCAACGCCCCACCCATACACGGGAAATGGCCTGATCGCGGCCTTCTGCAACACGTTTGAAGGCTGTCCCGCAAGGGATCTTCCTCGGCGTTCGAAGGGTCGCTGGAAGGAGCCCGGCATGAGTCCGCGTGGCGCGGAGACAGGAGGGCAAGCGGACTGCGCTGCTCCAACGACTGCCAATCCGGCAGTTCCTGCAGCAGCAACGACAGAGGCACGCAGACCCCCGCCTACTCCACTGTCTCACAGCGCAGTCCTGCCGAACGTTGGTTCCGCGTTGGCTGAGAGGTCAAGAGGCCGAAGGGCAGCTGTCGTTCGCGCTTGGCCTGGTCGGTAGTTCACTGGTTCGCCTCGGCGGCGATGGTCTGCAGGAGCCGTCTGCAGGAGCCTCGTGGCGGCTTGTGCGACATCGGGATCGATCCACTCCGCCAGTTCCTGGAAAACACGTTGACCCGCCAGCACTGCTTGCTGTGCTGCTCCTTCCCACCCAACCTGCCGTGCGCAGTGGTGCTTTCGGGGCGGGGATCCGCCGCGGCTGTGATGGCGGCCGATCAGTTCACCCAGATCGCCAACGGCCTACTCCACGACAGCCGAATGTCGTTCGAGGCGAAGGGGATCTGCGGCTACATCAGCACGCACCGTGACGGCCCAGTGTGTGCGGTGGCGTGTACGGCGCTGGGCGGGGGTCCCGGTCGCCGTCAGCGGCGAATACGACGGCGCGGCGAGTTCCATGGGCGAACCACACCCGCGTCGCGGCCTGGCACCTGGCCCGGTCGAGGGAGACAATCGGTGCGAGTGGCCCGGCTCACATGGCGTGACGGGGACGTGGCCGACACGATGGTCATCGTCACCGGCAGGCCGAAGGGATCCAGGATGTTCCGCAAGGTGCTGGTCGCCAACCGCGGCGAGATTGCGATTCGCGCGTTCCGCGCCAGCTATGAACTGGGCGCGCGAACAGTTGCTGTCTTCCCGCATGAGGACCGTAACTCGCTGCACCGGCTGAAGGCCGACGAGGCCTATGAGATCGGCGAGCTGGGGCACCCGGTGCGGGCGTACCTCTCCGTGGAGGAGATCGTCCGTGCGGCGCGCCGGGCCGGAGCGGATGCCGTCTACCCGGGTTACGGGTTCCTGTCCGAGAACCCGGAACTGGCGCGCGCCTGCGAGGAGGCGGGCATCACGTTCGTCGGGCCGGGTGCCGACACGCTCGAGCTGACGGGGAACAAGGCCCGCGCGGTGGCAGCCGCCCGTGCAGCCGGCGTGCCGGTGCTCGGCTCCTCGGCGCCCTCCACTGACGTCGACGAACTGGTCCGTGCCGCCAAGGACATCGGTTTTCCCGTGTTCGTCAAGGCGGTCGCCGGCGGCGGAGGGCGCGGCATGCGGCGGGTCGAGGACCCGGCCGCGTTGCGCGAGTCCATCGAGGCGGCGTCCCGGGAGGCGGCGTCCGCGTTCGGTGACCCCACCGTCTTCCTGGAGAAGGCCGTCGTCGATCCGCGCCACATCGAGGTGCAGATCCTCGCCGACGGGCAGGGCAACGTCATCCACCTGTTCGAGCGCGACTGCTCGGTGCAGCGCCGCCACCAGAAGGTGATCGAGCTGGCACCCGCGCCGAATCTCGACCCGGCGCTGCGGGAGCGGATCTGCGCCGACGCGGTGCGGTTCGCCCGCGAGATCGGCTACCGCAACGCGGGCACCGTGGAGTTCCTGCTCGACCGCGACGGCAACCACGTCTTCATCGAGATGAACCCGCGCATCCAGGTCGAGCACACGGTGACCGAGGAGGTCACCGACGTCGACCTGGTGCAGGCACAGCTGCGCATCGCCGCCGGCGAGACGCTGGCGGATCTCGGACTGTCGCAGGAGACCGTCACCCTGCGCGGCGCCGCTCTGCAGTGCCGTATCACCACCGAGGATCCGGCCAACGGCTTCCGCCCGGACACCGGCAGGATCAGTGCCTACCGTTCGCCGGGCGGCTCGGGCATCCGCCTGGACGGCGGCACCACGCACGCGGGTACGGAGATCAGCGCGCACTTCGACTCGATGCTCGTCAAGCTCACCTGCCGGGGCCGGGACTTCAAGGCCGCGATCGGCCGGGCCCGGCGTGCCGTGGCCGAGTTCCGCATCCGCGGGGTCGCCACGAACATTCCGTTCCTGCAAGCCGTGCTGGACGATCCGGACTTCCAGGCGGGTCGGGTCACGACGTCGTTCATCGAGGAGCGGCCGTACCTGCTGACCGCACGGCACTCCGCCGACCGCGGCACCAAGCTCCTCACCTACCTCGCCGACGTCACGGTGAACAAGCCCCACGGCGAGCGCCCCGAGCTGATCGACCCGGTCACCAAGCTGCCGCCGCTGCCTGCCGGCGAGCCGCCCGCGGGTTCCCGGCAGCGCCTCGTCGAGCTCGGCCCGGAAGGCTTCGCCCGCTGGCTGCGCGAGTCGCCGACCCTCGGCGTCACCGACACCACCTTCCGCGACGCTCACCAGTCGCTCCTGGCCACCCGGGTGCGCACCAAGGACCTGCTGGCCGTAGCTCCGACGGTGGCCCGGACTCTGCCGCAGCTGCTGTCCCTGGAGTGCTGGGGCGGCGCCACCTATGACGTCGCCCTGCGCTTCCTCGCCGAGGACCCCTGGGAGCGCCTGGCGGCACTGCGCGAGGCGGTGCCCAACATCTGCCTGCAGATGCTGCTGCGCGGCCGCAACACCGTGGGCTACACGCCGTATCCGACCGAAGTCACCGACGCCTTCGTCCAGGAGGCCGCGGCCACCGGCATCGACATCTTCCGGATCTTCGACGCGCTCAACGACGTCGGCCAGATGCGGCCGGCCATCGACGCCGTGCGGGAGACCGGGACGGCGATCGCCGAGGTCGCCCTGTGCTACACCGGGGACCTCTCCGACCCCTCGGAGCGTCTCTACACCCTGGACTACTACCTCCGCCTGGCCGAGCAGATCGTGGCCGCCGGCGCGCATGTGTTGGCGGTCAAGGACATGGCCGGGCTGCTGCGCGCCCCGGCCGCGGCGACGCTGGTGTCGGCGCTGCGCCGCGAGTTCGACCTCCCGGTTCACCTGCACACCCACGACACCGCGGGCGGTCAGCTCGCCACCTACCTCGCCGCGATCCAGGCGGGCGCCGACGCGGTGGACGGCGCCGTGGCCTCGATGGCCGGCACCACCTCGCAGCCGTCGCTGTCGGCGATCGTGGCCGCCACCGATCACTCCGAGCGGCCGACCGGTCTGGATCTCCAGGCCGTCGGTGACCTGGAGCCGTACTGGGAGAGCGTACGCAGGGTCTACGCGCCTTTCGAGGCGGGCCTGGCCTCGCCGACCGGACGCGTCTACCATCACGAGATCCCTGGCGGCCAGCTGTCGAACCTGCGCACCCAGGCGGTCGCGCTGGGCCTCGGCGACCGCTTCGAGGAGATCGAGGCGATGTACGCCGCCGCCGACCGGATCCTGGGCCGCCTGGTGAAGGTCACGCCGTCGTCGAAAGTGGTGGGCGATCTCGCCCTGCACCTGGTGGGTGCCGGGGTGGCGCCGGAGGAGTTCGAGGCGACGCCGGACAGGTTCGACATCCCCGACTCCGTCGTCGGCTTCCTGCGCGGCGAGTTGGGGACCCCGCCGGGCGGATGGCCGGAGCCGTTCCGTACCAAGGCGCTCCAGGGCCGAGCAGAGGCCAAGCCCGTGCAGGAGCTGACCGCCGAGGACCGTACGGGCTTGGACAAGTCCCGGCGCTCGACACTCAACCGGCTGCTGTTCCCCGGGCCGACGCGTGACTTCGAGACCCACCGGCAGGCCTACGGCGACACCAGCGTGCTGGACAGCAAGGATTTCTTCTACGGGCTGTGTCCCGCCAGGGAATACGCCGTCGACCTCGAGCCCGGAGTGCGGCTCCTCATCGAGCTCCAGGCCATCGGCGAGGCGGACGAACGCGGCATGCGCACCGTGATGTCCACACTCAACGGCCAACTGCGCCCGATCCAGGTACGCGACGCCGCGGCGGCTTCCGATGTACCGGTGACCGAGAAGGCGGACCGGGCCAACCCCGGACACGTGGCGGCGCCGTTCGCCGGTGTGGTGACGCTCGCGGTCGCCGAGGGCGACGAGGTGGAGGCTGGTGCGACCGTGGCCACCATCGAGGCGATGAAGATGGAAGCCGCCATCACCGCCCCGAAGGCCGGCCGGGTGACCAGGTTGGCCATCAACCGAATCCAGCAGGTGGAAGGCGGCGATCTGCTCGTCGAGGTCGCGTGAGGCGCCTCGTAGGGGATGAGGCCCGGCCCCGCCCCGAGGATGTCGGGGCGGGGCCGGACCGAGGTCGAGGCACGTGTCACGGCTCGGTCTCAGAACCTCACGGTGGCCATCAGGCACCTCGCTTGATCCGCGTGAGGATGGACTCGTCGGTGATCTTCGTGTCGGAGGCGAGCAGGAACGCCTTGCTGAGGATCAGTGAGAGCCGGTCGTCCTCGAACGGCAGGAACACCTGGCCGTCACTCTTGCGACGCGACGGGACGATGCACAGGTAGGCATTGTCCGGTTCCATCAGGATGTCGGCCGAACCGATATGGATCTTGTATGTTGCCAGGTCGCCCCGGACCACCACGAAGCGGCCGTCGAGGGAGCACCGGTTGGCGATCTCCAGGCGCGGCAGGATCCGTTGCAGGGCTTCGCGGCGCGCCTCGGCGCTCTCGGTCAGCTCGGCGAACCCGGCCAGCTCCCAGTAGGCGCGCTCGGGGCCCCGGTCGGTCCAGTCGGGATCGGCGGCGATCGAGGTCACGCCTACGAACAGATCGACGTCCCGCATCGCTTCGCTGAACACCAGCGGCGGCACTTCGGCGAGCGGCACCTCCCGCCAGGTGCCCTCCAGCCGGCGGGCGAAGCGGACCTGACCGGTCGTGGCCAGCTCGTGGTCACCCGCCCAGTCCGCCCGGGCGTGGAAGAAGCGGACCTGCCATGCGCCCGCGGCCAGGGTCCGCACAGCCTCGTCCTCGTCGCTGCCGTCCCAGGGGCCAAGCAGGCCGCTCGCCCATCCCCGGGCCCTGAACAGCGCGAACATCCTGCGGTGGTGCACGAGGTGCCCGAAGCGGTTGGAGTGGACGCGGGTGTCCTCCTCAGCCGGGGTGAGGAGGTAGATTTCGCGGAACGCCTGCTGGATCCGCCGTTCGGTGAGCAGATCCCGCCAGGCCCGTACGGTGCCTGGGTCGGAGCGGATCGGGTGCCAGAGCCGTACGAGGGCGTCGTCGGGCGCGTCGGGAAGATGCTCGGCCTCGGGCAGTACGGGCCGCCATTGGCCGGGCGTGACCTCGATCTCCCAGATCAGCCGGCGTACGACGGCCCGGGCGAGCGGATGCCCGGCCAGCTCGGCGCGCCACCATCCGTACGGGTGGACGGTGTCGACGGTGAAGCCGCCCTCCAGCGCCCGCGTGAGGGTGCCGAGCTGGACGCCCACCCGCTTCACCAGGTCGCGCAGTTCCTTGACCAGGTCGCCGTGGTCGCGGCGGACGGCCCCGGGGACACCACGCAGCGGGCGGTCGTCCTTCTCCCAGGTCAGCCCGGCGGTCTCGGCGACCGTGACGACGGCCGCGTAGCCGCCCGCCTGTCTGCCCCAGGACGCCGTCCTCATCGAATCCGAACGTCGGAGGCCGTAGCGCCACGTCGGTCCGCTCGGCCAGGGCCGCCTCGACCTTCTTGAGCATCTTGTCGAGCTGCTTGGGCACCCCGGCGTGTCGGACGATCGTCCGCATTTCTCCGCGGCCATGATGGTCACCGCCGCATTCCGGTGGGCGGGCCGGGCGTAGTAGCGGTCGCCGACCAGTCCCAGATCGCGCCGTACTTCGACTTGCGGCACGCGTTCGTCGGACGGACCGGGCAACGGCCCGGCCGCGGGCCGCCCGGCCAGCCGGTGCGCAGCCGACACCAGCAGCTGCAGCACCTCCACCTCGGCCATGGCCTTCACTCAATGGGGTTCCTCTCCTGCCGGGCGCGTCGGTCAGAGGCTGTCGCTGGGCGCCTGCGCGAGGGCCACGACGGCGCCCCGGCGGCTAGTACTGCTTCTGCCGTTGACGAATCAGCCGGTCAGTGACCCCGAAGACCTCACGGTGACGTGCGCCCTTCCCACGTGGCGGCGCACCGTACGCGACGAGGAAGAGGCCTCGCGCATCGGCTCGCCGGGCCCCGGCATACCGACACCTCGAGCCGGAAAATGCGGCTCCCGTCCCTGGTAGGGGGAAGATGAGATCGCGAGCGGATCCACAGTCGATATGGAGGAGTGGGTGCCATGCAGTATGAGCGAGCGGGCAAGCCGGCCGGACCCGACGACCTGATCGACGTCGCCCGGCTGGTGACGGCGTACTACGCGCTGCACCCCGATCCGGCTGAGCCGGGGCAGCGCGTGACCTTCGGTACATCCGGACACCGTGGATCGTCGCTGGCGGCGGCGTTCAACGAGGACCATATCGCCGCGACCAGCCAGGCCATCTGCGAGTACCGCAAGGGGCAGGGCACCGACGGCCCCCTCTTCCTCGGTGCGGACACGCATGCCCTGTCCGAGCCCGCGAAGATCACCGCGCTGGAGGTGTTCGCGGCCAACGACGTGACTGTGCTCATCGACAGCGCGGATGGTTACACCCCCACCCCGGCGGTCTCGCACGCCATCCTGACGTACAACCGGGGTCGCACCTCGGGCCTCGCCGACGGCGTGGTCGTGACACCCTCGCACAACCCGCCTGCCGACGGCGGCTTCAAGTACAACCCACCGAGCGGCGGCCCGGCAGGTTCCGGCGCGACCTCCTGGATCCAGGACCGGGCGAACGAGATCATCGCGGGCGGGCTGAAGAACGTGCGGCGCATGCCGTATACCCAGGCGCTCGCCGCGCCCGGCACCGGCCGTTACGACTTCCTCGGCACGTATGTCTCCGATCTGCCGAGCGTGCTGGACCTCGATGCCATCCGGGCCGCGGGCGTGCGCATCGGCGCCGATCCGCTGGGCGGGGCGTCCGTCGCCTACTGGGGCCGCATCGCCGAGCAGCATCGTCTCGACCTGACCGTGGTCAATCCGCTCACCGACCCCACCTGGCGGTTCATGACGCTGGACTGGGACGGCAAGATCCGCATGGACTGCTCGTCGCCGTACGCGATGGCTTCGCTCATTGAGCAGCGCGATCGTTTTCAGATCGCGACGGGCAACGACGCCGACGCCGACCGGCACGGCATCGTCACCCCGGACGCAGGGCTGATGAACCCCAACCACTTTCTCGCCACCGCCATTTCCTACCTGTACGCCCACCGCACGCAGTGGCCCGCCGATGCGGGCGTGGGCAAGACGCTGGTTTCGTCCGGCATGATCGACCGGGTCGCCGCCGACCTCGGCCGCCGACTGGTCGAAGTACCCGTGGGCTTCAAGTGGTTCGTGGACGGGCTGATCGACGGATCGCTCGGCTTCGGCGGCGAGGAGTCCGCCGGAGCGTCATTCCTGCGCCGGGACGGTTCGGTGTGGACCACGGACAAGGACGGCATCATCCTGGCCCTGCTCGCCTCCGAAATCACGGCCGTGACCGACAAGACGCCATCCCAGCACTACGCCGCGCTCACTGCTCGCTTCGGCGAACCCGCGTATGCCCGCATCGACGCACCCGCATCCCGAGAGGAGAAGGCCCGCCTGGCCAAGTTGTCCCCGGCACAGGTCAGCGCCGACACCCTCGCCGGGGAGCCGGTCACCGCCGTGCTCACCGAAGCGCCGGGCAACGGCGCAGCCATCGGCGGCATCAAGGTGACCACCGAGAACGCCTGGTTCGCGGCCCGCCCCTCGGGAACCGAGGACGTCTACAAGATCTACGCGGAGTCGTTCCTGGGACCCGACCACCTCCGTCAGGTGCAGGACGAGGCCAAGGTGGTGGTCCTCGGGGCGCTGGGCGGCTGACGTGCCCCACGCACACCCTCCGGACGGCGCGTCACGCCACAGCAGGGCAGACGTCGCCCGACGCGGCGCGTCAGACTTGGATTGTTCGTTTTCTTCAACCGTTCGTGTTTATGACGCTAGGTTGGGCGCCATGAACGGATCCCAGGCTCCGGCCACCGCCGAGGAGTTGCGCGGTGCCGGCCTACGGGTGACAGCCGCCCGCGTCGCGCTGCTCGAGACCGTCCGGCACGGTGACCACCTCGGCATCGAGGCGATCGCCTCCGGGGTACGTGATCGCGTGGGCCATATCTCCCTTCAAGCCGTGTACGAGGCTCTCCACGCGCTCACCGCGGCGGGACTCGTACGCCGCGTCGAACCGGCCGGCAGCCCGGCCCGGTTCGATGGACGCGTCGGGGACAACCACCACCACGTCGTGTGCCGATCGTGCGGTGTCGTCGCTGACGTCGACTGCGCGGTCGGCGAGGCGCCCTGCCTGACCGCGTCCGACGACCACGGCTTCTCGATCGACGAGGCCGAGGTCATCTACTGGGGCCTGTGCCCCGACTGTTCCACCGCCCGCAGTTCCTGAGCACCGTGATCCGCCCAGTCCGGAAGGATTCCCATGTCCGAGAACCATGATGCAATCGTCGTAGACGCGAAGTCGGAGGGCGGAGGTGGTTGCCCGGTCGCGCACGGGCGCGCCCCGCACCCGACTCAGGGCGGCGGAAACCGCCAGTGGTGGCCGGAGCGGCTCAACCTGAAGATCCTCGCCAAGAACCCCGCCGTGGCCAACCCCCTCGGCGAGGAGTTCGACTACGCCGAGGCGTTCAAGTCCCTCGACCTCCCGGCGGTGAAGCGGGACATCGCGGAGGTGCTGACGACCTCGCAGGACTGGTGGCCCGCCGACTTCGGCCACTACGGCCCGTTCATGATCCGGATGGCGTGGCACAGCGCGGGCACCTACCGGATCAGCGACGGCCGCGGCGGTGCCGGGGCCGGCCAGCAGCGCTTTGCCCCCCTCAACAGCTGGCCGGACAACGGGAACCTGGACAAGGCCCGCCGCCTGCTGTGGCCGGTCAAGAAGAAGTACGGCCAGAACATCTCGTGGGCCGACCTCATGATCCTCGCCGGCAACGTCGCCCTGGAGTCGATGGGCTTCAAGACCTTCGGCTTCGGCGGCGGCCGTGAGGACGTCTGGGAGCCCGACGAGGACGTCTACTGGGGTCCCGAGACCACCTGGCTCGGCGACGAGCGCTACACCGGCGACCGAGAGCTGGAGAACCCCCTCGGCGCGGTCCAGATGGGCCTCATCTACGTCAACCCGGAGGGCCCGAACGGCAACCCGGACCCGCTCGCCGCGGCCCGCGACATCCGTGAGACGTTCCGCCGGATGGCGATGAACGACGAGGAGACGGTTGCCCTGATCGCGGGCGGCCACACCTTCGGCAAGACCCACGGCGCGGGCCCGGCGGACCACGTCGGCCCCGACCCCGAGGCCGCCCCGCTCGAGGAGCAGGGCCTCGGCTGGAGGAACTCCTTCGGCACCGGCAAGGGCGGCGACACGATCACCAGCGGCCTCGAGGGCACGTGGACGAACACCCCGACGACCTGGGACAACAGCTTCTTCGAGATCCTCTTCGGCTACGAGTGGGAGCTGTTCAAGAGCCCCGCCGGCGCGCACCAGTGGAGGCCGAAGGACGGCGCCGGGGCGGGCACCGTCCCCGACGCCCACGACCCGTCCAAGATCCACGCTCCGACGATGCTGACGACCGACCTCGCGCTCCGCGTCGACCCGGCCTACGAGCAGATCTCGCGACGCTTCCTCGAGAACCCCGACGAGTTCGCGGACGCCTTCGCCCGCGCCTGGTTCAAGCTGACCCACCGCGACATGGGCCCGGTCGTGCGCTACCTCGGCCCGGAGGTCCCGACCGAGACGCTGCTGTGGCAGGACCCCCTCCCCGCGGTGACACACGAGCTCATCGACGCCGAGGACATCGCCTCCCTCAAGGGCCGGATCCTCGCCTCGGGCCTGTCGGTGTCCCAGCTCGTGTCCACCGCGTGGGCGTCGGCCTCGTCCTTCCGCGGCAGCGACAAGCGCGGCGGCGCCAACGGTGCGCGCATCCGCCTCGAGCCGCAGAGCGGGTGGGAGGTCAACGACCCCGACCAGCTGGCGACGGTGCTGCGCACCCTGGAGGGGATCCAGAAGGCCTTCAACGCGGCCCAGACCGGCGGCAAGCAGGTCTCGCTCGCCGACCTGATCGTGCTCGCCGGCTGCGCGGCCGTCGAGCAGGCCGCCAAGGACGCCGGATTCGACGTCGAGGTCCCCTTCACGCCGGGCCGGGTGGACGCGTCGCAGGAGCAGACCGACGTGGAGTCGTTCGCCGCGCTCGAGCCGACCGCCGACGGCTTCCGCAACTACCTCGGGAAGGGCAACCGCCTGCCGGCTGAATACCTGCTGCTCGACCGGGCGAACCTGCTGACCCTGAGCGCCCCCGAGATGACGGTCCTCGTCGGTGGCCTCCGCGTCCTGGGCGCGAACTACCAGCAGTCGCCGCTCGGCGTCTTCACCACGACCCCCGGGTCTTTGACCAACGACTTCTTCGTCAACCTGCTCGACCTGGGCACGACGTGGAAAGCGACGTCCGAGGACGCGAACACGTTCGAGGGCCGCGACGCCGCCACGGGCGAGGTCAAGTGGACCGGCAGCCGTGCCGACCTCGTCTTCGGGTCGAACTCCGAGCTGCGCGCGCTCGCGGAGGTCTACGCGAGCGATGACGCGAAGGAGAAGTTCGTGAACGACTTCGTCGCGGCGTGGGACAAGGTGATGAACCTCGACCGGTTCGACCTCGTCTGATCATGACGTCCAGTTCGGCCCGACCCGGCCGACCTGGACGTCCTCAGCCCGAACGACCTCGACATCTCCGCCTCCAGCGCGACGTCGAAAGGGCCGCGGTCAAGCAGGGGCGAGCGTCCGCGTCGGTGGTCGAGGAGGCCACGAAGAGCCGCGCGGATGCGGGGCCGTGATCTCGGTTTCCTCGGAAAAGGGTTCGGTGGTGAAGGTCAGGCCGTCACCGCGAGCCTCGAACTCCGCGCGCGCCTCGTCGACCGGGGGGGCTCCTCGGCCAGGGCGCCGCTGTGAGGATGCAGATGGAACTTGGACCTGGTCCGGGCGAGCGGCCAGTCCTGTTCCGGGCGCAGTTCGAAACTGTCGTCGGTGTGACGGATATTCGGTGTGACGGATATTCGGTGTGACGGATATTCGGTGTGACGGATATTGAGCTGGACCCGGACCCGCGGTTGCTGGTCCCAGCCGGTGTCCTGGCCCTTCAGGAAGCGCCCGAAGGGCCGCTTCTGCAGAGCCACCCCATAGTCGGTGTAGAACTCGGTGATGTGTCCGAGCCCATGAACCTCAAGCCAACGCTGGTCCGATGCGACCCGGGTGTAGCCCTCGAAGCCGCCACGAGTGTGCGGGGGGTGACCCCAGTTGGCGGCCGACAGCACCGGGCCTGTGATTTTTTCCAGCTCCGCAGAGCGGTCCCGGTAGTACTCGCCGTCATAGGGATGTGCCAGTAGCTCGGCCATCGGGTCGGTGCGGTGGGCGGCAGCTCCTCCTTCGGCAGGGTCTCGGGCCCGGCGACCGGATCTCCTGTGTTGGGGTCTCGGGGCCCGCGCGTGCCGACTCCGTGCTGCACCGCCAGCACCAGGGCGGGGTACCAGACGGAGGCGAAGGTGTCGATGATGCCTGCGTGTCGGGCGAACTCGCGGCAGTAGTCGTTGGCCCCTTCCTACGGGCAGATGGCTTCGATGCACTCGTAGAAGTCCTGCAGTCTCCAGCGGGGAGAAGATGTCGAGGCGGCCCGGGGACCGGCCGGCGCATGCGAAGGGTGACGCCTCCTCAAAGGTCAGGCCCTTGGCGTGCACAGCTGAGCGGTCTGCGACCCAATTCGCTCCAGGATTGCCTGGTTCAGATTTGATCGGGTCCCCACTCGGGGACAGTGGGGACCCGATGTCACCTCACTAGTGGTTGTGGCCGCCGTGGCCGCCGTGGCCGCCGTGGCCGCCGGAGCGTCCGTGGCCGTGATCACCGTGGCCGTGGTCGCCGTGGCCGCCGTGGTCACCGGAGCGTCCGTGGCCGTGATCGCCGTGACCACCGTTGTGGCCGTGGTCATCGTTGAAACGCACAAAGTCGCTGTAACGGCCGTCGCCGTGATGTCCGTTGTCGTGGTTGGAGTATCCGGAGTCGCCGTGGTGCGAGTCTGCCGCGACTGCTGTGCCGGCGCCGATACCGGTGAACGCGAGGACGAGCGCGGCGAACACTGCGGCAATCAGGCGCCCGGGCCGGGACACGGTTGTGCTCATGATTGTTCCCTTCCAGGGATGAGCGGGTTTCGCAGGCCCGGAAGTCCCGGGCCCGGCGCGCATCCGGCCCGCCGGGGAGCCCGACGCGCGGGGTGCACTCGCGACCCTGTCCGGCACCGGCACCCCATCCACGCGCGGCGGGACTGACGCCGCCTCATGAGCATCGTGAGGAAGTGCGGGTGGGATTCGGCACCGGGCTTTTCGCGGCCGTGTCGGCGTGAGACGACAGGCCGCTGTTCCGCGACACCACCCCGCCGCCCGGGCCGCACGTTCGGTCACGGTCCCGACCGGTCTTCGAGATGCCGAGGAGCTCTAATGGTTGAAACCTCTACGACATCCCGTGCCTTCCACGCTAGGCCGAGGGGGTCGCACGGTCAAACATTTAGGGCAAAATGCACTAAAAGGAACATTCTGTAGCTGTGGTGTCACCCGCCGTCCAATCCGGTCCCGGGAAGGCGCGATCCGCGCCGCGGGGTGGCTACCGAGCGATCACCGACCGTCTGGACGAGTTGTACATCCCGG
This sequence comes from Streptomyces sp. NPDC005202, assembly GCF_040608235.1. Taxonomy (NCBI): domain Bacteria; kingdom Bacillati; phylum Actinomycetota; class Actinomycetes; order Kitasatosporales; family Streptomycetaceae; genus Streptomyces; species Streptomyces sp. NPDC005202. The sequence goes on along the minus strand of NZ_JBEXHW010000035.1, from coordinate 8,307 downwards.
CCGGCGAGCCGGAGCATCTCTATGTGGCCATGCAGCAGACTCGTGAGTCTGTAGGCCGTCTCCGGTGGGGTGTGGCACCTCGGGTGGGGGGAGGCGGCCGATGCTTTCCCGGAACGTTGCTGGGAGGGCCCTCTTAGCTGTTTCGATCGCGGAGCCGGTCATGGCCACGGAGGCCGGCGTCGAGCGGGGCAACAAGGGGGAACATTCCGGGGCGATCTCCTCGATGACCTCGGGTCAGCAGCGGAGAAGGGGGCCTGTCGCGCTCTTCCACGGTTTCCCGGATCGCGGACAGGGCCTCCTCGCGGCGCTCGTAGTCCGCGTCGTTGTCATCGGTCAAGGTGAACTGCTTGAGAAGACCCTGGAGTTCGAAGGTCAACCGTACGAGGGAGGACAGATCCTGGTGCAGTGTCTGCACAGGGCCGCCGTTTTGCGAGAATCCGTGAACGCTGCCCAGGTTCAGTGTCAGATGCGTCAGAGGGATCCAGTCGAAGACCACCCAGTCCTCGCTGACCTGCGGCGCTTCGTGGTCGGACAGGCCGCCCTTGTCCCTGCCAAGTGGGAACTGGCCGGTATTCAGGGGAATTTGAGGCCGGAAGATCCCCGTCGGGATGCCAGTGGTGACGAGTAGCCGGTGGGCCTCCGATTCTTCAGGTAGGCCGCGGGATGCTGCGGGAGGCGCAACGAAGAGGGCATCACGTCCCAGCGCGGAGACCATGTCGTCGCGCGAAATGTCAAACAGCATCAGTCCACGATCATCACCGCGTCCTTGGCGAACCGCTTGCCCAGCTGCAGCGCAAGCTTAGGCCCCGGATGGTCGATCACCCGGTCGGCCGCCGACTTCGACACCCCGAACAGCGGGGCCAGTTGCCGCAGCGTCAGGTTCATCCGCCAGTAGGCCGCAATCAGCAGCACTCGGTCCTCCAACGGTAGCTTCCAGGGCCGCCCCCGGCCGGGCGCGTCGGCGCCCTCCCGACGCAGCGCGGCCACCAACTTGCCGAAGGCGCGCGGCTTCAGCCGGGTGAACGGGGCTGTCCAGGACGATTCCGGCGCCGTGATCACACCAGCCACACCAAGATCATCGCATGTGACTGGGCGGTGCAACTGGCCGCCCCGAGCACGCGAGGTTGCCCCTGTGCGGGGATGCAAAGCGCCGCCGCTCGTTTCCTTGGAGTTAGGGCGGGGTGGCTCGGCGCGTGGCCTGTCGACGGAAAGGTCAGCGCTGCCGTGACCGGTACAGGTCGCGGATCAGGGCGATCTCGGCTCCGTGGTGCAGCAGCTCCTGGTTGACCCACCACACGATGTCGATGAACGGCTCGTCGGGGTCGCTGCCGTGGGGATAGGTGCAATACCCCCCCGGTGTCGAGCGCGGCGTCGTCGACGCTCAACAGCGCCTTCCGCCAGGCCGTAGCGCCTTCTTCGAAGGCCGCGACCGCCCCGGCGACATCCCCGCTGACGGGGTAGTCGTTGCGGGTCATCGCGTGCTTACCGGCCGTGTGGTCGGCGCGGAGCGACAGCATCTCGCTGAGATGACTCAGTCGCCGAAAGTGGTGATCGACGCAAATAGCCACGGCCACCCCCACACGGCTGGAGGGTCCGAAATGAGCACCTACCTGATCAACCACCTGCGCATCCCAGGCGGCGTTCCGAACGAGGCGGGCCTGTCCTACCTGGAGCAGGTCGAGGCGACGGCGAAGCCATTCGGCGGCAAGTGGCTCGCCCAGGGCGATGCGGACGTGGTCGAGGGGGCATGGCCAGGCTCGGTGGTCCTGATTGAGTTCCCCAGCCGCGCCGACGCAGAGAACTGGTACAACTCGCCCGATTACCAGAAGATCCTGCCCTTGCGCGTAAACAACGCGATTTCTGACCTCATCCTGGTCGACAGCGTCGGCCCGGACTTCACTGTGCGCGGCTTCGCCCAGCAGATCCGGGCCGCGATCGCGGGAGCCTCCGGCATCGAGGTCTGAGGTGAGCTACAGCAGACGGCGGTCACCGTCGGGATCGGATCGCCGCGCCCCGCACTACCCGGCCCGTTCAGGAGCCTTGCGCGGTGCGGCCGGGGCGGCGATTCGCCCTCTATTGGGCCTCTCAACTCAATGACTTGAGCTGTCGCTGGGTGATGAGGCAGCAGCGAGTTGAGGAGGGCGTCTCTTGCATGGGCGTCATGGAGCGGCAGCGGTCACCAGGAGCCTGCGGGAGGCCGGCGCCCGGTTGGATCATGAACACCTTGGAGAAGGCGGGGCGAAGGTCAGCCGTGCCGTGTGGGACGGTCAGTTGATGCCCTCGGAGTTCGCTCCGTACACGGGGGAGATGCGGGCCAAGGCACCCCGATCAACTTCGTGGCGTTGAAGAAGGGCACGGTGGTGTGGCCCGGGCTGTCGGACGGCAAGGGCAGTAACCACGTCTGTACCTGGCGGGCCGCGTACACCATCGAGGCATCCGGAACTGACTGTTTCGAACAGAAGAAGTGAACCGCGCCGAGCGAGGCTCCGATGGACCGAGGGGCCGTCTGCTGCGACAGGATCTGTTGCCGAACGGCAGGGCCGGAGTCATCGGTCTGCAGGTCGGGACGATCCACTTGCGTGGAGCCGACGGTGGCCGTTGACGGAACGGGCGGTGATGTGCGGCCGGTGGAGGTGGGGGAGGCGAAGCGTTCCATGACCAGGAGGGTTGGTGGCGTCGTCCGTGGGTTGCTCACCGATGTGGGCCAGCAGGTCCTCGTGTATGTGGCGCACCGGGGCCTCGGGACCGGACGCGCGGAAGGAGGCGACCCGCTCGGCGAGCGGATGGAAGTCTCCCGTCGGTGAGCGGGCCTCGATGACGCCGTCGGTGTAGAGCAGGAGGATGTCGCCGCTCTCGGGGGTGAAGGGGTCGGCGGGACCGATCGGGCCCGGCTCAGCTCCCGGCCGCGCCGCTCCATCGGCGGCCTGCCGAGGGGCGGTAGGTCGGTGGTCCGTGCTGCCCGTCGGGCACGATCAGCCGGTTCCCGGCGGGGGCCGGGCTGCCCGGGTCAAGACGGAGTTGCCGGCCTCGCCGCAGCTGCCAGGCTCGGCTGGAGGCGGCGGGCGACGTCGAGATGGTCGGCGGTCCAGATGATGCGGACGGCCGTGGCGGTGGGCTGCCCCTTCTCGTCGGTCAGGTCGCGGCGCAGGGATTCGACCAGCTGCCCTTCGGCCCCGGGGTTGCGGGGCAGCGGCTCCGGGACGGCGGCCCCCCGGCCCAGGGTGGCGGCCAGGTCCCGGTACCAGCCGGTCACCCCGTCGGCGGCGCCCAGTATGACGAGGCGTGCCTCGGCCTTGTCCGTGTCGACGTCCTGTTCGTCGGCGCGCTGCCACAGTCCCAGCACGGCGTCCGCGGCGAGGCGTAGTCCTACGATGCCGGTGACCAGCGTGGTCATGTCGGCAAGCGGCACCGGTTTCGCACCGCGTTCGGCAAGGTAGCTGCGGAAGGCGTCGTCCAGCCGTCGCGCGGCAGCGGCCGCCGCACGGCCTTCCTCGAGGGGAGCGTCCGCCCCCGGTGCGGGGACGGGGCTGCAACGGCCCACGGCGTACTTCACCGTCCCGGCCAGATAGCGGGCGCTGTCGGCGTATGCCTCGGCGAGCGCCCGGTCGACAGCGGCCGCGGCGCCGCGTGGCCAGAAGAACAGGCCCACCAGCACGCTCACCGCGCAGCCGATCGCGATGTCCTGGATGCGCAGCAGGACGATGTGCCAGTCGGGGTCCTGGCCGATGTTGAACAAGATGACGAGGGCGACGGTGAAGGCGGCCTGACCGGCGGCGAACGAGATGGCGGCGGGGGCGATACCGGCGAGGAGCACGGCGAGGGGCAAAAGGAACCAGAGCACGGTGCCGTGGTGGCCGATGAGCTGCAACAGTCCGGCTCCGATGATCGAACCCGCGAGGGTGCCGCCCAGGGCCCGGATCACGTTCTGTCCTGTGTTCAGGGCGTTGGAGCGCAGCACCGACAGGGTTCCCAGGAGCACCCAGAACGAGTGTTGGACGCTGGTCAGGTCCGCGAGGGCGACCGCGATGCCGAGGCCGAGCGCGCCCCGCAGGCTGTTGTGCAGCCAGACGGACCGCGGCTGAAGGTGGGCGGCAGCCCGCTCGCGCGCCGAGGCCAGCGGTTCGGTCATGGCCCCGGGCTCGCGGCCGAGCAGGCGTGCGAACGAGCCGCGGCGCTCGGCGGCCGCGGCCAGGTCCACATTGCCGGCGACCTGCAGCGTCGCGAACCCCAGCTCCTGCGCGCGGAAGGACAGGTCCAGGACCCCGATGACGGGATGCACCTGTGACGGCGTGCCGGTTGCCCCCGGGTGCACGGTCAGCCGGGTGGTGGCGTTGCGCTCCATGTCGGCCATGGCCGCACGCAGGTCGTCCGAGGCGGCGCGCAGCGCGTCCCGTGCGCTCTGCGGGCCATCGAGCAGGTCGGCTGCCTCGTCCAGGACACGGGCGGCGGCCCGCCGCACGGCGTGGGCGTCGGCGTCGCAGGCCGGGCGCCCGTCGAGAGGCGGCGCGCTGTCGGCCAGGATGCTGCTGAGCCAGGTCAGTTCGTCTACCAGGCGGACGGTGGCGCGTGAGCTGGTGGACAGACCGGTGGGCCGGTAAGGGGTGGCGTCGAAGACGACGCGCAGGTCGGCTGCCGCGGTGGCGGCCTGGTCGGCCGTGGCCCGGCACTGGCCGATGCCCGGCGTCTCCGGGCCGCCGGCCAGCCAGGACGCGTCGGTACGCAGCTGTTCCGCGGCGGTGCGGCAGACCCGTGCCGCGGGCGGGCTGAGCGGGTCCGCGGTCGGCCGGGGCCACAGCAGGGAGATCGCGAGCATGGCGGCGGCCGCGGCCAGACCGGCCCCGGCGAGCCGGTCGGGGAGCTGCGACAGCGGCGCGGGCGAGGCCACCGGCAGGATGAAGGCCAGCAGCAGCGCGGTCGACGCGCCGGCGAGGACAGAACTGACGACGCCCGCGAAGAGCACCAGGAAACCGATCACGACCGTGACAGCAACCGCGAGCCAGGTCTCGCGGGCGACGAGCGTGCCCAGGCAGATGAGGGCGGCCCAGGCCACCGCGAGTCCCAGGTGCGCCTGCAGCCGCTGCGGCATCGGCCCGGTGAAGTCCACGAGCAGCAGCATCGAGAACGAACCGAACGCCGCGAAGATCGCCATCGTCGGCGAGCCGATCACCTGGCTGCACAGGGCGAACAGGGCGGGCATCACGATCGCGGTCCGCCCGGCGCGGCGGGTCGCCGCCAGTTCGGGATCGTGGGCACGCAGCCACGAAACGGCTCGCCCGAGCCTGCTGGGACCAGGTTCCTGCACGCTCCCGCACCTCCCGTAGACGGGGCACCTCGCTCACCATCATTCCCCGCTCCCAAGTCTTGCGGCCTTGGCAGGGCCCGGGCGATGGACGGGGCGGCGCCGATGGGCGCGCAGGACCCTCGACGTCTCCCGGGTTGCACACCTGGTGATCGCCGGAGAGGGCACCGTGCAAGTCGGTCGCACAGGGAGATCGAGGTGCTGGGCACGGAAGTACGCTCGAAAGGTGACCAATGACCAGGGGAGTCGTCCCGGGCAGGCCGACGGCCCAAACGGTGCTGATGATGCGGCTGGGACCGGCGACAAGGCCGACCAGCGGCAGCCCGTGTTCGAGCTCGGCACCGACGGCCCGAAAGTCATCGTCGTCGGGGTGGACGGTTCCGATTCGTCCTGGCGGGCAGCCTCCTACGCCGCCGGCTTGGCCCGCCGCCAAAACGCCCTGCTGGCGTTGGTCTACATCCAGCCCCTCACGACTTCCCCCGTCCCGGGCGCCATAGCGGCCCTGGCCGAGACAACGGAGCAGATCGCCGAAGACATCCTCGAACAGGCGCGCAAGGACACCGAACGGCTGGGCCGTGTCTTCCAGCTGCGCTGGGAGTTCCACACCATGCGCGGTGACCCTTATAGAGGCCTGGCCAAGACGGCCGACGACCTGCGGGCCGACGCACTGGTGGTCGGCGCCTCGGAGCGGGCCGGGCACCGGATCATCGGTTCTCTGGCGGTACGGCTGGTCAAGACGGCGCGTTGGCCGGTCACCGTAGTGCCTTAGCAAGCAGTCGGCGAGCCTCGGTCGGCGAACGGCAAGGCCTTTGGCAGCCAGCCGCTGGGCCGAGGTGGGTGTCGGGAGCAGCGCGAGCCTGGGCTGGTCCCGTCGCTGAGAGGAGTCGGATGAGAAGTACGACGCCCCAGCATCCGTCGACACATCCTGGCTGCCTGATCTGACCGACGTGGACGGTGTCCAGGCGGTGGTCGACGGGGGTACCGACGACCTGGACGCCGTCTACTACGACACCGCAGACCTGCGGCTGTACGGCCCACGGTGCGCCGCAGGACCGGCGGATCCGATGCCGGCTGGCACCGGAAACTGCCGCTGTCCGGCGACGGTAGGGAGGAGATCGCGGCACCCCTGTCCAACGACCTCCCGGACATCCTGCGGGAGCCGGCTCTCTCCCGTACCCGTGGCGCCGAGCTGAAGCCGGTCGCCCGCGTCCGTTCCACCCGCACCGTCCGGCACCTCGTGGACGCCGACGACACCCCGCTCGCCGAACTCAGCATCGACACGGTGCGGGCCGGGCGATCGTCAAGGAGTACGAACGGCTCGCCAAGCGCGTCGCACACGCTCTGCGGTGTAGTGGGTGGCGTCGATCTGCTGGGCGTCGACGAGTTCGATGGTGCAGCTGAACTCGGTGGCGGAGCTGTTCAGCCACCGCTCGATCGCGGTGGTGCCCTGGTATGTCTTGCCGTCATCGGTCACGGTGGCGTCGATGGTGAACGCGGTGACTGCGGCGGTGGTGTCGTGGGCCTTGAGGTAGCGGGTGATCGTCTCGGGCAGCGCATGCGGGGTGATGGTGCGGGGCTGGTTGCATGACAGTCCTTGGGTGGGTGAGGTGCTCAGACGGTGGGTGTGGTGCCGCCGTCGATGACGTGCTCGGCGCCGACGATGGACGAGGCCCGGTCGGAGACGAGGAAGGCGATGAGTTCGGCGACATCTTCCGGACGGTTGGGGCGGCCGAGGGGAATGCCGCCGAGGGAGTCCATGAGCCGCCCCAGTGCCGCCTCCTGGGTGATGCCGGCGTCCCGGGCGATCCGGGCGACCAGGTTGTCTGCGGCGGTCGTCTGGATGAAGCCTGGTGAGACGGTGTTGACACGGACGCCGTGCGGGGCGACCTCGTTGGCCAGGCCCTTGCTGTAGGTGGTCAGTGCTGCTTTGGCGGCTGCGTAGGCCAGGGTGCCGTTCCACAGCGGCATGCGGCGCTGGATCGAGGTGACGTGCACGATCACGCCCTTGCCACTGGCGATCATGCCGGGAAGCAGGCCGCGGTCGAGGCGGACAGCGGCCAACAGGTTCGTGTTCAGCTCCCGGGCCCAGTCCTCCTCGCACAGCGCCGCGAATCCTCCGGCCGGTGCCTCGGAGCCGCCGAGGGTGTGGACCAGGATGTCGACGCCTCCCAAGCGCGCGTCCACCTCGGCGATCGCATGGGCGGCGCCTTCGGCGGTGGACAGGTCGGCGGCGATGAACATCTTCTGCGCGACGTGGTCGGGACGGTTGCGGGAGGTGACGAGCACCTTCGCCCCGGCCTCGGCGAGGCGTCGGGCGATGGCTGCTCCGGTGCCCTTGGTGCCGCCGGTGACCAGGGCGCGGCGGCCTTCCAGGGATTCGCTGATGGCGGTGGTCATGGTGCTATCCGTTCCCGCGTGCGGGCGAGGTGCTGGTCGCCGTGGCGAGCCGGATCAGACTGGAGGACCGGGAGTGCCCGCTGTCCACGACGGTGGAGCACGTCGGCGAGTGGTGGACGCTGCTGATCCTGCATGACGCCTTCTACGGCTACACCCGCTTCGACCAGTTCCAGGAGAACCTGGGTATCTCCTCCAGCATGCTCACCGCCCGGCTGAAGACGCTCGTCGAGGCCTTGTAGGGCGGGAAGTCGTGCGGCAGGTACTCCCACGGAATGCCGGTGCGGTTGACGTACATGATCGCGTTCACGATCTCCCGCAGATCGTGAACGCGAGCTGCCGTTCCGGGCCCCCGCCCGCGCGCCGAGCGGTGAACACCGGCTCGATCCACGCCCACCGGGCATCGGACACGTCACTGCGATACGGATGACGAGCACTCACACGCCGTGCAACGACCGCCGTCGCCAGCAGTCACAAGAACATCCCAAAACACCAGCTGCCTAGATCAGATGCCCTGTAAGAGGGCGTTTAGGTATTGCTTGTGCCACTAAGTCGCTTTTGCGGTCAGTGGCTTTTGGTGGGATTTACACTGTACGCGGCCGTTCGTACACCCC
>NZ_JBEXHW010000034.1:0-73691 GCF_040608235.1 Streptomyces sp. NPDC005202 | reverse complement strand
TCGAGATCCGCAAGCAGAACCACGCCTTCGGACTCGGCTCGTACAGGGAACTGCAGTCCTCCAACCCGGCGGTCATCGCGTTCCTGCGCGAGTACGAGGACGACCTCGTCCTGTGCGTGAACAACTTCTCCCGGTTCGCGCAGCCGACGGAGCTGGACCTCAGGGCGTTCACCGGGCGGCACCCGGTCGAGCTCTTCGGCGGGGTGCGCTTCCCGGCCATCGGGGAGCTGCCGTACCTGCTGACCCTCGCCGGCCACGGCTTCTACTGGTTCCGGCTCCGCAAGGACGCCGCCTAGTACCCGAGGGTGTGGCGGTTTCCCCCGCCCCACCCGTGGGCACGCGTCAGTCACACCGACCAGCGATTGGACGCGACGCCATGTCGGAAGCCGTCACACGCTCTGTCACCACATGCAGCCCAGGCCTCCTTGCGTCACTGGACCCGTTGTTGCACGAGTGGCTGCCGCGGCAGCGCTGGTTCGCGGGCAAGGGCCGCCCGGTCACGGCGTTCTCGCTGGTCGCCTCCACCGAGCTGCTGCCGGTCGACGGGAAGCTGGGCCTGTACCACCTGCTCGTCCGCGCCCATCAGCCGCTCGCGCCCGTCCTGGGCGCCGTCCCCCACCCCGGCGACTGCTACCAACTGCTCATAGGCGTGCGCGAGGCGCTGCCGCCGCGGCTGGCGCCCGCGCTGATCGGACATGTGCAGGAGGGCCCGCTCACCGGACGCACGGTGTACGAGGCCCTGCACGACCCCCGGCTCGCCGAGGTGATCCTGGAGGCGCTGCGCGCCCAGGCCCGTATCGGCGGGCTGCGTTTCGAGCGGCGGGAGGAGATACACCCCGACCTCGTGCCGCGCGTGGTGACGGCCGAGCAGTCCAACTCGTCGGTCGTCTACGGAGATACGTTCATTCTCAAACTGCTGCGCCGCGTCATGCCCGGGATCAACCCCGACCTGGAGCTGCCGCTTGCCCTGGCCCATGAGGGCTGCCGGCGGGTGCCCCCGCCGACGGCGTGGATGATGGCGGACCTGGCCGACGACTCCTACGTGCTGGGCGTGCTCCAGCCCTTCGTGCAGGGCGCGTCGGACGGCTGGGAGCTTGCTCTGCGCGAGCTGGCCAAGGGCGAGGACTTCAGCGCCGAGGCGCGGGCGCTCGGACGCGCCACGGCCGAGGTGCACACCGCGCTCGCCCGGGCGCTGCCCACCGTCACCCTGGGCCACACCCAGCTCGAGTCGCTGGTGGCCGGCATGACCGAGCGCCTGGAGGCGGCCGCGCAGGCGGTGCCCGCGCTGAGTCCGTACGTCCCCGGGCTGCACTCCGCGTTCGAGGCGCTGGCCGACCTCGCGGCCGAGGGCCACACCTGGACCGCGCAGCGCATCCACGGCGATCTGCACCTCGGCCAGTGCCTGCGCTCGCCTTCCGGCGAGTGGTCGCTGATCGACTTCGAGGGCGAGCCGGGGAAGCCGCTGGCCGAGCGGCGGATGCCGCAGCCCGTGGTGCGGGACGTCGCCGGGATGCTGCGCTCCTTCGACTACGCGGCGCACTCGGCCGGCGGCCCGCCGGCGCCGGAGTGGGCCGCGGCCTGCCGGGCCGCGTACTGCACCGGGTACGCCGAGGTCGGCGGCCGTGATCCGCGGACCGACCCGGTACTGCTGCGGGCCTACGAGACGGACAAGGCGATCTACGAGGTCGTCTACGAGGCCCGGCACCGGCCCGACTGGCTCTCAGTGCCGCTGTCCGCGGTACGCCGCCTGGCCACCTCCAACCCGACCTGACCCCGCCTGCACCTCACCTGACCTGCGCCGAGGAGGCACCGCCCGTGACCCCCCGCCCCCCGTCCAGCGGTTCGGATCCGAAGAAGACGGCCGAGGAGACCAGTACCGCGCAGCCGGCGGCCGCGCAGAAGGAGAGCGCCGCGAGGCAGACGGCGAAGAAGGCGGCCGAGAAAACCATGGAGAAGGCGACGGCGAAACTGTCGGCGAAGAAGGCAGCCGCGAAGAAGGCCACGGCCAAGAAGGCGGTGGCGAAGAAGACGGCCACGAAGACCGCGGACGCGACGAAGGCGACCGCGAAGAAGGCGACCGCGAAGAAGACCGCCGCCAAGAAGGCCACGGCCAGGAAGAACGCCGCCGGGACGGCAGTGACCCAGCCGGAAGCCGTGGCCGACATGGCCGCACCGGCGTCCCCGGAGACGATCGCGGCCAAGGCAGTGGCGGTAGAGGCGTCCGCACCGCCCGGCTCCGAGACGATCACCGCCGAGGCCGTGGAGGTGGCCGTCTCCCCCGCCGCCGACGCGGGCGACCGCGCGCGGCTGCTCAGCGGCACGCACCACGCCCCGCACTCGGTGCTGGGGGCGCATCCGGTGCCCGGCGGTGTCGCCTTCCGGGCCTTCCGGCCGTACGCGCTGGGCGTCACCGTCGTCGCCGGGAACCTGCGGGTCGATCTGCACAACGACGGGGACGGCTTCTTCTCCGGGCTGGTGCCGCTGCGGGACGTTCCGGCGTACCGGCTGGAGGTGGCGTACGAGGGGACGGTCCAGCACACCGAGGACGCCTACCGCTTCCTGCCCACGCTCGGCGAGCTCGACCTGCACCTGATCGGCGAGGGCCGGCACGAGCAGCTGTGGCAGGTGCTGGGCGCCCATCCGATGACCCACCAGGGCGTGAGCGGCACCCGCTTCGCGGTGTGGGCGCCGAACGCCGGGGGCGTGCGCGTCGCCGGCACCTTCAACTTCTGGGACGGCACCGGGTACCCGATGCGTTCGCTCGGCTCCTCGGGCGTGTGGGAGCTGTTCGTGCCCGGTATCGGCGAGGGCGAGCTGTACAAGTTCGAGATCACCCGGCAGGACGGCTCCAAGACGCTGCGCGCCGACCCGCTGGCCCGCCGTACCGAGGCCCCGCCGGCCACGTCGTCCATCGTGCACGCCTCGCACCACGAGTGGCACGACGAGGAGTGGCTGGCCCGCCGCGTTCAGACACCGGCGCACGAGGGCCCGTTCTCGGTGTACGAGGTCCACCTCCCCTCCTGGCGACCGGGACTGACGTACCGTCAACTGGCCGAACAGCTCCCCGCGTACGTCAAGGACATGGGCTTCACGCACGTGGAGCTGATGCCGGTAGCGGAACACCCCTTCGGCGGCTCCTGGGGCTACCAGGTCACCGGCTTCTACGCGCCCACCGCCCGCCTGGGCACCCCGGACGACTTCAAGGACCTGGTCGACGCCCTGCACCAGGCCGGCATCGGCGTGCTGATGGACTGGGTGCCGGCGCACTTTCCGCGCGACGACTGGGCGCTGGCCGAGTTCGACGGGCGGCCCCTGTACGAGCACGCAGACCCGCTGCGCGCCGCCCACCCCGACTGGGGCACCCTCGAGTTCGACTTCGGCCGGCGCGAGGTGCGCAACTTCCTCGTCGCCAACGCCCTGTACTGGTGCGAGGAGTTCCACATCGACGGACTGCGCGTGGACGCCGTCGCCTCCATGCTGTACCTGGACTACTCGCGCGAGCCGGGCCAGTGGACCCCGAACGAGCACGGCGGGCGGGAGAACCTGGACGCGGTGGCGTTCCTGCAGGAGATGAACGCGACCGTGTACCGCAGGGTGCCGGGCGTGGTGACCATCGCGGAGGAGTCCACCGCGTGGGACGGCGTCACCCGCGCCACCCACCACAGGGGCCCGAGCGGCTTCGGGGGACTCGGCTTCGGGCTGAAGTGGAACATGGGCTGGATGCACGACTCGCTCGAGTACATGAGCCACGATCCGATCCACCGCAAGTACCACCACCACGAGATGACCTTCTCGATGGTGTACGCCTACAGCGAGAACTACGTGCTCCCGATCTCCCACGACGAGGTGGTGCACGGCAAGCGCTCGCTGGTGTCGAAGATGCCCGGCGACTGGTGGCAGCAGCGCGCCAACCTGCGCGCCTACCTGGGCTACATGTGGTCCCACCCGGGCAAGCAACTCCTCTTCATGGGGCAGGAGTTCGCCCAGGGCGCCGAGTGGTCCGAGGTGCACGGACCCGACTGGTGGCTCCTCGACCCCGCCTACGGGGCGGAGGCCGACCACCGCGGCGTGCGGGACCTGGTGCGCGACCTCAACGCCGTCTACCGCGCCACGCCCGCCCTGTGGCAGCGCGACGTCCACCCCGACGGCTTCCAGTGGATCGTGGGGGACGCGGCGGACGACAACGTCTTCGCGTTCCTGCGCCACGACGCCGAGGGCGCCCCGCTGCTGGCCGTCTCGCACTTCGCCCCCGTGGTCCGCCACGACTACCGCATCGGCGTCCCCGACGACGTCCCCGCCTGGCTGGAGGTCCTCAACACGGACGCGGCCCGCTACGGCGGCAGCGACGTCGTGCGCCCGGACCCGGTCAAGCCGGAGCCGCAGGGCTGGCACGGCCGCCCGGCGAGCATCCGGCTGACGCTGCCGCCGCTCGCGACGGTGTGGCTGCGCCCGGCCTGACCGTTCAGGCCGAAGCGGGGGTCTGGGGGCGGCAGCCCCCAGACCGGGCACCGCTACGCCGCCAGCGCGTCGGCCAACGCCCGTGGCAGCGAACCGGTGTGCAGCACGCCGAGCCGCTGCGTGGCCCGGGTCAGGGCGACGTACAGGTCGCTCGTGCCGTACCGGCCCGGCTCGACCACCAGGACGGAGTCGAACTCCAAACCCTTGGCCTGGCGCGGGTCGAGCAGGACGACCGTCTGTGTCAGGTCGGGTTCGGCGCCCGCCGTCACCCCGTCCAGCCGCGCCGCCAGCTTCCGGTGCAGGTCGCGCGGGGCGATCACCGCGAGGCGGCCCTCGGCGGGGGTCAGCTCCTCGACCGCCTTGGCCACCGCGCCGGGCAGGTCGTCGGCGGCGCGCGCCCAGGGCCTGACGCCCGTCGACCGGACCGAGCTCGGCGGCTCGAACGCGGGGTTCTCGGCGCGGACCACGGCCGCCGCCACGTCCATGATCTCGGCCGGGGTGCGGTAGTTGACGCCGAGCCGGGTGTGCTCCCAGCGGTCCTCGACATACGGCTCGAGGATCTCGCTCCAGGAACCGACGCCCGCCGCCTCCGCGGTCTGCGCCGGGTCGCCGACCAGCGTCATCGAGCGGGTCGGGCTGCGCCGCATCAGCAGCCGCCAGGCCATCGGCGACAGCTCCTGCGCCTCGTCGACGATGATGTGCCCGAACGCCCAGGTGCGGTCGGCGGCCGCGCGCTCGGCGGCGCTGCGGTGGTCCGCATCCTCGTGCCGCTCGGCGAACCGCTCGGCGTCGATGATGTCGTGCGCGGACAGCACCTCGGACGCGTCCGGGTCACTGTCCTCCTTGTCCTCGAACTCGTACGTCCGGGAGGCGTACGACACGTCCAGCACTCCCTGGGCGTACGACACCTGGGCCTGGCGCTCGCGTTCGGCGCGGGCCCGGGCCACCCGGTCGTCCTCGCCGAGCAGTTCGGCCGCCTCGTCGAGCAGCGGGACGTCCGCCACGGTCCACGCCCGCGTCACCGGGCGGCGGATGGCGTCCGCGTCGGCCTCGGACAGGTAGCCGTCGGGTGCGGCGAGGAAGTCCGCGACCAGCCGCTGCGGGGTCAGCCGGGGCCACAACTGGTCGATGGCGGACCAGACTTCGGGGTTCTCGGCGAGCTCGTCGCGGATCTGGGTGATGTCGCCGGCGTCGAGGAGGTTCGAGCCGTCGTAGGGGTCGGTGCCGATGCGCTCGGCGAACAGGTCGGTGAGCGTGTTGAGGATGTGGCCCTCGAAGTGCTCGCGGGCCGCGTTGTGCGGGAGCCCGGACGCGCGGGTGCGCTCGCGGGCGACGTTCACCAGGCCGTCGTCGAGCATCAGGATCTCCCGGTCGTGCTCGATCGCGATCACCGGGTCGGGCAGCCCCTGCCGGTCCCGTACGACGGCGGCGAGCACGTCGGCCATCTCGGCGCGGCCCTTCACGGCAGCCGCCTCGGGGGTGTCGGTGGCCGTCGCCTTCACGCCGGGGAACAGCTCGCCGACCGTCGCCAGCAGCACACCGGTCTCGCCGAGGGAGGGCAGCACCTCGCCGATGTAGCCGAGGAACGCCGGGTTGGGGCCGACGATCAGGACGGCGCGCTTGGCGAGCAGCTCGCGGTGTTCGTAGAGGAGGTAGGCCGCCCGGTGCAGGGCGACCGCGGTCTTGCCGGTGCCCGGACCGCCCTCCACCACCAGCACCCCGCGGTGGGGGGCGCGGATGATGCGGTCCTGGTCGGCCTGGATGGTCTGCACGATGTCGGTCATGCGGCCGGTACGTGCGGAGTTGAGCGCGGCGAGCAGCACCGCGTCGCCGGTCGGGTCCTCGTGGCCGGTGCGGGTGGCGTCGCCGAGGTCGAGGATCTCGTCGTGCAGGGAGGTGACCCGGCGGCCGTCGGTGGAGATGTGCCGGCGCCGGCGCAGGCCCATCGGGGTGTGGCCGGTGGCCAGGTAGAAGGGACGGGCGACATTGGCCCGCCAGTCGATCAGGATCGGCGTGCGGTTCGGGTCGGCGGCGCGCAGCCCGATGCGGCCGATGTGGTGGCTGTTCCCGGAGGTGAGGTCGATCCGGCCGAAGCAGAGCGAGCCGTCCACGGCGTTCAGCGCGGCGAGCAACCCCGAGCGCTCGGCGACGAGGATGTCCCGCTCCAGCCTGGCCTGCATGGGCTTGTCGCCCTGCGCGAGCGCGTCCGCGACGGAGTCCTCGGTGTGGCCGCGCAGGGCGTCGACACGCGCGTACAGCCCGTCGATGAATTCCTGTTCCTGCCGCAATTCACCGTCTGGAAAATCGGTGTTTGACAATTCCGCTCCCGGCCGGATATAGTGTGCTCACTGAACTTCACTGCGACTCAATCCTTTTGAAGTCGCGAACCACCGAATATACGCACAGAAATCCCCCGAGCGCAATTGCTCGGGGGATTTCTTGGTGTCCGGCCCGCGTTACAGCACGTCCGACAGCTCCTCCAGCAGGCGCCGTATGGGCCGGGCGCCCACCATCGACTTCACGGGCTCGCCGCCGCGGAACACCATGAGCGTCGGCGTCGACAGTACGCCGTACGCGATCGTGGTCTGCGGGTTGCGGTCCACGTCCAGCTGGACGACCCTCAGCCGGTCGCCCTCCTCGAAGGCGACGCCGCTCAGCACCGGTCCCAGCTGCCGGCACGGCCCGCACCACTCGGCCGTGAACTGCACCAGCACCGGCAGGTCCGATCCGAGCACCTCCGTTTCGAAGTCCGCATCCGTCACCTCGGCCACACCCGCCACCGACCTGATCACCGCTCCTGCCCTCCCCGCTCGCACAGGGGTTCCGGACCGCCCGGAACCAGCGCATCGGCGGCCGGCGCGTCCCGCGCCCTCCCCCAAGCTCTTGACGAGCTGGGGGGTGCCCCCATGGCCCTCGCCAGCTGCGCGCCGACCTGCGCCCGCACCGCCTGCAACTCGCCGATCAGCGCGTCGAGCTCGTCCAGCTTGCGCCGGTAGACCGCGAGCGACGCCGGGCACGAGTCCCCTTCCGGGTGCCCGGCCCGCAGACACTCCACGAAGGGCCGGGGTCTCCTCCAGGTCGAACCCGAGGTCCTGCAGCGTCCTGATCTGCCGCAGCAGCTTCAGGTCACGCTCGTCGTATGCGCGGTGTCCGTGGGCGTCCCGCCGCGCGGGCAGCAGCCCCCGTGACTCGTAGTACCGCAGCGTCCGCGTCGTGGTCCCGGCCCGCGCGGCCAGCTCGCGGATTCGCATGGGTACGAACGTAGGCCTTGACGCCGACGTCAAGGCAACCCGCTCGGTGACCGCGGCCGGGCTCAGCCGGACCCGGTGCCCCAGCTCGCTCAGCTTGATCCGGCCGTCGGTCTGCAGAAGCTGGAGGATCTGCCGGTCCAGCGCGTCGAAGCTCACCGACGCTTCGTGGGCCGCGGCGCGCAGATGCCGTGGTTCTTTCGGTGCGACGACCGGATCTCCGATGTCCACCCCTTCAGACCTCGCTGATGCGCCGCGAGAATTATGGTCACCCGGTTCCGGGGACGGAACGTGTTCATTGTCAGAGGGGCGTCATGCGTGAGGTTTTGGTCATCGGCGGAAACCGCTATTCGGGAAGCGGCTGATCGCCCGGCTGCTCGCCGCGGGTGACAGGGTCACGGTCGTCAATCGCGGATCGTCGGCACCACCGTCCGGCGCACTTCATCTGGTCGCCGACCGGAATGACGAGAACGCGCTGCGGGCCGCGCTCGGCCCGCGCATCTTCGACGTCGTGGTCGACCAGGTCTGCTACACGCCCCGCCAGGCGGCGACCGCCCGACGGGTCTTCACCGGCCGCACCGCCCGCTACGTGATGACGTCGACGGTGGAGGTGTACGAGTACGAGAACTCGATCGCGCCCGTGCGCGAGACGGACGTCGACCCACGCGCCGTCGCCGCCGACCTGCGCCGACGACGTACGGCAGTGACACCTCCGGCGTGCTGGTGGCCACGAAGGGCGGCCGCGGCCGACCGTCCCCCAGTGCCTCAAGGGCCTGGGGGGACCCCCAGGGCAGCTGGACCGTCACCGGATACCCGCGCCATCTGAAGGCGGCCACGGAGGCTTCCCTGAAGCGGCTCGGCGTCGAGGCCATCGGCCTCTACCAGCTCCACAAGCCCGATCCCCAGGTGCCGCCGCATCCGTGCGGCGGCGCGTCAGCAGCAGGAGCAGGGCCGCGATCGGGCCGTGGATCTCCACGCCGCCGCCACGGGCCCATGCGATGCCGGTGGCGACGAGCGGGCGCGCGGGAGCGGCCAGGGGCTGGGCGGGAAGCGCATCGAGGAGCGGTTCGCGGGGCGTGGCGGCGGGTCCCTAGACGGCCACCCCGGCGGACTCCTCCACCTCGAGCAGCGAGGCGCCGCGGCGCTCCTCCTCGAAGGCCTTCCGCCCGCCGCGCAGGCCGAACAGGCGCTTGGCGAGGGCGATGTAGAGGACGGCGAGGATGTTGAGGACCAGCGTGGCGATCTTCAGCCCGCTGACGTGCTCGGTGAGTTCGTAGACCTCCAGCGGAAGGAAGGCAGCGGTGGCGACCACCGTCAGGTACTCCGCCCAGCGCTTGGCGTACCACAGGCCGACCGCCTCGACGAGCTCGATCAGCGCGTAGGCCACCAACAGCGCGGCCAGCAGCACCAGCGTGGAGTGCTGGTAGCCGAAGGACTTCTGGATGGTGCCGACCACGGGCGAGTGGTCGAGGTCGTAGTGGAAGTGCCGGAAGACCGGGCGGAAGATGTCCAGGTACTCGTTGAACAGCCGTCGCACCGCGTCCTGGCTGTTGCTGAACTTCCACACCGCCACCGCGACCAGCACGATGAACACCCCGCGGAGGGCCCGCTCGATCGCGAGGAAGCGCAGAATGAGCAGGTCCCGCAGCACCTTCCCGCGCGGCACCAGCGGCGCCTCCGCGGTCGGCCCGGAGCCGTGCGGCTCGCCGAGCACGAAGTCGCCGCAGCGCAGGCACCGCCACACCTCCCCGAGGGCGGTGTCGGCGTGCAGCCGGACCCGCAGCCGGGGGTCGTCCGGCGCATAGGTCACATGCCCTCGGCGCGCGCAGGTGCGCCGGTCCCAGTCGATCGTCATCCCCCGTGCCTCCATACGAACTTCACACGCATACGAACTTCACAGCATACGAACGTGCCGTGCCGGTCGATCCGGCACGGCACGTTAGTGCATGCAGGTGAGAAACCGTGGCGAGGGCCCGGTCAGCGCGTCCCGCTGCCCACCAGTTCCTTCGCCTCCTCCGGCTCCTGCGTCACGGCGGCCTGCCCGCGCGGCAGCAGCAGGGCGACCAGGACCGTGCCCACGGCCAGGATCACGGCGCCGACCAGGCTGGTGTGGGCGACCGCGTCGGAGAAGGAGGAGCCGACCGCGTCGGTCATCTGCCGGGCGCCCTCGGCGAGTTGGCCGGCCTGTGCCTTCAGCTGGGCGGCCTGCTGCGCGTCGCTCGTGTGGGCCGCCTGCTCGGCGAGCTGCCGGGCCCTGTCCCCGATGCCCTGGGCGACCTGGTAGCCGGCACCGACCGAGTCCTGGGCGGTGGACAGGGCGCTCGCCGGGAGCTTGCTGCCGGCGGTGGCGTCGGAGAGGTGGTCGGAGTACGACGTGGACAGCAGCGAACCGAGGATGGCGATGCCGAGCGAGCCGCCCAGCTCCAGCGAGGTGTCGTTCACGGCGCCGCCGACGCCCAGCTCGGACTCCGGGAACGCGCCCATGATGGCGTCGGTGCAGGGCGAGAGGGCGAGCCCGATCGCCAGGCCCAGGACGATCAGGGGCGCGACGAAGTCGCCGTACGAGGAACTCCCGTCGACCTGCGTGAGCAGGGCGAGCGCGGCCGTGCCGCCGACCATGCCGGCGGTCACCGTCGGCTTCATGCCGATGCGCGGGGTGAGCCAGCCGGTCAGTGCCGAGCCGACGAAGACGGCACCGGCGAGCGGCAGCATGCGCAGGCCGGTCTGCAGGGCGTCGTAGCCGAGGACGAACTGCAGGTGCTGGGTGAGGTAGTAGAAGGCGCCGAAGACGGCCAGGAAGAACAGTGCGACGGCGAGGTTGGACCCGGCGAACCGGCGGTGCGCGAAGCGGCGCACGTCGAGCACCGGGCGCGGGTGGCGCAGCTCCCACAGGACGAAGGCCACCAGCCCCACGCCTGCGACGACCGCGGCCGTGACCGCCTTGGCGCCCCAGCCGAAGTGCGGCCCCTCGATGATCATGTAGACCAGCGAGCCGATCCACACCACCGACAGCAGCCCGCCGACGTAGTCGATGCGCTCGTGGTGCGCGGCCTTCGACGGCGGGACCAGGACGAAGGCGGCCACGAGGGCGACGGCGGCGATCGGCACGTTGATCAGGAAGGTCGAGGACCAGCCGTGGTCCTTGAGCAGCGCCCCGGCGACGACCGGACCGGCCGCGATCGCGAGCCCGGCCGTCGCGGTCCACAGGGTGATCGCCTTGGCGCGTTCGGCGCGCGGGAAGGTCGCGGCGAGCAGGGAGAGGGTGGCGGGCATGATCAGCGCGGCGCCGACGCCCATCACGGCGCGGGCCGCGATGACCGTCGTGGAGCTGTCGGCGAAATAGCCGAAGACGGCCCCGCCCCCGAAGACGACGAGCCCGAGGCCGAGTGCGCCGCGCCGGCTGTACTTGTCGCCGATCGCGCCGAGCAGCAGCATCAGCGCGGCGTACGGGACGGTGTAGCCGTCGATCACCCACTGCAGGTCGGCACTGGACAGACCGAGGTCCCGGGTCATGTCGGGCGCGGCGACCGTGAGGGCGGTGTTCGCCATCACGATGATCAGCAGGCTCAGGCAGAGCACGAGGAGCGCCCACCAGCGCCGGGCGTAGGGGCGGTCCCTCCTTTCGACCGGTTCGTTCAGGACGAGTCGCATGGCAGGGTTCGCCTTCCTCAAGACGTACATGACGGACTTGCACATCGATGTGCAATTGCTCAACCATGTGCAATGTACGTCGTTGCACAACGCTGTGCAAATCGAGGAGGTGAAGCCGTTGCGGAGGAACCGGGAGACCGGCCGCGGGGGCGGGCAGAATGGCAGCCATGACCACGGGTAACACCAGTCGCGCCGACGCGAACCGGCGCCGCATCCTCGACGTCGCCCTCGCCGAGCTACTGCGCGACCCCGACGCGTCCATGGACCAGATCGCGCGCGCCGCGGGTGTCGTACGGCGGACGGTGTACGGGCACTTTCCCAGCCGCGAGGCGCTGATCAGCACGCTGGTCGACGGCGCGGTGCAGGCGCTGGCGGACGCGCACGCGGCGGGCCGCGAGGGCGTCGAGGACCCGGCGGAGGCCGTGGCGCGCTCGGTGCTCGCGGTCTGGGAGATCGCCGACCGCTACCGGCTGCTGGTCGCGCTGGCCCAGCGCACGGTCACCATGCAGGGCATCCGCGAACGCCTCGCCCCGGTCCGCGCAAGCGCCGTGGAACTCCTGCAGCGGGGGCTCGACCAGGGCGTCTTCTGCTCACCGCTGCCGGCGCCGGCCCTGGCATACGTGCACGAGCAGATGCTGTTCGCGCTGATGGAGGCCGTGAACGACGGCCTGCTGGCAGCACAGGAGGCGGGCCGCTCCGCCGCGGTCACGGTGCTGACCGCTGCGGGCGTGCCCGCCTCCCATGCCACCGCGCTGGTGGCGAAGCTCAGCGACTGACAGCCGCACGGCGACAGAAGATCCCGCCGTACGGCCCCAGGCCCGCACGGTGACAGAAGATTTCGCCGCACGGGCCTGGGGGCCGGGCAACTGAGCGACGGGGGAAGAGAGCTCAGCCACCCGGAGTACCGGGAGGGGGACGCAGGCCCGCTCAGGCCTTGGCGAGTTCCTTCTCGCCGTCCTCGCGCTGCTCGGGCACCCCGGTGCGGGTTCCGTCGTCCTCGGCGGCGTCGAGCAGCGTCTTCTCGTCGAAGGGCAGCTCACCGGCGAGCACCCGCTGCACCCGCTCCTTGTCGACCTCGCCGGTCCAGGTGCCGATCAGCAGGGTGGCGACGGCGTTGCCGGCGAAGTTGGTGAGGGCGCGGGCCTCGCTCATGAAGCGGTCGATGCCGATGATCAGGCCGACGCCGTCGACCAGGGCGGGCTTGTGCGACTGCAGACCGCTGGCCAGTACCGCGATGCCGGAGCCGGAGACGCCGGCCGCGCCCTTGGAGGCGACCATCATGAACAGCAGCAGGCCGATCTGCTGGCCGATGCTCATCGGCTGGTCCAGGGCGTCCGCGATGAACAGCGAGGCCATGGTCAGGTAGATCATCGTGCCGTCGAGGTTGAAGGAGTAGCCGGTCGGCACAGTGATGCCGACGACCGGCCGGCCGACGCCCAGGTGCTCCATCTTCGCGATCAGGCGCGGCAGCGCGGACTCGGACGACGAGGTGGACAGGATCAGCAGGAACTCACGGCCGAGGTACTTCAGCAGCTGGAAGAGGTTGACCTTGGCGACCAGGCGGGTCAGCGTGCCGAGCACGATCATTACGAACAGCACGCAGGTGACGTAGAAGCCGAGCATGATCGTGGCGAGCGCCTTGAGGGCGTCCATGCCGGTCTCGCCGACCACGGCGGCCATCGCGCCGAAGGCGCCGACGGGAGCGGCCCACATGATCATCGCCAGCACGCGGAAGACCAGCCGCTGGATGTGCTCGACCCCGCGCAGGACGGGCTCACCGGTGCGGCCCATGGCCTGCAGCGCGAAGCCCACGAGCAGCGCCACGAGCAGAGTCTGCAGCACCTGGCCCTCGGTGAAGGCCGACACGAACGTGGTCGGGATGATCCCGAGCAGGAAGTCGACCGGCCCCTCGGCGGCGGCCTTCGCCTGGTCGTGCCCGACGGTCTTCACGGCGTCGGTCAGGTGCATCCCGCTGCCCGGGTGGATGATGTTGCCGACGACCAGGCCGATGGCCAGGGCGACGAACGACATGGCGACGAAGTAGCCGAGCGCGAGCCCGCCGACCTTGCCGACCTTCGCGGCCTTCCGCACGGACCCGACACCGAGCACGATCGTGCAGAAGATGATCGGCGAGATCATCATCTTGATCAGGTTCACGAAGCCCGTGCCGAGCGGCTTGAGCTCCTTGGCGAAGTCCGGCGCGGCGAATCCGACCGCGATACCGAAAAGCACCGCGACGATCACCGCGATGTAGAGGTAGTGGGTGCGGTCCCGCCTGGCGGGGGGTGCGGCAGGTGCCGTATCGGCTGCGCTGGTCACGGCGGCCCTCCTTGACGACGTCGTCGGCATCACCGGCGTGCGGCTCACGTCCGGGGCATTTACAGGAATGCCGTGACTATCTCCCGGCCTGTGAGGGCGGTCACCCTTCCGTTCATTTAGTTCACACTGAGACGGAGAGGCAGACTGACGACATGCGCATACCCGCCCTTCCCAGACCCCGCAGCCTGGCCGGCCAACTCTTCGCCATGCAGGCCGTGCTGCTCGCGGTCGTCGTGGCCGGGTACGCGCTGTTCACCTACGTCAGCGACCGCAGCCAGGCCGAGGACGCGGCCGGCCGCCAAGCCATGGCGGTCGCCCGCTCGGTCGCCGACGCCCCGTCGGTACGGGCGGCCATCCACACCTCCGACCCCACGGCGCACCTCCAGCCGTACGCGCTCAAGGTCCAGCAGGACACCGGGGTCGACTTCGTCACGATCATGAACCCCGAGGGCATCCGCTGGACCCACCCCGACAGGAACCAGATCGGCAAACGCTTCCTCGGTCACATCTCCCGCGCCCAGCGGGGCGAATCTCTCACCGAGACCTACACCGGCACCCTCGGCCCGTCCGTCCGCGCGGTCACGCCCGTCGAGGAGAACGACCGCGTCATCGGCCTCGTCAGCGCCGGCATCAAGGTCGAGGCGATCAGCCAGCGGGTCCAGGACCAGGTCACGGCGCTGCTCGGGGTCGCGGCCGGAGTCCTCGCGCTCGGCGCGGTCGGCACGTACGTCATCAACGCCCGCCTGCGCCGCCACACCCACGGCATGAACGCGGCCGAGCTCAGCCGCATGCACGACTACCACCAGGCCGCGCTGCACGCCGTACGCGAGGGGCTGCTGATGCTGGACGCCCAGTACCGGGTGGCGCTCATCAACGACGGCGGATGCGAACTGCTGGGCGTCACCGAGGACGTGGTGGGCAGGTCGGTGGCGGACCTCGGACTGCCGGCCCCGCTGACGGGCGCGCTGCTGGCGTCGGAGCCGCGCGTGGACGAGGTGCACCTGACGGCGTCGCGGGTCCTGGTGGTGAACACCTCGCCGGTGTCGGGCGGAGAGCGCCGGGGCACGGTGGCGACCCTGCGCGATGTCACCGAACTCCAGTCCCTGATGGGCGAGTTGGACTCCGAGCGCGGATTCACGCAGGCCCTGCGCTCGCAGGCGCACGAGGCGGCGAACCGGCTGCACACCGTGGTGTCGCTGATCGAGCTGGGGCGTGCGGAGGAGGCCGTGGAGTTCGCGACGGCGGAGCTGGAGCTGGCCCAGGCACTGACCGACCAGGTGGTCGCGGCCGTGAGCGAACCGGTGCTGGCCGCACTGCTGCTCGGCAAGACCGCGCAGGCCAACGAGCGGGGCGTGGAGCTGGTGGTGTCGGAGGACAGCGGCCTGGACGACGGGCTGCTGCCGCAGACGCTGCCGTCCCGGGACCTGGTGACGATCCTCGGCAACCTCATCGACAACGCGGTGGACGCGGCCCAGGGCAGCGTACGGCCGCGCGTGACGGTGACGGCGCGCACCGACGGGCCGGAACTGGTCCTGCGGGTGGCGGACACGGGCTCGGGCGTCGACCCGGCCCACGCCGACCTGGTCTTCCAGCGCGGCTTCTCGACGAAGCCGGCGGGGCCCGGCGGGCGGGGTCTGGGACTGGCGCTCGTACGGCAGGCGGTGCATCGGCATGAGGGGACGTTGACGGTGGCGGAGGCCGAAGGGGGCGGCGCGGTGTTCGAGGTGCGCTTGCCGTTGGAGGACGGTGGCGCCGTGGCGGGGGGCCGGATCCCGGAGGCACTCGTGTCCGAGGCGGCCGCGCCGGAAGGCCGGACCGCCGGGAAAGCCGAGGCGGAGGACCGCGTGTCCGAGCGGGCTGCGGTGGAGGACCGCGTACCCCAGGAAGCCGAGGCGGAGGACCACGCACCCCAGGAAGCCGAGGCGGAGGACCGCGCACCCCAGGGCGCCGGGTCCACAGGTGGCGTGTCCACAGGTGGCGTGTCCAGAGGTGGCGTGTCCAGAGGTGGCGGGTCCAGAGGCGGCGGGTCCAGAGGCGGCGGGTCCAGAGGTGGCGGGTCCGGAGGCGGCAGATGACGGACGGACAGCCCATCCGCGTCCTGGTGGTGGAGGACGACCCGGTCGCGGCGGACGCGCACGTAATGTACGTCGGCCGGGTGCCGGGGTTCGTGGCCGTCGGCAAGGTGCACACGGGCGCGGAGGCGCGGCGCATGCTGGACCGTACGCCGGTGGACCTGCTGCTGCTCGACCTGCACCTGCCGGACGTGCACGGGCTGCACCTGGCGCGGTCGCTGCGGGCCGCCGGCCATCACGCGGACGTCATCGCGGTGACGTCGGCGCGGGATCTGGCGGTGGTCCGGGAGGGGGTGTCGCTGGGGGTGGTCCAGTACGTGCTCAAGCCGTTCACCTTCGCCACGCTCCGGGACCGGCTGGTGCGGTACGCCGAGTTCCACGCGGCGGTGGGCGAGGCGAGCGGGCAGGACGAGGTGGACCGGGCCCTGGCGACGCTGCGGGCACCGGGGCCGGCCGCGCTGCCGAAGGGGTTGAGCGCACCGACCCTGGAGCGGGTGACGAGGGCGTTGCGGGAGGCGGAGGAAGGACTGACGGCGGCGGGGGTTGCGGAGGCCGTCGGGATATCCCGGATCACGGCCCGGCGGTACCTGGAGCACCTGGTGGATGCGGGGCGGGCCAGGCGGAGCCCGTTGTACGGGCAGGTGGGCAGGCCCGAATTGGTCTATCGGTGGGTCCGGGGAGCGGGGAACGGGCGCTAGGCAGGCGGTCGCCGCCTCACATCGGATCATCCCGCGAAAGGCCCCGCAACCACTCCGGAAGCCCGGTTCGTCCTCGACCCCCTGCTGTCCCGCACCGACCTGCCACCCGACACCGCCGAACAGGCCACCACCCGAGCTCTCGCATGGCTCGACGACCACGCGGCCATTCCAGAAGCCGCGTTCGTCCTCGACCCCCTGCTGTCCCGCACCGACCTGCCACCCGACACCGCCGAACAGGCCACCACCCTGGCTCTGGCATGGCTCGACGACCACGCGACCGTGCAGGAAGCCGACTTCGTCATGGGCGCGCTGCTCAGGCGGTTTCCCGCCGAGCGGATTCCCCCGGGCTTCACCGGGCTGGTCGACGCCTGGATCACCGCGCACGTTCCCCAGCAGGACTTCACCTTCCTCAGCACGTGGGTGCTGCGCAAGCAGCTGATGAGCCCGACGATCTTCAGGGCGCTGCTGAGCTGGGCCCGCACCCACCCCGACAGCGAGGACCTCATCCCCCGTATGGCCTCGGCCGCCTGCCAGGTGAACCCTTACGTCGCCTCGCGCGAAGACAGCCGTATTTGGCTCCGCACCGTCGAACTCTGCCTCGACCACGCGGAGCGGCACGGCGCGGCCGCCAATATCAGCGGCGCTCTGGACGCCCTGATCTGCCAGCTCGCCCTGCAGTTCCGCACAGGTGTCGGGGCGGCCTGGGCCGACGACTGCATCCAGCGGTGGCTGGCGCTGCCCTTCTCCATGGATTGCCATGTCTTCCACCCCGTCGCCGGGATCGTCGGCCGCTGTCACTCGCTGGTCCTCAGTGGCCGACTCGACAAGGCCGAGGCGAAAGCCGTCGGCGAGCGGCTGCGCCGGTGGGTCTCCCGGTGGGCCCCGGGTCAGCGCAACGACGAAGCGCTCGCCTTCATCGATGCCCGCATGCTGCCCGACCCCCGCCGAAGCAGCCGGCAACCAAACGTCGCAGACACATTGACCTGACTAGACCACTCCACTTACGTTCACACGGCAGCCATCCCGGCCACAACGAAGTGAGCCCGTAGGAGGTCGTGCCCGTGCGCCCCACCGCCGCTCGCCACTCCCCTTCAACTGCCGTACTGCTGACGCTCGTTGCCGTCACCGCCGCCCCCGCGCTCACCGGCTGCGGCACCGGCTCCGGCAGCAGCCCGAACACGCTGAAGGTCTCCTTCAAGCAGTCCACGGACAACTCGATCCACGTCATGGACGACTATCTCGCGGACATCAAGAAGCAGTTCGAGAAGGAGAACCCCGGCAAGAAGGTCCAGCTCGTCCCCGTCAAGGCCCCGGACTCGGAGTACTACACCAAGCTCCAGCAGATGCTCCGCTCCCCCAAGACCGCCCCCGACCTGGTCTACGAGGACACCTTCCTCATCAACTCGGACATCACCAGCGGATACCTGAAGCCCCTCGACCCCTACCTCGCCCGCTGGAAGGACTGGGGTCAGTTCATCGACACCGCGAAGGCCGCCGCCCAGGGGGAGGACGGCAAGACGTACGGCGTGCCGGACGGGACCGACACCCGCGGCCTGTGGTTCGACAAGCGCGTCTTCAAGAAGGCCGGACTTCCCACCGACTGGCAGCCCAGGACCTGGGACGACATCCTCTCCGCCGCCCGTACCATCAAGCAGAAGGTCCCCGGCGTCACGCCCCTGAACGTCTACACCGGCAAACCCGCCGGCGAGACCGCCACCATGCAGGGCTTCGAGATGCTGCTCTACGGCACGGGCGACGCAACGTCCGATCCCCTGTACGACAGGACGTCCAAGAAGTGGGTCGCCGGCAGCCAGGGTTTCAAGGACGCCCTGTCCTTCGTCGAGACGGTCTACAAGGAGAAGCTCGGCCCGGACGTCTCCGACGCCCTGGACCCCAACTTCAGCACCCGCATCCGCGGTGAACTGCTCCCCCAGGGCAAGCTCGGCATCAACCTGGACGGCTCCTGGCTCCCGCAGGACTGGCTGCCCGGCAGTGGACACGAGTGGCCGCAGTGGTCGCAGGAACTCGGCCTCGCATACATGCCCACCCAGCACGGGCAGGCTCCTGGCAAGGTCAGCATGTCCGGCGGCTGGACCTGGGCCGTCCCGGCCAAGGCCGCCCACCCCGACCTCGCCTTCGACTTCGTCAGGACGATGCAGACCAAGGCCAACGCCGAGAAGTGGTACATCGCCAACTCCGGCATCGCGGTGCGCAGGGACGTCGCGAGCGACCCCTCGTACGCCAAGGCCCAGCCCGGCATCAAGTTCTTCACCGATCTGGTCGCCAGCACGCACTACCGGCCCGCCTATCCGGCGTACCCGAAGGTCTCCACCGCCATCCAGGAGACCATGGAGGGGGTCACGACCGGCGACATGTCCGTCGACAAGGCGGCGAGCGGCTACGACGACGCGCTCAAGGCGGCCACGGACAACCAGGTCGTCGAGAAGTGAACGGCGGCGACCGCCCATGACCGCCGCCGCACCGCACCGGCCGGCCCCGGACGTCGCGCCCACGACCTCCCCGGGCCCGGCGGCCGGCCGGCCCGCTGCGCCGGCAGCCGGCCGCCGCCTGCTCCGCTCCCTCACCCGGGCCCTGCCCCTCTCCCCGGCCCTGGCCCTCCTGATCCTCTTTCTCGCCGGGCCCATCGCCTACTGCGCCTACATCGCCTTCACCGACCTGCAGTTGACCGGTCAGGCGCACTCCTCCTTCGTCGGCTTCGACAACTTCCGTACGGCCTTCCACGACGAGGCGTTCCTCAACGCCGTATGGCTGACGCTGGTGTTCACGGTCCTGTCGTCCCTCGTGGGGCAGAACACGCTCGGGCTCGCCCTGGCCGCCCTCATGCAGCGCGCGTCGAAGCCGGTCCGTACCCTCACGGGCGGGATCGTGATCACCGCCTGGGTGCTTCCGGAGGTCGTGGCCGGCTTCCTGCTCTACGCCTTCTTCCGCCGTGAGGGCACCCTGAACGCCATCCTCCACTGGCTGCACCTGCCCGCCCAGAACTGGCTGTTCACGCTGCCGATCCTGGCCGTGTCGTTCGCCAACGTCTGGCGGGGGACGGCCTTCTCGATGCTCGTGTACTCGGCCGCCCTGGGTGAGATCCCGAAGGAGATCACCGAGGCCGCGGAGGTCGACGGGGCGGGCGGCTGGCGCCGGCTGTGGCACATCACGCTGCCGATGATCCGCCGCTCGATCGGCACGAACCTCATGCTCAACACCCTCCAGACCCTGTCCGTCTTCGGGCTGATCTGGGTGATGACACGAGGCGGCCCCGGCAACCGCAGCCAGACCCTGCCCCTGTTCATGTACGAGCAGGCCTTCCAGAACAGCATGATCGGCTACGGCACCGCAGTCGCCCTCCTGCTGCTCCTGGTCGGTTCCCTGTTCTCCCTCGTGTACATGCGCCTGCTGCGGACGGAGGTCTGAGGACACCATGGCACTCACGCCCGCCTCCCGACGTACGACCCGGCGTCTGGCCGCGGACGCGGGGCTCCTGGTCGTCGCCGCGGCCTTCGCACTGCCGCTCGCCTGGGTGGTGCTCTCCTCCCTCGACCCGCACGCGGACCTCCGGGTGAAGGCCCCCGACGGCCTGACCCTCGGCAACTTCCGCGCGATCCTCAATCAGGACGTCACCTTCACACCGCTGCTCAACAGCCTGATCCTGTGCGGCGGCGCCACGGCGCTGACCGTGGTGTGCGCGGCGCTCGCGGCCTACCCCCTGTCCCGCTTCCGCTCCCGTCTCAACCGGCCGTTCCTGCTGACGATCCTGTTCGCGACGAGCCTGCCGATCACGGCGATCATGGTGCCGGTGTACGCACTGTTCGTGCGGGTCAACCTGATCGACACCCTGCAGGGCACGATCCTGTTCTTCGCCGCGTCCCAACTCCCCTTCGCCATCTGGCTGATGAAGAACTTCATGGACGGCGTGCCGAAGGAGCTGGAGGAGGCGGCCTGGACGGACGGCGCGTCGGCCCTGCAGTCCCTCGTCCGCATCGTGCTGCCGCTGATGGGGCCGGGCGTGTCGGTGGTGACCGTCTTCTCGTTCGTGATGATGTGGGGGAACTTCTTCGTCCCCTTCATGCTGCTGCTGACGCCGGACCAGATGCCGGCGTCGGTGAGCATCAACGAGTTCTTCGGGAACCGGGGGATGGTGGCCTACGGTCAGCTGGCGGCGTTCTCGGTCGTGTACTCCACGCCGGTGATCCTGCTGTACGTGCTGATCGCCCGGCGGCTGGGGGGAGGGTTCGCGCTGGGCGGGGCGGTCAAGGGGTGACACAGCCGAAACCGTACGTTCCCACCATGCGTGATCCTGGTGGAACAGACCGTGGTCAATCGGCTCGCGTACCCCTACCTTGTGGCCCGTGCGCCAACCCTCAGCTTCACCGAACCAGCCGGGTCCCCCCTTCAACGCCCCCGCCGCCCGCAGGATCCGTGCCGCTCTCGGCATGGCACCCGAGCACGTCGCCCACGGCATGCGGGCCTCCTACGGACTGCCGTACGTCACCCCTGACCTCGTCATCGCCTGGGAACGCGGGCTCACCTCCCCGTCCAACCCCGAACTCACCGCCCTCGCGGGGGTGTTGTGGTGCTCGCCGGGCGAGCTGATCGGCAGGCCGCGAACGCTGCGCGAACACCGGACCGCCCGCGGCCTCGCGCCGGAGGACGTGGCACGTGCCGTCGGGTACGAACTCGCCGCGTATCTGCGGATGGAGGAGAGCGGTCAGTGGCGGGGCACCGAGCGGCAGTCCGCCGCTCTGGCGGAGCTGCTCGATCTGTCCCTGCCCGACTTCGTCACCGTCACGGGACGCGAGGACGGACTCGCAGAGCTGCTGCGCAGCGCCGTCAGCACGCGCTGGCAGGCGTACGTCCGCCCGGTGGCCAAGGTGGTGCCGCTGGACCGGCGCCTGCTGGAGGACGCGCTCCAGCGGCTGCACCAGGACTACCAGGGGCGGATGGTCGCCACGCTGAGCTGGGGCACCGGGAGCGCCGCCAACGGCGCCGGCGACGCCGGCCGCGACTTCCTCGACCGGATCGTCGAGCACTTCTGGGCCACGGTCGAGGGCACCCCGTAGGACGCGCCTAGAACTCGCCTAGAACTCGCCTAGAACTCGCCTAGAACACCGACTCCGCCTCGTCCATGCGGTACTTCGGCACCCTCTTCAGCTCGGTGACCGCCTCGGCCAGCGGCACCATCACGATGTCGATGCCGCGCAGCGCGGTCATCCTGCCGAAGTCGCCCCGGTGCGCGGCCTCCACCGCGTGCCAGCCGAAGCGCGTGGCGAGCACCCGGTCGTACGGGGTCGGCACCCCGCCGCGCTGGACGTGGCCGAGGATGACCGGCTTGGCCTCCTTGCCGAGCCGCGTCTCCAGCTCGAACGCCAGCGCCGTGCCGATGCCCTGGAAGCGCTCGTGGCCGAACTGGTCGATCTCGCCCTTGCTGTAGTCCATGGTGCCCTCGGCGGGATGGGCGCCCTCGGCGACGCAGATCACGGCGAACTTCTTGCCGCGGGCGAAGCGCTCCTCGACCATCTTGACCACGTCGGCCGGGTCGAAGGGGCGCTCGGGCAGGCAGATGCCGTGGGCGCCGGCCGCCATGCCGGACTCCAGGGCGATCCAGCCCGCGTGACGGCCCATGACCTCGACGACCATCACGCGCTGGTGGGACTCGGCGGTCGTCTTCAGGCGGTCCATGGCCTCGGTGGCCACACCGACCGCGGTGTCGAAGCCGAAGGTGCGGTCGGTGGAG
The DNA here is from genome assembly GCF_040608235.1 of Streptomyces sp. NPDC005202. Lineage (NCBI taxonomy): Bacteria > Bacillati > Actinomycetota > Actinomycetes > Kitasatosporales > Streptomycetaceae > Streptomyces > Streptomyces sp. NPDC005202. The sequence goes on along the minus strand of NZ_JBEXHW010000034.1, from coordinate 51,499 downwards.
GAGATGTCGTTGTCGATCGTCTTCGGCACGCCCACCACCGGCAGCCCGGCGTCCGACAGCATCCGCGCGGCCGTCAGCGTGCCCTCGCCGCCGATCGGGATCAGCGCGTCGATGCCGAACTCGTGGATCATGTCGGAGGCGTTCTCGCAGGCCTCGCGCAGCCGGTCGCGTTCCAGGCGGGAGGAGCCGAGGATGGTTCCGCCGCGGGCGAGGATGCCGCTCACCGCGTTGAGGTCCAGGGTGCGGTACCGGCCGTCCAGCAGACCCGCGTAGCCGTCCTCGAAGCCGATGACCTCGTCGCCGTACATCGTGACCGCTCGGTGCACGACCGACCGGATCACCGCGTTCAGCCCCGGGCAGTCGCCGCCTGCCGTGAGAACTCCGATACGCATCGTGCTGTGTCTCCTGCTCGCTGTGGATACCGGTGAGCCAGTCCCCCAGTCCGATTGTTTCACGTCCCCCGGACGGACGAGGCCTCCGTCCCCTCTGTCCCGGTTGGCCCCTTCGGCCCTTCGACACTGACGGGCCCCCTATCTACCATCGGAGGTATTGTCAAGTGGGTTCTGCTCACCTCGGTGGGCCATTTTTATTCCCCGGCAGCAGGCGCCACCTGCACGAAATCGCCCGAGACGCCCACGGCCTCCCGCCCCCGACGAAACGGAGAGCACGCGTGACCCGCAGCGTGTACGTGACCGGTATCGACCGCGGCGACGGCCGTCAGGTCGTCGAGCTGGGACTCATGGAGCTCCTGACCCGGCAGGTCGACCGGGTGGGCGTCTTCCGCCCCCTCGTCCACGACGGGCCGGACCGCCTCTTCGACCTGCTGTGCGCCCGCTACCGGCTGTCCCAGGACCCGGCGACCGTCTACGGCATGGACTACCAGGAGGCGTCCGCCCTGCAGGCCGAGCAGGGGACGGACGAGCTGGTGTCGGCGCTCGTCGACCGTTTCCACCTCGTCGCCCGGGACTACGACGTCGTCCTCGTCCTCGGCACCGACTTCGCCGACACCCAGCTCCCGGACGAGCTGTCCCTCAACGCCCGGCTCGCCAACGAGTTCGGCGCCTCGGTGATCCCGGTGGTGGGCGGGCGCAAGCAGACCGCCGAGGCGGTGCTCGCCGAGACCCGCAACGCCTTCCGCGCCTACGACGGACTGGGCTGCGACGTCCTCGCCGTGGTCACCAACCGGGTGGCCCGCGAGCACCGCGACGAGATCGCCGAGCGGCTGGCCTCCCGGCTTCCGGTGCCCTGCTACGTGCTGCCCGACGAGCCCGCGCTGTCCGCCCCGACGGTCGCGCAGATCACCCAGACCCTCGGCGGCAAGGTCCTGCTGGGCGACGACTCGGGGCTGGCCCGGGACGCGCTCGACTTCGTCTTCGGCGGCGCCATGCTGCCCAACCTCCTCAACGCGCTGACCCCGGGCTGCCTGGTCGTCACCCCGGGCGACCGCGCCGACCTGGTCGTCGGCTCGCTCGCCGCGCACAGCGCCGGCACCCCGCCGATAGCCGGCGTGCTGCTCACCCTGAACGAGGTGCCCAGCAACGAGATCCTCACCCTCGCCGCCCGCCTCGCCCCGGGCACCCCGGTGGTCTCGGTGTCCGGCAACAGCTTCCCCACCGCCGAGCAGCTGTTCTCCCTGGAGGGGAAGCTGAACGCGGCCACCCCGCGCAAGGCGGAGACCGCGCTCGGCCTGTTCGAGCGGTACGTCGACACCGCCGACCTCAACAAGCGCGTCTCCGCGCCGAGCAGCGACCGGGTCACGCCGATGATGTTCGAGCACAAGCTGCTCGAGCAGGCCCGCTCCGACAAGCGGCGGGTCGTCCTGCCGGAGGGCACCGAGGACCGCGTGCTGCACGCGGCCGAGGTGCTGCTGCGCCGGGGCGTGTGCGACCTGACGCTGCTCGGGCCGGTGGAGCAGATCCGCAAGAAGGCCGCCGACCTCGGCATCGACCTCGCCGACTCCCAGCTGATCGACCCGACCGTCTCCGAGCTGCGCGACTCCTTCGCCGAGCAGTACGCCCAGCTGCGCGCCCACAAGGGCGTCACCGTCGAGCTGGCCTACGACGTCGTCTCCGACGTGAACTACTTCGGCACGCTGATGGTCCAGGAGGGCCTCGCCGACGGCATGGTGTCCGGCTCCGTGCACTCCACGGCCGCCACGATCCGCCCCGCCTTCGAGATCATCAAGACCAAGCCGGACGCGTCGATCGTGTCGTCCGTGTTCTTCATGTGCCTGGCCGACAAGGTGCTCGTCTACGGCGACTGCGCCGTCAACCCCGATCCGGACGCCGAGCAGCTCGCCGACATCGCCGTCCAGTCGGCGGCCACCGCCGCGCGGTTCGGCGTGGAGCCGCGGATCGCGATGCTGTCGTACTCCACCGGTACGTCCGGCTCGGGCGCCGACGTGGACAAGGTGCGGGAGGCGACCGAGCTGGTGCGGCTGCGGCGCCCCGACCTGAAGATCGAGGGGCCGATCCAGTACGACGCCGCCGTCGAGCCGTCGGTCGCCGCCACCAAGCTGCCGGGCTCCGAGGTCGCCGGGCAGGCCAGCGTGCTGATCTTCCCCGACCTGAACACCGGCAACAACACCTACAAGGCCGTGCAGCGCTCGGCCGGCGCGATCGCGGTCGGCCCGGTGCTGCAGGGTCTGCGCAAGCCGGTCAACGACCTGTCCCGGGGCGCCCTCGTCCAGGACATCGTCAACACCGTCGCCATCACGGCGATCCAGGCCCAGACGCCCGCCAACTGACGTCGTAGAGAGAGCACTTGAACACCGTGACCGCAACCCGCGCGGCGACTCGCGTCCTCGTTCTGAACTCCGGCTCCTCGTCGTTGAAGTACCAGCTGCTCGACATGCGCGACGCCGGCCGCCTCGCCGTCGGCCTGGTCGAGCGCATCGGCGAGCAGACCTCCCGGCTGAAGCACACCTGCCTCGCCACGGGCCGCACCCGTGAGCAGAACGGGCCGATCGCCGATCACGACGCCGCCCTCAAGGCCGTCGCCGCGGAGCTCGCCAGGGACGGTCTCGGCCTGGACTCACCGGAGCTGGCCGCGATCGGGCACCGCGTGGTGCACGGCGGCATGTTCTTCACCGAGCCCACCGTCATCGACGACGCCGTGCTGACCGAGATCGAGCGGCTGATCCCCGTCGCGCCGCTGCACAACCCGGCCAATCTCACCGGCATTCGCACGGCGATGGCGCTGCGCCCGGACCTGCCGCAGGTCGCCGTCTTCGACACGGCGTTCCACACGACCATGCCCGAGTCGGCGGCACGCTACGCGATCGACGTGAAGATCGCGGACCGTTACCGGGTCCGGCGGTACGGGTTCCACGGCACCTCGCACGCGTACGTCTCCCGGGCGACCGCGGAGCTGCTGGGCAAGGAGCCGGAGGAGGTCAACGTCATCGTGCTGCATCTGGGCAACGGGGCATCCGCCTCGGCGGTCAGGGGCGGCCGGTGCGTGGACACCTCCATGGGGCTCACGCCCCTGGAGGGGCTCGTGATGGGGACGCGCTCCGGTGACCTGGACCCCGCCGTCATCTTCCATTTGCAGCGGGTTGGCGGAATGTCCATGGACGAGATCGACACTCTCCTCAACAAGAGGAGCGGTCTGTTCGGTCTGTGCGGCGACAACGACATGCGGGAGATTCAGCGCCGGATGGACGAGGGCGACAAGGAGGCGCGGCTCGCCGTCGGCATCTACACCCATCGGCTGAAGAAGTACATCGGCGCCTACTACGCGGTACTCGGCAAGGTGGACGCAGTCGCCTTCACGGCCGGGGTCGGCGAGAACGCGGCCTTCGTGCGTGAGGCCGCCGTCGCGGGCCTGGAGGAGCTGGGCCTGGTGGTGGACAGCGCACGGAACGCCGTACGCAGCGACGAGCCGCGGCTGATCTCGCCCGAGGGTGCGAAGGTCGCGGTCGCCGTGGTCCCGACGGACGAGGAAAAGGAGATCGCCACGCAGACCTACGCACTGGTCGGAAAGGGCACCTGAGGAATTCGACTGGCACTCGCCTGAGCGCGAACCCGCCCATTTGTATCTTCCACCAGACGGAATATTCCGTAGCGAAACAAACCGATAGGATCGCCCCATGCGCCGTTCGAAAATCGTCTGCACTCTCGGCCCCGCGGTCGACTCCCACGAGATGCTCGTCTCCCTGATAGAGGCCGGCATGAACGTGGCCCGCTTCAACTTCAGCCACGGCACGCACGCCGAGCATCAGGGGCGGTACGACCGCGTCCGCGCCGCCTCCAAGGAGACCGGCCGGGCCATCGGTGTCCTCGCCGACCTGCAGGGCCCGAAGATCCGTCTGGAGACCTTCGCCGAGGGTCCGGTCGAGCTCGAGCGAGGTGACGAGTTCACCATCACCACCGAGGACGTCCCGGGCGACAAGCACATCTGCGGTACGACGTACAAGGGGCTGCCGGGCGACGTCTCGCGCGGCGACCAGATCCTGATCAACGACGGCAACGTCGAACTGAAGGTCCTGGACGTCGAGGGCCCGCGGGTGAAGACGATCGTCATCGAGGGCGGCGTGGTCTCCGACCACAAGGGCATCAACCTGCCCGGCGCGGCCGTGAACGTCCCGGCGCTGTCCGAGAAGGACGTCGAGGACCTGCGCTTCGCCCTGCGCATGGGCTGCGACCTGGTCGCCCTGTCCTTCGTCCGTGACGCCAAGGACATCGCCGACGTCCACCGTGTGATGGACGAGGAGGGCCGCCGCGTCCCGGTCATCGCCAAGGTGGAGAAGCCGCAGGCGGTGGAGAACATGGAGGACGTCGTGATGGCGTTCGACGGCGTGATGGTCGCCCGCGGCGACCTGGCCGTCGAGTACCCGCTCGAGAAGGTCCCCATGGTGCAGAAGCGCCTGATCGAGCTGTGCCGGCGCAACGCCAAGCCGGTGATCGTGGCGACCCAGATGATGGAGTCGATGATCACCAACTCCCGGCCCACCCGCGCCGAGGCCTCCGACGTGGCCAACGCGATCCTGGACGGCGCCGACGCGGTCATGCTGTCGGCCGAGTCGAGCGTGGGCGCGTACCCGATCGAGACCGTCAAGACGATGTCGAAGATCGTCCAGGCGGCCGAGGAGGAGCTGCTGTCCAAGGGCCTGCAGCCGCTGGTCCCGGGCAAGAAGCCGCGCACCCAGGGCGGTTCGGTGGCCCGTGCCGCCTGCGAGATCGCCGACTTCCTGGGCGCCAAGGGGCTGGTGGCCTTCACCCAGTCCGGCGACACCGCCCGCCGGCTGTCCCGCTACCGCGCGTGCCAGCCGATCCTGGCGTTCACCACGGACGAGTCCACCCGCAACCAGCTGACGCTGAGCTGGGGCGTTGAGCCGCACGTCGTGCCGTTCGTCAAGAGCACCGACGAGATGGTCGACCTCGTCGACCAGGAGCTCGTCAAGCTCAACCGCTTCAACCCCGGCGACACGGTCATCATCACCGCCGGCTCGCCCCCCGGCGTTCCCGGCACCACCAACATGGTTCGCGTCCACCACCTGGGCGGCGGCGCCCGCGACTGACCCGCGGAAGGTCCTGTACGGCGCTGAGGGCGCCCCCTGCGAACAGGGGGCGCCCTCTGGGCGTCCCCCCAGGTGCTGAAGGGCACTGGGGGGTGTGCGGCTCCCGAACGGGCTTGCAGAGACGCTCAGTCGGTCGTGTACACATGCATCCCGGGCACGTGCAGCGTCCCGCCGAACTGGGCCGCCTGGACCACCTTGACCTTGGTGAAGTAGATCAGCGGGATGTTCAGCGGCGGCGGGCTGTCCGGGGTGAACGTCACCGGGATCAGCCCGAGCAGGTTGCCGGAGATGCTCTCGGTGTACATCACCGTGTCACCGTCGCGGATCGTGGACGTCGAGCCCTTGGCCGCCTGCACGTGGTAGGTCTTGCCGGACTGCTTGTCCTTCACCGTCTGGTGCAGGTCGCCGATGTCGGTGCCGCCCGAAATGACGTACTTCAGGACCTTCTTGACGGTGCCGTTGGCCGTGCGCACCTTCACGACACCCTTGTAGTCGGCGCCCTTCAGCAGCAGCGAACTGGCGTCCAGGTACCAGGGGTCGTCCGCCACGGGCACCTTGTTGTCGACGCCGCCCTCGTCGGCGGTGGCGGCCGGGCAGTTCTGCGGGTCCGTGGTGGAGCTCGCGGACGGGCTGGGCGAGGCGGTGGCCGCGTCGGCCGCGTCCTTGACGGTCCTGGCGGTGTCCTCGGCCGCCTTGGTCGCCGTGTCGGTCGTGTCCTTCACGGTGTCCTTGACCGTGTCGGTGACCTTCTTGGCCGTGTCCTTGACGGTGTCGGACGCGCTCGTGCCGGAGGAGCCGGACGAGCTGCCCTTGCTCGCGGTCGCCGAGGGCGTGGCGGAGGCGGACGGCGTGGGACTGGAGCTCGCGGACGAGCCGGACCCGGAGCCGGACCCGGAGCCGGACTTGGAGCCGCCGGTGAAGATGCCCGTGATCGTGTCGCCGATGCCGTCCAGCAGGCCGCCGCCGCTGCTCGCCGACGCCGACGGGGCCGCCGTGGCGGTGTCGCCGCTGCCGGAGCCGGAGGACCCCGACGTGCTCTGCGAGGCGGTGGAGGACGGCTTGGGCGTGGCCTTGTCGCCGGAACCTGAATCCGACGAAGAGGCCTTGCCCGAGGAGTCCTTCTCCGAGGACGACGTCGCCGACGGGGTCGGCTCCGCCGTGCTGTCCTTGCCGTCCTTGGCGGAGTCACTGGCGCTCGCGGAGGCGGACGGCGTGGGCGAGGCCGAGGCCTTGTCCTGGGAGCCGTCCAGCGCCGCCACGCAGTCCTTGTACTCGTCGGCCGTCAGGCTCTTGGCGGACGAGGGCGAGGAGTTGTTGTTGTCCGCGAGGGCGAGCGTGGACGTGAACCCCATCCCCATGAGGACCGCCGTCGGCATCGCCGCCATGGCTATCGCCTTGCCTGCCGGCATGTGGAACCTGGTGAACAGCGGCTTCTTGGGTGCCGCATGGCGCGGCCCGGTTCTCACACGGGACTCGTCCACATCAGCCCCGTGGGTCACCTCGTCAGCCGGCACTGTGCCTCCCGTTCGCCCCGTTGGCCGGGCTCGTTCCTGACAGATCGTTCGGGTCGCCCACCCCGTCCGTCGCCTTGGTGACCGCGCTCTCGGGGGCGGCGCCCTCTCCCGTCCCGGCGGCCTCGGCCGGCTGCGGCTCGGGCTCGCCCGGCGCCCAGGCGACGGCCATGGCCCCGCCGAGCAGCGCGAACAGGAAGCCGATGAGGAAGCCGCCGAGGTTGGACACGGGGATGGACACCAGCGCCAGCAGGATCGCCGCGACGCCCGCGAAGACCCGTACGTGCTTCTGGAACCAGAGGCTGAAGCCGAGGACGACGAGCAGCACGCCGATGATCAGGGAGCCGGCGCCCGCGGTGGTGGCCATCGCCAGCGTCAGATGGCCCACCTGGAGGTGGGCGTAGGGGAAGTAGGCGATGGGGAGTCCGCCGAGCATGACGAACAGGCCGGCCCAGAACGGACGCATGCCCCGCCAGGTGCGGAACTGCAGCCTCCGGCGGGTGAACTGGCCGGGTGCGGCAGGAGTCTCGGCGCTCATGGAAAGCTCCCTGGAAGGCGTTGCTGTGGTGAGGGTGGTACTGCGATGCAGGTGTGGTGTGGGGGGTGTGAAGAAGCGGGTGGAAGGTGGAAAGGGCGGGGGCGCCATCGGCTCCCCCGCCCGTCACCGAGTGCCTAGTAGCACTCCTTGACACCCGTCGACAGCGACATCTTCAGGCCGCTGAGCTTGAAGGTTCCGGCGGTGGTCGCCCACGCCGTCTGCTTCACGTCGGTCAGCGTGGCCGAGTCGGCCTGCTGGGCGAACCCGTAGGGGTTCGTCTGGTCACCGCTCTTGATGCCCGGACCCTTGCTGGCGTCCTTGGCGGCCACACCGATGTCGATGTTGTGGAACGTCGCGTCGGCGTTGAGGTCGGCGACGTCGATGTACAGGTTCTCGGCCTGGACCGGCGTGTCGCCGCCGCCCGCCTTGAGCATCAGGCTGACCGAGCCGAGCAGCGGGATGTCCGGGGTGACCACGGACTGGCACATGCCCTTGATCGACGCGGACTTGAACGCCGAGACGGCGACGGGGTGAGCCGTCTTCTTGCCGTCAAGGGTGTAGCCCGAGTCGATGGCCCCGTACTGCGAGAAGCCCGTACCGTCGAGTCGGTCCGCCGTCACCTTGAACGACTGACCGGAGACGCTGAACGACGCGGCGAGAGCGCCCTGCGCGAGGGCCACACCTATCGCTGCCGTGGCGGCCACGCTGGGCACCATGACCACGGCGAACCGCTTCCATCTGGTCCCGCCACGCACCTGGGACTCCATGTTTCCTCCTTCTCGGACGTACATCTCCTGGCCCTGGCTCGCCTCCGAGTCGGCGGCTCAGCCGGGCAGGGATGGGAGAAGTGCTACGTCCTCGGGAAGGAGAGCGCCCGCGCTCGGTGGCGCGAACCGCGCCCGAATCACCGGCGATCACCCCCGAGCGACAACCACTGGTCGCGCCTGACACGCATCACGCACAACCTTTCTGGACAGGCTTCGCCGGTCGGCGAAGACCCCCCTGCCCAAGAGCCGGCGCCACTGCCGTCGGCTCTGCTCGGTGGGGACCCAGACACCCCGTGACCCGACCGGCTGTCGGGGTACGGGAACGGACCGAGCGTCGCCGATCGTGGTGCATTCTCGCCGCCCGCACAAGGGGGGTCGTTACTCACTAGTAACGGCCGGATAACCGAGAAACGACTCGCCGGTCTCGGACGGCGACGCTCGGTGGCAACTTGGGACAGAACAAAACTGTTGATCTTGGATGGAATCAGACAGATCAACGCCCGCGACTTACTCCCAGTAACAGCGGCCGCGATTACCAAGATTTGGTAAAGCGCGGCCGCACTGGCGCCATGTCGGCAAATCTTTCACTCGGGCATCACAGGCCCTGGCGTTTAGCGACTGGTCACAACGGGGCTCGCGGCCCGGTTCAGAACAGCGCCCGCGCCAGCGCCCGGCGCGCCCCCGTCACCCGCGGGTCCTCGGCCCCGACGACCTCGAAGAGCTCCAGCAGCCGCAGCCGCGCCGCGTCCCGGTCCTCACCCGCCGTGCGCCGCACGGTCTCGATGAGCCGACCGAACGCGTCTTCCACGTGCCCGCCCGCCAGGTCCAGGTCGGCGGCGGCGATCTGCGCCTGTACGTCGGCCGGCCGCTCCGCGGCGTCCTTGCGCACCTGCTGCGGGTCCAGGCCCTGCACCCGCTGGAGCAACTCGGCCTGGGTGAGGCCGAGTTTGGCCTCGGGGTTGGCCGGGTCGTCGGCCAGCACGTTCTTGTAGGCCTGGATGGCGCCGCCCAGGTCGCCGGCGTCCAGGGCCTGCGCGGCCGCGCTCAGCGCCGCGTCGTAGGGACCGGCCGGGGCCGTGGGCGCCGCCTGGCCGCCCGGCTCGGCCTCCGGGTCGACGGTCAGGCCGGTCAGCCCGAAGCGCTGCTCGGCGACCTGGACCAGCTGGTCCAGGGTCTGCCGGATCTGCGTCTCGCCGGCGGCCCCCTGGAACAGGGGCAGGGCCTGGCCCGCGACCACCGCGAAGACCGCCGGAATCCCCTGGATCCCGAACTGCTGCATCAGCAGCTGGTTGGCGTCGACGTCGATCTTGGCGAGGAGGAAGCGTCCGTTGTACTCGACGGCCAGTCGCTCCAGGACCGGGCTCAGCTGCTTGCAGGGCTGACACCATTCGGCCCAGAAGTCGATGACGACGGGCACCTCGGCGGAGCGCTGCAGGACGTCGCGCTCGAAGGAGGCCTCGTCGACGTCGATGATGAGGTCGGCCGGGGAGATCGCCCCCGACCCGCCCTGCCGGGCCGCTTGGGCGCGCGCCTGCTCCGCCTTCGCCTTGGCCTCCTGGGCCGCCTTCACCGCGGCGAGGTCGACGACACCGCTCATGGACATGTTCCGTGGCTGCATGCGTCTATCCTCCCCCGTTCTGCGCGCGCGTGTGCTGTGTACCCCCGGGGACAATCCCCGGAGCCCCGGCCGGACATGCTGAAGCCGGGCAAAGAATGCGGTTCGGCGCCGGGTCCCCACCGGGCGCCAGGTGGTGATGCTGTGTGGTCGTCGCTCGAAGCGCGGGCTCGCGCACGCGCTTTCGATACGACCCGTAGCGTAATGGCACGGAGTGCCTCGGCGAAACCACCGCCCGGTGATCTCCCTCACGGCCACACAGGAACCGCCGGTTATGGTCATGGGATGCAGAGCCACACCACCGCCGCCCGCCCCGGCCGTCCGCGCAGCGCCGCCGCGGACACCGCGATCCTGGCCGCGACGAGGGCGGCCCTGGTCGAGCTGGGCTGGTCCAAGCTCACGTTGGGAGACGTGGCGACGCGGGCCGGGGTTGCGAAGACGACGCTCTATCGCCGCTGGGCGGGCAAGAACGAGCTCGTCGTGGACGCGGTGGCCGAACTCTTCGACGAACTCCGCCTCCCCGACCGCGGCAGCCTCGCCGCCGACATCGAGGGCGTGGTCCTGCAGTTCGCGGCGCTCCTGGCCCGCCCGGAGGCCAGGAGCGGTCTCATGGCGGTGGTCGCCGAGTCGACCCGCGACGAGGCGCTGCGCGAACGCATCCGCACCTCGATCGTGGAACGCCAGAAACGGCTGGTTGTGGAGGGCAGGGCACGGGCACAGGCCCGCGGCGAACTCCCCGCGGAGACGGACCCGGAGGAGGCGGCCCGCACGGTCGACCTCATCTTCGACATGGTGGCGGGCGCGGTGGTGCACCGCACCCTGGTGAGCGCGGAACCGGCGGACGAGGAGTGGGTACGCAGCTTCACGCGGGTGCTGCTGCTGGGCCTCACCTCGTCCGCCTGAGCGTCAGAAACCGGCGGGCTCGGTGTAGACCCCCCACTCGTCCCGCAGCGCCCCGCAGATCTCGCCGAGCGTCGCCTCAGCCCGTACGGCGTCCAGCATCGGCTCGATCAGGTTGGAACCGTCCCGCGCGGCGGCAAGCAGGGTGTCCAGCGCGGAGCGCACCGCCGCGTCGTCCCGCGCGGCCTTCCGCTCCCCGAGCACCCGGACCTGCTCGCGCTCCACCTCGTGGCTCACCCGCAGGATCTCCAGGTCCCCGGTCACGGAGCCGGTGTGGACGTTCACGCCGACGACCTTCTTGTCGCCCTTCTCCAGCGCCTGCTGGTAGCGGAACGCGGACTCGGCGATCTCGCCCGTGAACCACCCGTCCTCGATCCCCCGCAGGATTCCGGAGGTCATCGGCCCGATCGGGTGCTGCCCGTCGGGGTGGGCCCGCAGGCCCCGCTCCTTGATCCGGTCGAAGATCTTCTCCGCGTCCGCCTCGATCCGGTCCGTCAGCTGCTCGACGTACCACGATCCGCCGAGCGGGTCGGCGACGTTGGCGACCCCGGTCTCCTCCATCAGCACCTGCTGCGTGCGCAGCGCGATCTCCGCCGCCTGCTCGGAGGGCAGCGCCAGCGTCTCGTCGAGCGCGTTGGTGTGCAGCGAGTTCGTCCCGCCCAGTACCGCCGCCAGCGCCTCGACCGCCGTACGCACCACGTTGTTGTACGGCTGCTGGGCCGTGAGCGAGACACCGGCGGTCTGCGTGTGGAAGCGCAGCCACTGGGCCTTCTCGGACTTCGCCCCGTACACGTCCCGCATCCACCGCGCCCAGATGCGGCGCGCCGCGCGGAACTTGGCGATCTCCTCGAAGAAGTCCACGTGCGCGTCGAAGAAGAAGGACAGGCCGGGCGCGAAGACATCCACGTCGAGGCCGCGCGACAGCCCAAGCTCCACGTACCCGAAGCCGTCCGCGAGCGTGTACGCCAGCTCCTGCGCGGCCGTCGCCCCGGCCTCGCGGATGTGGTAGCCGGAGACCGACAGAGGCTTGTACGCGGGGATGCGGGCCGCGCAGTACTCCATCAGGTCGCCGATCAGCCGCAGATGGGGCTCGGGCTGGAAGAGCCACTCCTTTTGGGCGATGTACTCCTTGAAGATGTCGGTCTGTAGCGTGCCGTTGAGGACGGAGGTGTCCACGCCCTGGCGCTCGGCGGCGACCAGGTACATGCAGAAGACCGGCACCGCCGGCCCGCTGATCGTCATCGACGTCGTGACGTCACCGAGCGGGATGTCCTTGAAGAGGACCTCCATGTCGGCCGCCGAGTCGATCGCGACCCCGCAGTGCCCGACCTCGCCCAGCGAGCGCGGGTCGTCGGAGTCACGGCCCATGAGCGTCGGCATGTCGAAGGCGACCGACAGACCGCCCCCGCCGGCCGCGAGGATCATCTTGTAGCGCTCGTTGGTCTGCTCGGCGTTGCCGAACCCGGCGAACTGCCGGATGGTCCACGTACGCCCTCGGTAGCCGGTCGGATACAGCCCGCGCGTGAAGGGGTACTCCCCGGGCCAGCCGATCCGTTCGAAGCCCTCGTACCTGTCCCCCGGCCGGGGTCCGTACACCGGCTCCACGGGGTCGCCGGAGAGCGTGGTGAAGTCTGCGTTGCGCTTGCGCGCGGCGTCGTACCGGGCCTGCCAGCGACGGCGGCCCTCCTCGATGGCGTCAGCGTCCATACCCTCGAATTTACTTGGACGTCCTAGTAAATGTCGATGGCAAACCGCCGTACGCGCATCCGTACGGCGGTGGGGCTAGGCCTTGACGACCGCGGGCGAGCCCTCGGCGATCCTGGACTCGAGCTCGTGGGTGACCTTGCGCTCCACGAAGAAGGCCGCGGTCGGGAGGGTCCCGGCCAGCAGGACCCACAGCTGCTTGCCGACCGGCCACTTCGCCTTGGAGCCCAGGTCGAAGGCGAAGACCAGGTAGACGACGTACAGCCAGCCGTGCGCGATGCCGACGACGCGCGTGAAGTCCGCCGCGCCGTTGATGTCGAGCACGTACTTGGCGATCACGCCGAGGGTCAGCAGGACCAGCAGCACACCGGTGACGTAGGCCATGACGCGGTAGCGGGTCAGCACGCTCTTCTTCATGCCGACGAGCGTAACCGCCCGTTCCGGGAGGTCTTGCCTCGGGTCACTCCTCTTCGAAGTCGTGCGCCGCGATCCGCAGCGGCCGCAGCATCGCGAAGATCTCCGCGCACTCCTCGGCGTCGTAGACCCCGAGCCCGAAGTCCATCGCCATCAGGTCACGGGTGGCCGCCTCGACCACCTCGCGGCCCTTGTCGGTGATGACGGCGAGCGTGCCGCGCCCGTCGTTGGGGTTGGGCCGCTTGTCCACCAGACCGGACCTGACCAGCCGGTCCACGGTGTTCGTCACGGACGTGGGGTGCACCATGAGCCGCTCGCCGATCTTGGACATCGGCAACTCGCCGGCCTTGGAGAAGGTGAGCAGCACCAGGGCCTCGTACCGCGCGAACGTCAGTCCGTACGGCTTGACCACCGCGTCGACCTCGGCCAGCAGGATCTGGTGCGCGCGCATGATCGAGGTGATCGCGGCCATGGGCGGCACGTTTCCCCAGCGCTGCTTCCAGAGCTCGTCGGCGCGGGCGATGGGGTCGAAGGGAAGACGGAGGGGCTTCGGCACGTCATCAGACCCTACCTGTCGGTCATATCGTGGTCAGCCCCGTCTCGCCTTTCGGTCCACCGGGCCGCCACGGCCAGCAGGACGCAGGATGCCGTGCCCAGGGCCCCGGCTCCCGCGACGGTCGCCCTCACGCCCGCGAACTGAGCCGCGATTCCGGCCAGCGCCATGCCCACGCCCTGGATCGTCATCAGCCCGGCGGTGAGCAGGATCATGGCCCGCCCCCGCAGTTCCTCGGGCACGGCCCGCACGAACCACTGGTCCAGGCCCAGCGTGTACGCGGACCCGGCGCCCGAGCACAGGAGGAGCAGGAGCGAGAGCATGAGGCCCGGGTGGAGGACGTAGCCGAGGTACGGCAGCAGGGTGAGGCAGACCATGGGGAGGGCGATCCGCTCCCGGGTGGCGGGCCGCAGCCGGGAGCCGGCGTACAGCTCGCCCGCGATCGTGCCGATGGGCAGCGCGCACATCAGCAGGCCGAGGCCGGTCGATCCGGCGCCGAGCGCATCGGCGTACGGGGCTGCCAGCGCCTCCGGCGCAACCGCGAACATCGGCGGCACCCAGAACAGCAGGAGGAGCACGCGGACCCGCCGGTCGGCGAGCACCAGCCGGGCGCCCTGGAGCGAGTCCCCCACCAGGGCGCCCGGCTCGCGCGCCCGCGCGGGCCGGCGTCGGGTGCCGAAGCGGAGGAGGGCGGCCGAGGCCAGGAAGGTGCTCACGGTGATCAGCAGGGCGTGCCGGGGGGTGACCGCGGTGAGCAGCAGGCCGCCCAGTCCGTAGCCGACCAGCAGCGCGCTCTGCGAGACGATCCGCAGCAGGGAGCGGCCCAGCACGAACAGCTCCCCGTCGCCCAGGATGTCGGCGAGAGTCGCCATCCGCGTTCCCTGGAACACCGGTGAGACCACGGCGAGCGCGCAGCGCAGGGCGAGCAGGACGGCGATGTGCGCCCCCGGCGCCACCATCGGCGCGACGCATCCCGCGCACACCAGATCGCACACCACGAGCACCCGCCGGGCCGGGTAGCGGTCGGCGATCCCGGCGAGCAGGGTGCCGCCGACGAGGTACGGCAGGAAGCCGAGTGCGAAGGTGAGGGCGCTCAGCAGGGGGGAGCCGGTGAGGTCGTAGACGAGGACCGACAGGGCGATCTCGCAGACGATCACGCCGAGCAGGGAGAGGGCGTGGGCGGCGAAGACGGCGCGGAACTCGGGGACGGCGAGGGCTTGGGCGTAGCCCGGGGTGGGTGATGGTGGGGTGCTGGGAGGTGGTGCGGGCAGGGTCGGGGTGCCGTCGGGCTCTTGCTGCATGGGCGGCAGAGTGCCCACCGGCGTGCCGGGCGGCCTAGAGTTTCGGCGTCAGCCGAATCTTCCCCCTGGTGGTCTCTCATGCCGTTCCGTCTGCACTTCCGGGACGACGACCTCATGCGCTGCCGGTTCGCCGTGTCGCCGCTGTGGGAGACCCAGGAGGCGGTGCGGACGCTGAGCCGGCCGGACCGGCACGGGTATCACCCGCACTGGCTGCGGCGCATTCGGCAGGCCGCTCGTGCGCTGGATCTCGCGCCACTGTGGCTGCTCATGCCGCGGCGCGGGCACAGCCCGGACTTCCTGGGGCCGCCGCCCATCGGTCCGGCGGCCACGTTCGAGGAGGAGATCGCGGGGGTGCGGGCCGCCGATCCCGACGCGGCCCGGGACGACATCGCGCGGGCGCTCGCCGATACGCCGGGTGCGCTGGAGTCGGCGCGGGGGCGGGCGCTGCTCGCCGATCCGGCACGTGCGGTGCGGGAGTTGGCCGACCTGATGGAGGCCGCGTGGCACACGCTGGTCGAGCCGGACTGGCCGCGGTTGCGGGCGCTGCTGGAGGCCGACGTCGCGTTCCACTCGCGGCGGCTGGCCGAGGTGGGGCTGGGGGCGCTGCTGCCCGAACTCGACCGGCGGCTGTCCTGGGACGGGCGGACGCTGACCGTCGACTGGCGGAGCGAACACGGGCGCGACCTCGGCGGTCAGGGGCTGGTCCTGATGCCGAGCGTCTTCTCGTGGCCGGACGTGATCAGCGGTTTCGATCCGCCGTGGCAACCGACGCTCGTCTACCCGGCCCGGGGCCTCGCAGGCCTGTGGGCGGAGCCCGGCGACCAGGCGCCCGAGGCCCTCGTACGGCTGCTGGGCCGGGGGCGGGCCGCCGTGATCGCCGCGCTGTCCGACCCCGCGACGACGACGGCTCTGGCCCACCGGCTGGGACTCGCCCCGTCCTCGGTCTCCGCGCATCTGACGGTGCTGCGCGATGCGGGGCTGCTCACGTCGCGGCGATACGGGCATCAGGTGCTGTACGAGCGGACGCCGCTGGGGATGGCGCTGGCGTCGGGAGGCTGAGGCCTCCGGCGGTTGGGCCGGGGCGCCCACGGGTGCGCGGGTGAGCCGCGGAACGCCCGCAACGACACCGCGTACCTGGCTGTCAACGGCGGCTGGACCGGCGTAGACGGTGACGGACCGCCCGCTGGGCCACAGGGCCGAGTTCGTCCAACGCGGCCGCCAGGGCGCCGAGCTGTTCCAGGGCGTCCAGGGCCGCATGCGCAGCCGCCGGATCCACCCCCTCGTACAGCTCGATCCCCACGAAAGACGCCGCGACCGCCCGCGCAAGCCCCGCCGGATCGGTGAACTCCCCGAACGGTGTCCCCGCAAGCACCCTGCTGAGGACCTTCTCGATCTCGGCGATCCACAGGTCGAGCCCCGCTGCCGTGGCCGGTTTGAGGCCGGCGTGGGTCTGGGCGCCGGCGAGCAGTTGGCCGAGGAGGGCGACGTACCCGCCCGCGCGCTCCTCCTCGTGCATCTCGCGCCCGAAGGCGAGGAGTTCGGTCAGGGAGGTGATCGTGGAGAGGCGGGCCCGGTAGCGGGACACGCGTTGCTCCGCCCCGTACCGGCAGGCCGCCGCGAGGAGTTCGTCCACGGAGCCGAAGTGGTAGAAGACCAGCGCCTGATTGACCCCGGCCGCCGCCGCCACCGTACGGGCCGAGGTCTTCGCGATGCCCTGCTCGGTGAGCGTCCGCAGCGCGCCCTCGAGGAGTTTGGTCTTCGTCTCCTGGGACTTGGCCGTCTCCGGGCTCATGCGCGGCGCTCCTCGCGGACGGGCCGGAGGCCGGGGCGCACGCCACAGCTCCGGACGTCCGTGTACGTCGCCGTGAAGGTGCCCTCGTAGCCGAAGAGGGGGCCGAAGTACCTGTTGACGACGCGGACCTGGATGCGGAAGCGGCCGGTGCCGTCGTCGTAGGACTCCCGTACTTCGGCGGTGGCGCCGATGAGTTCGGGGACACGGACGTCCACCACGCCCTCCCGGAAGCGGTGTTCGCCGGAGCGGATGAGGAGGGAGCCGTCGGGCTCGGCGCGGAAGTGGAGGTCGGTGGCGAGGTGCTGGTGGGTGCCCAGGTAGTCGAGGACGCGGTCGCCCTGGGAGCTCAGCACCATCTGGGCGTCGAAGCGGCGTGAGCGGCCGGGCAGGTCGAAGGTGCGCACGAAGGTCACCGTCTCACGGCCGAACGTGTCGGTGTACGGGACGTTCTCGATGGTGAAGGGGACGTGGCGGCCGGCTTCGGGGACCAGGATGTTGCGGGTGGCGCCGAGAGACAGAAACGGCTTCACGAAGGGGCGGCCGTGCCAGATGCGGTGCATCACGCCCCGGCCGGTGCATGCCTCGCCGGTTGCCAGGCCGACCGAGAAGCGGCGCCGCAGCTGGGGGTGCAGGCGCTCGAAGTCGCGGCCCATCACCGTGCGGAAGATCGAGGTCATCGCGGGTTCTCCAGGGTGCGCGGAACACGGGGCGCCCGCACGGACACGCTGGGGGTGCGGCGGCAGCGGCGAGCGGCCGGGGTGCCGGGCAGTGGGGGTGCGAGAACGGCCAGGGAGAGGGAGACCAGCGCCAGCAGGGGTGTGGCGTAGAAGAAGAGGGGCGCCAAGGGGCCGGTGAGGCGCAGCAGGCGGCCGTAGCCGAAGCCCGTGCAGGCGGCGGTGATCATCAGGGTGCGCAGGAGCAGTTCCCTGATCCAGTTCCAGCGGGCCCGTTCGGGGGTGATGCCCAGCTCCAGCCACAGGCGCAGGCGGTCGAAGGACCAGGCCGTCGCCCAGCCCATCAGCGGACGGAACAGCACGCGGTCGGCGAGCGCGCCGAAGGCGCCCCAACGGGGGCGGTAGTCGTAGCCGGTGAGGAAGCGGACGCCGTCGCCGTCGGGGACGTAGCGCCAGTAGCCGCTGCCCTCCGCGAGCAGCGAGAGCGGGTGGGAGGAGAAGCGCAGGGCGGAGGTGCGCGTACCGTCCGGGCGCTCCTTCTCCCCTGCGGACGTGCCCGTGCCGGCGACCCGGAGGAACGGCAGGACCCGTGTGGCGTAGCGGAAGCGCTGCGGTTCGCCCTCCGCGCGCGGGAGGTGGTCGATCTCGGTGAAGCGGACGTCCCAGCGCTGGTGCTGCGACGGCTCCTGGGTGCGTGCCCACAGCTCGTCGAGGTCGGCGCGGATCCGTGCCTCTATGTAGAGCACCATGCGAATCCCCCTGTTCAGCAGAGAGTTTGAGCGAATGCTCAAACAGTCTGGGCAGGAACGTACACCCGTTTGAGCGATCGCTCAAACAGAGGGCATGAGAAAACCCCGACCCGCGCGGGTCGGGGTTTTCCGCAGTCGGCGGCCTACTCGGCCAGGTGGCGCTCCACCGTCTCCACCTTGGAGGTGAGACCGTCGGTCACCCCGGGCCGGATGTCCGCCTTGAGCACCAGGGACACGCGCGGGGCGCGCGCCTCGACCGCGGCGACGGCGCGTTTGACTACGTCCATGACCTCGTCCCACTCGCCCTCGATCGAGGTGAACATCGCGTCGGTGCGGTTGGGCAGGCCCGACTCGCGGACCACGCGGACGGCGTCGGCGACGTACTCCCCCACGTCCTCCCCGACGCCCAGCGGCGTCACGGAAAAGGCGACGATCATGCGTTCACGATCCCTTCGCGGCGGGCACGGGAGGCGATCACCGCGTCCTCGGCGGCGCGCTTGAGCCTGCGCTCGGCGAAGAAGCCGCCGGTGGGCAGGACGGAGAGGACGAAGTAGAAGGCGGCGGTCTTCAGGGGCCACTTGGTGCGGTTCCAGGCGTCCGCCCAGAAGATCACATACAGGATGAACAGGACACCGTGGATCGAGCCCATCACGGGCACCGCGTTGAAGTCCGTGGTCCGCTTCAGGACCGAGCAGACCAGCAGGAGGAGGAAGGAGATGGCCTCGGGGGCGGAGACCAGGCGGAGGCGGCGGAGGGCGGTGGCGGTCTTGATGTCCACGGGTCACCTTCGGGGGGGAGAGACGTCATTTGTGAACGGAAGCACAAAACGTTCGTCCATTGTGGCAAACCGCCGTCCGGTCGGCGGGAGGGGGGCCGGGTCGCCGGGCCCCTAAGGGTGTGATCAGGGTCCGACTCCACCCACGGACCTGTCGGCGGGACCCGTCCGCCGCTACCTTCGCAGCGTGGCGATGTTCCGACTTCAAGGCAGCAAGGTGCTCGCCGTCGACATGACCGGGGACGCCGTGAAGGCGAAGAACGGCTCGATGGTCGCATACGACGGGCAGATGGCCTTCAAGAAGCTGACCGGTGGCGGTGAGGGGCTGCGCGGGATGGTGACCCGGCGGCTCACCGGCGAGCAGATGACCGTGATGGAGGTACGGGGGCACGGGACCTGCTGGTTCGCCGACCGTGCCTCCGAGATCAACCTCGTCCATCTCCAGGGGGACAAGCTGTACGTGGAGTCGAGCAATCTGCTGGCGACGGACGCCGGGCTGCGGACGGGCACGACGTTCACGGGGCTGCGCGGGGCCTCGCAGGGCAACGGGCTGTTCACGACGACCGTCGAGGGGCACGGCCAGGCGGCGATCATGTCGGACGGGCCGGCGGTGGTGCTGCGGGTCAGCCCGCAGTATCCCCTGATCGTCGACCCGGGCGCGTACATCGCCCACCAGGGGAACGTCCGGCAATCCTTCCAGTCCGGGGTGACGTTCCGCACGTTCCTCGGGGAGGGCGGAGGGGAAGCCTTCCAGATCCGGTTCGAGGGGGACGGGCTGGTCTACGTGCAGCCGAGCGAGCGGAACACGATCGCGGGGGATGTCTGACATGGCGTTCCGGGAGCTCAACTCGAAGATGGTCGAGGCGACGGTGGTGCCCGGCCAGAGGCTGTTCAGTCAGCGCGGCGCGATGCTCGCGTACAAGGGCGACGTCTCCTTCACCCCGAACATCCAGGGCGGCCAGGGCGGCCTGATGTCGATGATCGGGCGCCGGGTCGCGGGTGAGGCCACGCCTTTGATGACGGTGGAGGGCAGCGGGACCGTCTTCTTCGGGCACGGCGGCCACCACGTCCAGGTCATCAACCTCACCGGCGACACCCTGCACGTGGAGGCGGACCGCGTGCTCGCCTTCGAGGGCACCCTGCAGCAGGGCACGATGTTCATGGGCTCGCAGGGCGGGATCATGGGCATGGTCCGGGGCCAGGTGACGGGTCAAGGGTTGTTCACCACCACCCTCAAGGGGCACGGCTCGGTGGCCGTGATGGCGCACGGAGGCGTGTTCGAGATCCCGATCACCCCGCAGCGCCCGGTGCACGTCGACCCGCATGCCTACGTCGCCCACCACGGCGACGTCCGCAACAAGCTGTCCGCCGCTCTGGGCTGGCGCGACATGGTCGGACGGGGCTCCGGGGAGGCGTTCCAGCTGGAGCTGAGCGGCAGCGGTGCGGTGTACGTCCAGGCCTCGGAGGAAAAGCTGTGAGCACGTACGGAACTCCGGGCGCCGGTCCGGTGGTCTACGACCCGATGACGCTGCCCGTCGACGACAACGTCAACAAGTACACCTTCTGCGTGGAGCTCAAGGGGAGCCAGTGGTTCCTGCAGAAGGGGAAGATGATCGCCTACTACGGGGCGATCGAGTTCAACGGCATCGGGCACGGCCGGCTGGACCGCCTTGTCCGCACGTCCTTTCATTCGCCTCTGCACGCGAGCGGCTGGGTCGTGGCGGAGGGCTCGGGCAAGATGCTGCTCGCCGACCGGGCCTTCGACGTCAACTCCTACGACTTGGACGACGGCAATCTGACCATTCGCTCCGGCAACCTGCTCGCTTTTCAGCCAAGTCTTGCTCTCAAGCAGTCGATCGTGCCGGGCTTTCTGACACTCATCGGAACCGGAAAGTTCGTGGCCGCGTCCAACGGTCCGGTGGTGTTCATGGAACCCCCGATCCGGGTGGACCCGCAGGCGCTCGTCGGCTGGGCCGACTGCCCGTCGCCGTGCCACCACTACGACCACGGCTACATGACGGGCGTAATGGGCGGTCTACGTGCAGTGACGGGCCTCGGCGGGGCCTCCGGGGAGGAGCATCAGTTCGAGTTCGTGGGAGCCGGCACGGTCCTGCTCCAGTCGACCGAGATCCTCATGCCCGAGCAGGCCACGGGGGTGCTTCCGCAGGAGCCCGGGGTACCCGGTGGCGCAGGGGTGTCCGGAAGCCACGGACAGCAGCCGGGAACACCGCGCCTTCCCGGACAGCTGGGGGACCTCCAGCGTCGCTTCGGGCTGTGAGCGGTAGTCTGCGGAGTGTGACGTCGAACGCGTGCGCACAGTCACACGACCCTCACTAGTTCACCTTTCAACTTCTTAGGTAGACTTCATTCATGGAGACCGAGACGGCCACGCGCTGGCTGACCGATGCGGAGCAGTGCGCCTGGCGCACCCACCTGGAGGTCAACAGGCTGTTGACGTACCAACTCGAGAAGGACCTGCAGCCGTTCGGCCTGACGATGAACGACTACGAGATCCTGGTGAATCTCTCCGAGTCGGAGGACCTACGGATGCGGATGAGCGACCTCGCGTCCGCCACCCTCCAGTCCAAGAGCCGCCTCTCGCACCAGATCACCCGCATGGAGAACGCGAACCTGGTGCGCCGTGAGAACTGCGAGTCCGACCGCCGGGGGCTGTACGCGGTCCTGACCGAGCACGGCATGGAGACGATGCAGAAGGTCGCGCCGCACCACGTGGCGTCCGTACGGAGGCACTTCATCGACCTGCTGTCGCACGAGGCGCTGGTGGAGCTCGACAAGGCCCTCAAGCCGATCGCCGAGCATCTGCGGGGGCAGCGAGGGCGTCCGTAGCCTCGCACAGACCCTGCCACCCGTGCAGCGGAAGGCGGAGCCCCTGAGGGCTCCGCCTTCCGCTGTGTCACGAGGGGCGCTCAGGCCTCCGTCAGTCCCGCCACCAGTTCGTCCGCCGCCCGGTACGGGTCCAGGTCACCCGCCACGATCCGCTCCGCGAGGGCGCTGAGGCGGCGGTCGCCGTGCAGGTCGCCGATCCGCTCCCGCAGGGCCGTGACCGCGATCGTCTCCACCTCGCGGGCCGCCCGGGCCAGGCGGCGTTCGGCCAGGACACCGTGCTCCTCCATCCAGGCACGGTGCTTCTCCAGGGCCTCGACGACCTCGTCGACGCCCTCGCCCCGCGCCGCCACCGTCTTGACGATGGGCGGGCGCCAGTCACCGGGTCCGCGGGCCTCGCCGAGGCCCAGCATGTGGTTCAGCTCACGGGCGGTCGCGTCCGCACCGTCCCGGTCCGCCTTGTTGACGACGTACACATCGCCGATCTCGAGGATTCCGGCCTTCGCCGCCTGGATGCCGTCACCCATGCCCGGGGCCAGCAGCACCACCGAGGTGTCCGCCTGGGAGGCGATCTCCACCTCCGACTGGCCCACGCCCACCGTCTCGACGAGGATCACGTCGCAGCCCGCCGCGTCCAGCACCCGGATCGCCTGCGGGGCGGCCCACGCGAGGCCGCCCAGGTGGCCGCGCGTCGCCATGGAACGGATGTAGACGCCAGGGTCGGAGGCGTGCTCCGACATCCGCACCCGGTCGCCGAGCAGGGCGCCGCCGGAGAAGGGGGACGAGGGGTCGACGGCCAGGACGCCGACCCGCCTGCCCTGCTTGCGGTACGCCGTCACCAGTGCCGACGTGGACGTCGACTTGCCGACGCCGGGCGAGCCCGTCAGGCCGACGACGTACGCGTTCCCGGTCAGCGGCGCCAGTGTCTCCATGACCTCCCTCAGCTGCGGGGACGCCCCCTCCACCAGGGAGATCAGCCGGGCCACGGCCCGCGGCCGGCCTTCCCTGGCCTGGGCCACCAGAGAGGAGACGTCCTGCATCACAGCTCCGTTCACGTAAACGTTCACGTAAAGAGGTCGGTCAAGGGTGCTTTTGCCCGGTGTTCAGGCCTTGGGCACCCGGACGATCAGCGCGTCGCCCTGGCCGCCGCCACCGCACAGGGCGGCCGTGCCGACGCCGCCGCCGCGGCGCTTGAGTTCCAGCGCCAGGTGCAGCACGAGGCGGGCGCCGGACATACCGATCGGGTGACCCAGGGCGATGGCACCGCCGTTGACATTCACCTTTTCCGTGGACACGCCGAGGTCCTTCATTGACTGGACGGCCACGGCGGCGAAGGCCTCGTTGATCTCGATGAGGTCCAGGTCGGAGACCTCCAGGCCCTCCTTCTTCAGGGCGTGCAGGATCGCGTTCGACGGCTGCGACTGCAGGGAGTTGTCCGGGCCGGCCACGTTGCCGTGGGCGCCGATCTCGGCGATCCAGTCCAGGCCCAGCTCCTGCGCCTTGGCCTTGCTCATCACGACCACGGCCGCCGCACCGTCCGAAATCTGCGAGGAGGTGCCGGCGGTGATCGTGCCGTCCTTGGCGAAGGCCGGGCGCAGCTTGGCCAGCGACTCCACCGTGGTGTCGCCGCGGATGCCCTCGTCCTTGCTGAACAGGACCGGGTCGCCCTTGCGCTGCGGGATCTCGACCGGGGTGATCTCGGCCTCGAAGATGCCGTTCTTCTGCGCGGCGGCGGCGCGCTGGTGGGACAGGGCGGCGATCTCGTCCTGCTCCTGGCGGCCGATGCCGAGGCGCGTGTTGTGCTTCTCGGTCGACTCGCCCATGGCGATGCCCTCGAAGGAGTCGGTCAGGCCGTCGTAGGCCATCGCGTCGAGCATCTCGATGGCGCCGTACTTGAAGCCCTCGCGGGACTTCGGCAGCAGGTGGGGCGCGTTGGTCATGGACTCCTGGCCGCCCGCGACGATCACGTCGAACTCGCCCGCGCGGATCAGCTGGTCGGCCAGCGCGATCGCGTCGAGGCCCGACAGGCAGACCTTGTTGATGGTGAGCGCCGGGACGCTCATCGGGATGCCGGCCTTGACCGCGGCCTGGCGGGCCGGGATCTGCCCCGCCCCGGCCTGCAGCACCTGGCCCATGATCACGTACTGCACCTGGTCGCCCCCGATCCCCGCACGGTCGAGAGCGGCCTTGATCGCGAAGCCGCCGAGGTCGGCTCCCGAGAAGGGCTTCAGCGAGCCCAGCAACCGCCCCATGGGCGTACGCGCGCCCGCGACGATCACAGAGCTGTTCGTTCCAGAAGACATGAGCTGCGATCCCCTTACCGGCTTGCACAGCCGAGGAGTGAACGAGGGTTTACTTCGAATGTACTGAGGGGTAGTCCGCCCCGTCATCGGGCCGTCGGTGTGATCGCGCGCACGTTGCGTAACCACCTCCGGAGCGCTGCACTGAATCCATGCTGACGCGAATCGACCACATCGGGATCGCCTGCCACGACCTCGACGCGACCGTCGAGTTCTACAAGGCCACCTACGGTTTCGAGGTCTTCCACACGGAGGTCAACGAGGAGCAGGGCGTCCGCGAGGCCATGCTCAAGATCAACGATACGTCCGACGGCGGCTCGTCGTACCTGCAACTCCTCGAGCCGACCCGCGAGGACTCCACCGTCGCGAAGTGGCTGGCCAAGAACGGGGAGGGCGTCCACCACATCGCTTTCGGTACGGCGGATGTCGACTCCGACGCCGCCGACATCCGCGACAAGGGCGTACGCGTTCTGTACGAGGAGCCGCGACGCGGCTCCATGGGGTCACGGATCACCTTCCTGCACCCAAAGGACTGTCACGGCGTCCTGACAGAACTGGTCACTTCGGCGCCTGTTGAGTCGGCCGAGCACTGACCCTCGTACATAAGGGCCGGTAGGGTTGGGGGCGGTCGTCTCTGCGGTGCAGGGCGACCGCATTCCGGGGTCCGGGTTTCGGGGGACGAGCGTCGGGGCAACAGCCCATGCTCCGTCGTTGATCTGACACCATTCCCCGGGGGCCCCGTTCGGCGGATGGACGGAGCTCGTTCGGAGAAGCTTGCGACCAGGGGACGGATGGGACCGCGCAGTGCGGGGCTACGAACGCCAGGAGCGAGAGCCGGCGGCTGACGTCGACCACCTCTCTCGGTTCGAGGCCGAGATGGATCGGCTGAAGACCGAGCGGGAAAAGGCGATCCAGCACGCCGAAGACCTCGGCTACCAGGTCGAGGTGCTGCGCGCCAAGCTGCACGAGGCGCGCCGCACCATCATGTCCCGGCCCGCCTACGACAGCGCCGACATCGGCTACCAGGCCGAGCAGTTGCTGCGCAACGCGCAGATGCAGGCCGACCAGATCCGCGCCGACGCCGAGCGCGAGCTGAGCCAGGCCCGGGCGCAGACCCAGCGCATCCTCCAGGAGCACGCCGAGCAGGCCGCCCGCCTGCAGGCCGAGCTGCACGCCGAGGCCGTGGCCCGCCGCCAGCAGCTGGACCAGGAGCTCGCCGAGCGCCGGCAGACCGTCGAGTCGCACGTCAACGAGAACGTGGCGTGGGCGGAGCAGCTGCGCGCCCGCACCGAACAGCAGGCCCGCCGCCTCCTCGACGAGTCCCGTGCCGAGGCCGAGCAAGCCATTGCGGCCGCCCGCGCGGAGGCCGAGCGGCTGACCGCCGAGGCCCGGCAGCGCCTGCAGAGCGAGGCCGAGGCGGCCCGCGCGGAGGCCGAGCAGATCCTGCGCCGCGCCCGCACGGACGCCGAGCGGCTGCTGAACGCGGCCTCCACCCAGGCCCAGGAGGCCACCGACCACGCCGAGCAGCTGCGCACCTCCACCGCCACCGAGTCGGACGCCGCCCGCCGCCAGGCCGCCGAGCTGAGCCGGGCCGCCGAGCAGCGCATGGCGGAGGCCGAGGCGGCGCTGCGCGAGGCGCGGGCCGAGGCGGAGAAGCTGGTCGCCGAGGCCAGGGAGGCCGCCGCCAAGGCCCTCGCGAGCGCCGAGGCGGCGAACGAGACACGTACGCGGACGGCGAAGGAGCAGGTCGCCCGGCTGGTCGAAGAGGCCACGAAGGAGGCCGAGAACACCAAGTCCGAGGCCGAGCAGCTGGTCGCGGACGCCCGCGCCGAGGCCGAGAAGATCGTCGCCGAGGCGGCGGAGAAGGCCCGCAGCATCACCGCCGAGGAGACGGCCACCCAGCTGTCGAAGGCGGCCAAGACCGCCGAGGACGTGCTCAACAAGGCGTCGGAGGACGCCAAGAAGACCACCAAGGCCGCGGCCGAGGAGGCCGAGCGGATCCGCCGGGAGGCCGAGGCCGAGGCCGACCGGCTGCGGGCCGAGGCGCACGACATCGCCGAGCAGCTCAAGGGCGCGGCCAAGGACGACACCAAGGAGTACCGCGCCAAGACGGTCGAGCTGCAGGAGGAGGCCCGCCGGCTGCGCGGCGAGGCCGAGCAGCTGCGAGCCGACGCGGTCGCCGAGGGCGAGAAGATCCGCGCGGAGGCCCGGCGCGAGGCCGTGGCGCAGATCGAGGAGGCGGCCAGGTCCGCCGAGGAGCTGCTGGCCAAGGCGAAGGCCGACGCCGACGAGCTGCGCACCACCGCCCAGACGGACAGTGAGAAGGTCCGCACCGAGGCCATCGAGCGGGCCACCACGCTGCGCCGGCAGGCCGAGGAAACCCTGGAACGCACCCGCAAGGAGGCCGAGCGGCACCGCGCGGAGGCCGCCGAGCAGGCCGAGGCCATCAAGACGGACGCCGAGCGGGCCGCGCGCGAGCTGCGCGAGGAGACCGAGCGGGCGGTCGCGGCCCGGCAGGCGGAGGCCGCCGACGAGCTGACGCGGCTGCACACCGAGGTCGAGCAGCGGCTCGCCGCCGCGGAGCAGGCACTGACCGACGCCCGCGAGGAGGCCGCGCGCATCCGCCGCGAGGCCGCCGAGGAGACGGACCGGCTGCGCACCGAGGCCGCCGAGCGCATCCGCACCCTGCAGCAGCAGGCGGAGGAGGAGGCCGAGCGGCTGCGCACCGAGGCCGCCTCCGACGCGTCCGCCTCCCGCGCCGAGGGCGAGGCCATCGCCGTACGGCTGCGCTCGGAGGCCGCGGCCGAGGCCGAGCGGCTCAAGGCGGAGGCCCAGGACACCGCCGACCGGGTCCGTGCGGAGGCGCAGGCCGCCGCCGAGCGGCTCGGCACCGAAGCCTCCGAGACGCTGGCCGCCGCCCAGGAGGAGGCCGCCCGGCGCCGCCGCGAGGCCGAGGAACTCCTCGGCGCCGCACGGCAGGAGGCCGACCAGGAGCGCGAGCGGGCCCGCGAGCAGAGCGAGGAGCTGCTGGCCTCCGCGCGCAGGCGTGTGGAGGAGGCGCAGGCCGAGGCCACCCGCCTGCTGGAGGAGGCCGACCGGCGCGCCACCGAGATGGTGTCGGCCGCCGAGCAGCACGCCCAGCAGGTACGGGACTCCGTCGCCGGGCTGCACGAGCAGGCGCAGGAGGAGATCGCCGGCCTGCGCTCCGCCGCCGAGCACGCCGCGGACCGTACGCGCCGGGAGGCCCAGGAAGAGGCGGACCGGGTCCGCGCCGACGCCTACGCCGAGCGCGAGCGGGCGAGTGAGGACGCCGGCCGGCTGCGGCGCGAGGCCCAGGAGGAGTCCGAGGCCGCCAAGGCGCTCGCGGAGCGCACGGTGTCCGAGGCGATCGCCGAGTCGGACCGGATCCGCGCGGACGCCGCCGAGCACGCCCAGCGGGTGCGGACCGAGGCCTCCGACACCATCGCGCAGGCCGACCAGGACGCCGCCCGCACCCGCGCGGAGGCCCGCGAGGACGCCAACCGCATCCGGTCGGACGCGGCGACGCAGGCGGACACGCTCATCTCCGAGGCGCGGGCCGAGGCCGAGCGCCTGCAGTCGGAGACGGTCGCCGAGGCCGACCGGGTCCGCACCGAGGCGATCGCCAAGGCCGAGAAGCTGATCACGGACGCCACCGGGGACGCGGAGCGGCTGCGCGCCGAGGCCGCCGAGACGGTCGGCTCGGCCCAGCAGCACGCCGAGCGGCTGCGCACCGAGGCCGAGCGGGTCAGGGCCGAGGCGCAGGCGGAGGCCGAGCGCCTGGTGGCCGCCGCGCGCGAGGAGGCCGAGCGGACGCTGGACGAGGCCCGCAAGGACGCCAACAAGCGGCGCTCGGAGGCGGCCGAGCAGGTCGACAAGCTCATCACCGAGACCACGGCCGAGGCCGACAAGCTGCTCACCGAGGCGCAGCAGAGCGCGGTCAAGACGAAGGCGGACGCGGAGTCCCAGGCCGACACGATGGTGGGCGCGGCCCGCCAGGAGGCCAACCGGATCCTGTCCGAGGCGACCGTCGAGGGCAACGCGCTGGTGGAGAAGGCCCGTACGGACGCGGACGAGCTGCTCGTCGGCGCCCGCCGGGACGCCACCGCGATCCGCGAGCGCGCGGAGGAGCTGCGCGAGCGCATCACGGCCGAGATCGAGGAGCTGCACGAGCGCGCCCGGCGCGAGGCCGCCGAGACGATGAAGTCCACGGGCGACCGCTGCGACGCGCTCATCAAGGCCGCCGAGGAGCAGCTCGCCAAGGCGCAGGCCAAGGCCAAGGAGATCGTCTCGGAGGCCAACTCCGAGGCGGGCAAGGTGCGCATCGCCGCGGTCAAGAAGGCCGAGGGGCTGCTCAAGGAGGCCGAGCAGAAGAAGGCCGCGCTGGTCAAGGAGGCCGAGGAGCTCAAGGCCGAGGCGATCCGCGAGGCCAGGCGCACGGTCGAGGAGGGCAAGCGGGAGCTGGAGATCCTGATGCGGCGCCGCGAGGACATCAATGCCGAGATCTCCCGTGTCCAGGACGTCCTGGAAGCGTTGGAGTCTTTCGAGGCCCCGTCGGCCGGCAAGGACGCCGGCGTCAAGGCGGGAGCGACCGTGGGCGCACCCCGTTCGGGTGGCAAGCCGTCAGAGAGCTAGCGTGGAGGGCGTATTCGGTGTCTTCTGGGGGATTTGACCAAGTCTTTGGCAAGCTTTCCGGCGGTCAGCCACTCAAAAGAGGTGTCATTCTCCAGATCAAACACGTATCCGCTCGATGACACACCGCTTCGGCCCCTAGGATTCCACCTATCACCTCACCGGTCTCATTCGACAGGAACCCCATGAGCGACACTTCCCCCTACGGCTTCGAGCTTGTGCGGCGTGGGTACGACCGCGCTCAGGTGGACGAACGTATCTCCAAGCTCGTCTCCGACCGTGACAGTGCTCTCGCCCGCATCACCGCCCTGGAGAAGCGCATCGAGGAGCTCCACCTCGAGACGCAGAACGCCCAGGCCCAGATCGGCGACGCCGAGCCGTCGTACGCGGGTCTCGGCGCGCGGGTCGAGAAGATCCTCCGCCTCGCCGAGGAAGAGGCCAAGGATCTGCGTGAGGAGGCCCGGCGCGCGGCCGAGCAGCACCGCGAACTCGCCGAGTCGGCGGCCCAGCAGGTCCGCAACGACGCCGAGTCCTTCGCCGCGGAGCGCAAGGCGAAGGCCGAGGAAGAGGGCATCCGGATCGTCGAGAAGGCCAAGAGCGACGCGGCCCAGCTGCGGGCCGAGGCGCAGAAGGACGCGCAGTCCAAGCGCGAGGAGGCCGACGCCCTCTTCGAGGAAACCCGCGCCAAGGCCGCGCAGGCCGCCGC
This sequence comes from Streptomyces sp. NPDC005202, assembly GCF_040608235.1. NCBI lineage: Bacteria > Bacillati > Actinomycetota > Actinomycetes > Kitasatosporales > Streptomycetaceae > Streptomyces > Streptomyces sp. NPDC005202. The sequence goes on along the minus strand of NZ_JBEXHW010000034.1, from coordinate 22,185 downwards.
CGACTTCGAGACGAACCTCGCCAAGCGCCGCGAGCAGTCCGAGCGCGACCTGGCGTCCCGTCAGGCCAAGGCCGAGAAGCGGCTCGCCGAGATCGAGCACCGCGCCGAGCAGCTGCGCCTGGAGGCCGAGAAGCTGCGCACCGACGCCGAGCGCCGCGCCCGCCAGACCGTCGAGACGGCCCAGCGTCAGGCCGAGGACATCGTGGCCGACGCCAACGCCAAGGCGGACCGTATCCGTTCGGAGTCCGAGCGCGAGCTGGCTGCGCTGACCAACCGCCGCGACTCGATCAACGCCCAGCTGACGAACGTGCGCGAGATGCTGGCGACCCTCACCGGTGCCGCGGTGGCCGCCACGGGCTCGCCGGCCGAGGACGAGCCGATCTCCCGCGGCGTTCCGGCCCAGCAGTCCCGGTAACACCGGGGCGTACGGCGGCTGAACATCCGCGCGAAGCCCTCCGCCACCTCAGGTGGCGGGGGGCTTTGTGCCGTTTTAGCGTGGCCGCATGATCGAGCTCGAGGGGCTGACCAAGCGGTACGGCGAGAAACTGGCGGTCAACCGCCTCACCTTCACCGTCGTACCGGGCACCGTCACGGGCTTCCTCGGGCCCAACGGCGCCGGGAAGTCCACGACCATGCGGATGATCCTCGGCCTCGACCGCCCCACCGCCGGCGACGTCCGCATCGACGGCCGGCACTACGACCGGCTCAGGGACCCGCTGACGTACATCGGCGCGCTGCTGGATGCCAAGGCCGTGCACGGCGGGCGCAGCGCCTTCAACCACCTGCTGTGCCTGGCCCAGAGCAACGGCATCCCGAAGAGCCGGGTCCACGAGGTCCTCGACACGGTCGGTCTCACCGCGGTCGCCCGGAAGAAGGAGAAGGCCTTCTCGCTCGGCATGAGCCAGCGGCTCGGCATCGCCGCCGCACTGCTCGGCGACCCGCGGATCCTGATGTTCGACGAGCCGGTCAACGGGCTCGACCCCGAGGGCATCCACTGGATCCGCAGCCTGATGAAGTCCCTCGCGTCCCAGGGCCGTACGGTCTTCGTCTCCTCCCATCTGATGAGCGAGATGGCACTGACCGCCGACCATCTCGTCGTCATCGGACAGGGCCGGCTGCTCGCCGACACCTCCATGGCCGACTTCATCGAGCAGAACTCCCGCTCCTACGTCCGGATCCGCACCCCGCAGCGCGAGAAGCTGCGCGACGTGCTGCACGGGGCGGGGATCACGGTCGTCGAGACCGGCGGCGGACTGCTCGAGGTCGACGGGGGCAAGCCGGAGCACATCGGCGAGCTGGCCGCACAGCACCACATCGTGCTGCACGAGCTGAGCAGCCGGCAGTCCTCGCTGGAGGAGGCTTTCATGCGGCTCACCGCCGAGTCGGTGGAGTACCACGCCCACGCGGACGCGCCCGGCCGGCAGTGGGGCGGCAACTGGAAGAAGGAGGGCTGAGGCATGGCGGCGACCCAGGTCATCAGGTCCGAGTGGACCAAGATCCGGTCTGTGGCGTCCACCGTGTGGACGCTGTCCCTCGCCGTGGTCGTCACCGTCGCCCTCGGCATGCTGATCTCTGCTCTGTCGAAGAACGAGTTCGACCGGATGGGCCCGCCGGACCGGCTCTCCTTCGACCCGACGTTCGTCAGCTTCGCGGGCATGACGCTCGGGCAGCTCGCAATGATCGTGTTCGGGGTGCTGGTGGTGTCGAACGAGTACAGCACCGGCATGATCCGCACCTCGCTGGCCGCCGTCCCGCAGCGCGGCGCCTTCCTGTTCAGCAAGGTGGCGGTCGCCACCGGCCTCGCCCTCGTCGTCGGCATGGCCACCAGCTTCGCCGCCTTCTTCCTCGGGCAGGCGGTGCTCGGCCCCCACCGGGCGTCGATCGGCGACCAGGGCGTGCTACGCGCGGTCATCGGCGGCGGCCTCTACATGACCCTCATCGCGATGTTCTCGATGGGGGTCGCCGCGATGCTGCGCTCGCCGATGCTGTCGCTCGGCATCCTGATGCCGTTCTTCTTCCTGATCTCCAACATCCTCGGCAACGTCTCGGCGACGAAGAAGGTCGGCCGCTTCCTGCCCGACCAGGCCGGCAGCCGGATCATGCAGGTGGTCCCCCTGGTTGACGACGACACCCCGTACGGCCCGTGGGGCGGACTCGGCATCATGGCCCTGTGGGTGATCGCGGCGCTCGCCGGCGGCTACGTGCTGCTGAAGAAACGGGACGCCTGACACCGGCCGTCCTCCGCGTGCTTTTACTTCCCTTGGGTGGAACCGTCAGCGCCCCGATATCCTCCTATCCCTTACGGGGGCGTGTGCCCCGCTGTCCTGAACCTTTCGATGGGTGCGGAGCATGATCGAGGCAGTCGGCCTGACCAAGCGCTATGGCGACAAGACCGCCGTGTACAACCTCTCCTTCCAAGTGCGGCCAGGTGCCGTCACCGGCTTCCTCGGGCCGAACGGCTCGGGCAAGTCGACGACCATGCGGATGATCCTCGGCCTGGACAACCCCACCGCGGGCTCGGTGACGATCGGCGGCTACCCCTACCGCAAGCTGCCGAACGCCCCCCGCCAGGTCGGCGCCCTGCTGGACGCCAAGGCCGTCCACGGCGGCCGGTCCGCCCGCAACCACCTGCTGTGCCTGGCCCAGCTGTCGGGCATCCCGGCCCGGCGCGTCGACGAGGTGCTCGGTGTCGTCGGCCTCCAGGACGTGGCCAGGAGACGGTCCAAGGGCTTCTCGCTCGGCATGGGCCAGCGCCTCGGCATCGCCGCGGCGCTGCTCGGCGACCCGCAGGTGCTGCTGTTCGACGAGCCGGTCAACGGCCTGGACCCCGAGGGCATCCTCTGGGTGCGGAACCTGATGAAGTCCCTCGCGGCGGAGGGACGGACGGTGTTCGTGTCGAGTCACCTCATGAGCGAGATGGCGCTGACCGCCGACCACCTGATCGTCATCGGCCGCGGACAACTGCTGGCCGACATGAGCGTGAAGGACTTCATCTCGGCCAACTCCGCGGACTTCGCGCGCGTCCGCACGCCCGACACCGAGCCGCAGCTGCGGGAGAAGCTGACGTCCGCGCTCACCGAGGCGGGCGGGCACGTGCTGCCGGAGCAGGACGGCGCGCTGCGGGTGACCGGGCTGCCGCTCCCCCGCATCAGCGACATCGCGCACGACGCCGACGTACGCCTGTGGGAGCTGTCGCCGCACCAGGCCTCGCTGGAGGAGGCGTACATGCGGATGACGCAGGCCGCCGTCGACTACCGCTCGACGACCGACCAGAAGGCAGGGCTGATGCAGCCCCTGCCGCCCGGCGCCGAGCCGCCGGTGCCGGTGCCGGGGCAGGGCCAGCCCGGCTGGTACGCCCCACCGCCGCCCCAGCAGGGCGGGCAGCCGTTCGCGCCGCCGCAGGGACAGCCCGGTCAGCCGGTGCGGCCCGCCCAGGCGCCCGCGAGGCCCTACGGCGCCCCGGCCGCGCCCGGTACCGCCCCGGGCGCGAGTCAGCCGAACCCGTACGGTGCTCCGTCCGCGCCCTCCGCCGCTCCGGGCACGGCAGAGCCGAACCCGTACGGTGCTCCGTCCGCGCCTGCCGGGCCGCCCGTCGCGGGTCAGGCGAACCCGTACGCGCAGCCGGCGCCCCAGGCGCCGCAGGTGCCCGCACAGCCCGCCGCCCCCGCACAGGACCAGCCGCCCGCCCCGGCCGCCGCGCCCCCACAGCCGCCCGCGCAGCGCTCCGACTCCGACTCCGCCCCCGACTCGACCAAGCCCGAGGACGCCCGATGAGCTCGCCCCAGACTCCGATGCCGCAGGCCGCGCCCGCCTGGCAGGCGGCGGCCGGTTCTCCGTATCCCGGTTACACCTCGCCGATCCCCGTCGTCCGTACGCACCTCGGGCACGCCCTCGCCTCGGAGTGGACGAAGATCAAGTCGGTGCGCTCCACGATGTGGACGCTCGGCGTGTTCGTCCTGCTCGTGGTCGGCATCGGGCTGCTGACCGGCGCGGTGGTCGTCGGCTCGTCGGACTTTTCGGGTGGCGAGAACCCGCTGTCCCTGGGCTTCTTCGGGCTGCTCCTCGGCAGCATCTGCATCATCACGCTCGGCGTGCTGACCACGGCCTCGGAGTACGGCACCGGCATGATCCGGACCACGATGACGGCGTGCCCCACCCGGGGGCGGGTGCTCGCGGCGAAGGCCATCGTGTTCTTCCTCGTCGCGTTCGTGGTCACCCTGGTGTCCTCCGCCCTGGTCGCCTTCGCGCAGGTGGCCATGCTGGAGGGCAGCGGCGCCCGGCAGCCGTCCGGCGGGGAGTGGTTCAAGGCCACGGTCGGCGTCAGCCTCTACCTGGCCCTGCTCGGGCTGCTCTCGCTCGTCATCGGCTCGATCCTGCGGCACTCGGCGGGCGCCATCACCATCATGATCGGCGTTGTGCTCGCCCCACTGGTCATCGCGCTGTTCATGTTCACGCAGTCGCTGGAGCAGGTGCGCACCGCCCTGTTCGAGTACTCGATCCCGAACCAGCTGAGCGTCTTCTACTCCAACTCCCTCAGCCGCTCCGGCCCGTCGGGCTGGGATCCGCTGTGGATCATCCTGGGCGTGACGGCCGTCGCCTTCGCCGGCGCCTGGGCGCTGCTGCAGAAGCGGGACGTGTAAGCCCGGTTCAGAACCTCGGCGCGTTACGGGACCGCTGCACCCGCGTGGTGCGGCGGTCCTTCGCGTTCCAGCACGCCTTGTGCCAGTGCCGGCGGTCGTCCACGCCCGCGTACTCGGGCCAGGCCACCACGTGGGGGACGCCGGAAGGGATCACCTGGTCACAGCCCGGGCAGCGGTACGTCTTGCCCTGCGCGCTCGCGCCCGCCACGTGGCGCACGCTCCAGTCCTCGCCCTGCCAGCTCTCCGTGGACCGCCAGCCGCCGTAGCGGCCCGCGCGGTCGTCCTCGGCACTCGGGCCGAACGAGCAGGAACCCTTGGGTCGGTTGCGACGCGGGGACACAGGACACCTCACGGAGCTGTACAGGAAGCACGGGCCATGTCCAGCCTACGCGGCACGGACCGGGGTACGCGTAGGGCGCCAACCCCCACAAGTCCCCTCCGGGGCGACCCATTCCACAGACAATCCGCAAATCTCTTCGCCAAGCCGTGTCCTCGGCACGTGTCGGGCGGTTATCCCCGGTGGGGGAGCTCCGTGTCGGAGCCAAGGAAGCAGGAAATGCAATGCGCGTAGGAAGTTTCGTGTTGGCGGCCCAGTTTCCGGGTCAGGGCCAGGGGGAGGCGCTGCACCGCGCGGTCCGCTCGGCCGAGGTCGCCGAGGATGCGGGGCTCGACACGGTCTGGCTGGCCGAGCACCACTTCGTGCCGTACGGGACGTGCCCGTCGGCGGTGACCCTGGCCGCGCTGCTGCTTGGCCGCACCCACCGCATCCGGGTCGGTACGGCGATCAGCGTACTGCCCACCGCCCACCCGGTCGCGCTCGGCGAGCAGGCCGCGCTGCTGCACGTGACGAGCGGCGGGCGGTTCTCGCTGGGCGTGGGGCGCGGGGGGCCCTGGGTGGACCTGGAGGTCTTCGGGACGGGGCTGGAGGCGTACGAGAAGGGCTTCCCGGAATCACTCGATCTGCTGGTTCGCTGGCTGCGCGAAGCGTCGGTGTCCGCTTCGGGGGAACGATTCACCTTCCGTGAGGTCCCCGTCGTACCCCGCCCGTCGGAGGCACTGACGGAGGCCCCGGGCCCCGAGGTCGTCGTCGCCTGCACCTCCCCGGCAAGCGTGCGGCTGGCCGCCGAGCACGGACTGCCGATGCTGCTGGGGATGCACGTCGGGGACGAGGAGAAGGCCGAGATGGTCGCCCTGTGGCAAAGGTGCGCGCATGCCGCGGGGCGGCCGGCCGAGCAGGTCCGGGGCGCCGCCCATGTCTCGGCCGGCGTCTGCCAGATCGCCGACCGGCGCTCCGACGCGGTGGAGACGCTGCTGAAGGCGATGCCGGGGTGGCTGAAGCAAGGCCTGGACGCCCATGGCACGGTCGACGGCCGCGCCCGGCCGATGCGCGACCCGCTCGCGTACACCGAACTGCTCTGCGGGCTGCACCCGGTGGGCACCCCGCGGCTGTGCGCCGACCGGCTCGCGGCGACCTCCGAGCGGACCGGCATCTCCCGCTTCGCCCTGCTCGTCGAGGGCTCGGGGGACCTCGCGGCGACGGAGGAGAACGTACGGCGACTCGGTGCCGACGTACTGCCCCACCTCGGCTGAGCGGGCCGCGTCGCGGAAGGCTTGCCGCCCCAGCACTCCATGCACCTCCCGCGGGCGGAGCGGCAAGCAAGCCACCTACTGCGTCAGCAGTCCCTGAGCTCCGGGGACTGGTTGAGCAGCTGGCTGCGCACCGACGTGAAGCGGGCCAGCCTCTCGTCGGCCGAGGCGTCCAGCGGGAACACCGCCACCCGGTGGCAGTTCTGGAAGGCAAGCCGCACACCGAAGTGCCGCTGCAGCGCACCGCGTATGGCGTCACTCGCGAGCGCACGCAGCAACTGACCGCGTGCCTGCTCGTCCGGCGGGGGCGTCTGGTTGTCGGCGAACTCTCCGCCGTCCACCTTCAGCTGGGCCACCAGGGAGCTGATCATCTCCCATGCGTAGGGCAGGGAGGTCCGGACGCAGTCGACGAAGGCAGCTTCGTCGACCTCGCCTCGCTCGGCCTGTTCGAGTAGGGCCGGTGAGACGTCGAGCGACATGAGTTCTCCTCTCGCACCCCCGAACAGCAGGGGTTGCCGGACAGGTAAGAAGGTTCGCGATATCGAACACGCTGCGTACACACATCGCGACCTCCCGTTCACTACGGTAGGCATCAGAACGTGAGGCCACCAGGCGAATGTACGTACAGGCAAGACGGGTTGGGCACACAATCGGCCACGAGTGAACAAGGGTTATCCAGGGAAAAAAGGGGCGGTCCACAGGCCGTCGGTCAAGAGTCAGGGGTGGGAGGCAACCGGGCGAATCGCGCGCACCGCCGCGCGTCGAGTAGCGTTGCCGACCATGCGTCTCGTCATTGCCCGATGCTCCGTCGACTACGCGGGCCGGCTCACCGCCCACCTCCCGTCAGCGCCCCGTCTGATCCTGGTGAAGGCGGACGGCAGCGTCTCGATCCACGCGGACGACCGCGCCTACAAGCCCCTGAACTGGATGTCGCCGCCCTGCACGCTGAAGGAGGGCTCGGGCGACGAAGACGGCGTGTGGACCGTCACCAACAAGGCGGGCGAGAAGCTCATTATCACGATGGAGGAGATCCTCCACGACTCCACCCACGAACTCGGCGTGGATCCAGGGCTGATCAAGGACGGCGTGGAAGCGCACCTCCAGGAGCTCCTCGCCGACCGCATCGAGACGCTCGGCGAGGGCTACACGCTCATCCGCCGCGAGTACCCGACCGCCATCGGCCCCGTCGACATCCTGTGCCGGGACGGCAACGGCCAGACCGTCGCCGTGGAGATCAAGCGGCGCGGGGAGATCGACGGCGTGGAACAACTCACGCGCTACCTCGAGCTGTTGAATCGCGATCCCCATCTCGCGCCGGTGCGCGGCATCTTCGCGGCCCAGGAGATCAAGCCGCAGGCCCGCGTCCTCGCGACCGACCGGGGCATCGGGTGCCAGGTGCTGGACTACGACGCGCTCAGGGGCATCGAGGACGACAAGCTGCGGTTGTTCTGACGGGGACCTCTTACGACAGGAAGGGCCACGTCCGATCACGGACGTGGCCCTTCTGTTGTTCCCGGGGACTTCAGATCTCGGCGCCCGAGCTGCTCGGGCTCCCCGCGCCGCCGCTCGTCGGGGCGCTCGCCGAACTGCTGGACGCCGCCGGGGCGCTGGACGAAGCCGGGCCGCTGGCCGAGTCGGAGGTCGACGGGGTCGACGGAGGGCCCGACGACGGCGGCGCGGACGTCGTCGGCGGGGTGGACGTCGGCGGATTCGAGGTCGGCGGGGTGGACGTCGGCGGCTTGGACGTGGGTGGCTTCGACGACGTCGGAGGCTTGGACGGCGACTTCGACGGCTTGCTCGACGAACCGCCGCCACCCCCCGACCCCTTCGTGCCGCTCGGTTCGTCCGAAGGCCGGGTCGTGTCCGCCGGCGGTGTCGGGTCGTCGGACGTGCCGTACGTGCCGTCGGGGCCCGGATCCGTCGGGCGGCTGGTGGCCGTGCCGGTGTCGCCGTTGCCGTTGTCGCCCTTCTTCGGTGTGTCGGCGCCCAGGCTGCCGTCGTCCGTTCCCTGGCTGGCGGACGGATTGACGCTGACCTCGTCGGAGGGGTTGTTGGCGTCGTTGTGGGAGGTGGCGCCGAGCGTCACCACCGTGCCGAGGACGGCCGCGAGCAGGGCGCCCGCGCCGGCCGCCACGAGGTTGCGCCGGGCGAGGCCCTTGAGGCCGACCCGGTGCTTCGACGGGGCCGCCGAGGAGGGCGAGGACGGCGAGCCCGCGGCCGAGGACTGGTACGTGACCAGCGTCGAGGTGTCGCCGCCGGGCGGCTGGAGCGGCAGGAAGGCCGCGGGGACCCCGCCGGGAGGCGACGCCGACTCCTCGGTGCGCGCGTCGGGCACCTCCTCGCCCGCGGTCGCGCCGACGCCCGGCGTCGTGCCGGAACGGTCGGCGACCAGGGCGAGCGCCCGGCGTCCGGCCACGGTGCCGCGCTTGTCGGCGAGCGCGCCGCGCAGGCCGATGGAGGCCTCCAGCTCGGCACGGGCCCGGTCGAGCCGGCCGCCGCAGAGCGCGAGGATGCCCAACTCGTGGTGGAAGTAGGCCTGTTCGGCAACCTCACCGGCGAGCCGGGAGGCCTCGGCGCCGGAGCGCAGCGCGCGCTCCCAGGCGCTCCAGTGCAGCCCGGCGGCGAACGCGGGCGCGGCCGTGCGGGCGAGCTGCACGGCCGTGCTCTGCTCGCCCTCGCCCGGAGGCGTCATGGGCACCAGGACGCTCAGCGCGGCGAGCACGGCGTCCGCCTCGGCGCACACCCGCTCGGGCGTGACCGAGGGGTGCCCGGCCCACCAGGCGTAGTGCTGGGCGGCGGTGAGGGCCTGCGTCTCGACGTCGTCGGCGTATCCGGCGGCCTCCAGCTGGGTCAGCACCCCGGCGGCGAGCCGGTAGCGGGAGCCGACCGGGGAGACCAGGCCGCAGCTCGCCAGCTCGCCGAGCGCGGCGTCCGCGTGGGTGTCGCCGACCAGCGCGGGCAGGTGCGCCTGGTGCGGCACCTCGCCGCCGAGCGCGACGGCGAACCGCAGGGTGGCGCGGGCCGAGGCGCTCAGCCGGGAGGCGAGCAGCGGGGCAGGCGCGGCCGCCTCGCCGAGCGAGGGCAGGGGTACGTCGTCGCCGTCGCCGGTGTCGAGGGGTGCGTCGGAGGGCGGCGCGTCCTCGAAGACGCCGAACTCGTCGACGGCGTTGACGCTGGCGCGCAGCTGGTCGCGCTGGCGCAGCAGGGCGCCGGCCTGGACGAAGCGCAGGGGCAGGCCCTCGGACTCGAACCAGAGGTCGCCGGCCCAGTTGGCCTCCTCCTCGGTGAGCACGCGACCGACGGTGCGCTCCAGCAGTTCGACGCCGCCGGCGCGGTCCAGGCCGCTGAGGAAGACCTCCTCGATGGCCGAGTCGGCGGACGGCGCGGGCACGTCGGGGGTGGCGCTGATCAGGAAGGCGCACTCAGGGGTGGCGTCGAGCAGTTCGTCGAGCGCGCTGCCGCCGAACTCGATGTCGTCGAGGACGACGACCGCGCCGATCTCGCGGACCAGGTCGAGCAGTTCGTCCCGGTCCGGCCGGTGCAGGGGCGCGTTGTAGACGGCGTAGAAGAGGTCGTGGAGCAGGTCGGTCGCCGTGCGGCGGTAGCCGGTGAGGCGGACGACACCGTCCGGGGCGAGGTCCGCGCAGTCGTCGGCGACCAGGTCGAGGAGACTGGTGCGGCCGGAGCCCGCGGGACCGGTGAGGCGCACGGAGCGGCCGCGGGCCAGGAGCCGTACCAGCCGCTCGCGTTCGTCCTGGCGCTCGAGGAGCGGCAGCGCGGGCTGTGCCGGGCCGGGCGGGACGGGCGGTTTGGCCGCGCGGTCGGTCTCGGCGCGCTCGGCAGCCGTGTACTTCTGCGGCCGGCCGGGGCGCTCACCGGGCGGGCAGGCCTCTATTTCGCTGCCGTCGACGGGGTTGACGGTGAGCAGGAAGTCGCCCGTGACAAGCTGCACCGTGCGGGCCAGTGCGGGCGCGTGCTGTCCGAAGTCGGGTGAAAGGGATTCCCTGGGCGGGCGCTGGCGCGGCGCGTTGCCGTCGCCATCATGGCCCATGCCCTCGGGTCCCCGGGTGTTCGAGTCCATAGGTTCCAAGCCCCCCAAAAGCGTCGTGTGCTCTTCCAGCCCCTCCCGGCCTTGCCGCACACCGCGCTGTCGCTTCTGGTCCGGGCCCGCTCGAGGGTTGCATGCCAGCGGGCGACCGAACCCTAAACCTTCGCACAGTATCTACGACAGCCCGGGGTACCGCCCCGTCCGAGACGTCACGGTCTCGTGAGGATTGCACGCGACGTACGTTTCGGGGATGTGGGCCCGGGTCTCCCCCGTCGCCCGGTTCACACCCGTACGGAGCGCACCCAGGGGCATCCGCGCCAGGGCTCACACGCGGGGCAGGGACTCCACCCCGATGCCGCCCTCGATGGCCAGGATCCGGTGCAGCCGGGTGGCCACCAGCAGGCGCTGCATCTGCGGCGGCACGCCGCGCAGCACCAGCCGCCGGCCGCAGCGGCCGGCTCGCCGGTGGGCACCCATGATGACGCCGAGTCCGGTGGCGTCCCAGGAGTCGAGTTCGGACAGGTCGAGCACGAGGTCGCCGACACCGTTGTCGACGGCCGAGTGCAGGACCGTACGGGCGTCCGCCGCGCTGCGGACGTCGAGGCGGCCCCCGACGACCAGCTCGGCGTGGTCGCCCCTGATGTGCATATGCGCTCCCCGTGAGTGCGGTGGCGTGCTCCATGACGGTGGCTGTGCAACGTCTGACTGCTGGAGTGGCAGCGCGGTTGCTGCTTGTAAGCGAACCGATACCGAATTCACCCCGAAGGGTGATGTCAGTGGGGCGTGTGCGGTTTCAGTGCTTGTAGAAGCCCTGCCCGCTCTTCCGGCCGATGTCACCGGCGTCAACCATCCGGCGCATCAGCTCCGGCGGAGCGAACTTCTCGTCCTGGGTTTCGGTGTAGATGTTGCTCGTGGCGTGCAGAAGGATGTCGACGCCGGTCAGGTCCGCCGTGGCGAGCGGGCCCATGGCGTGGCCGAAGCCCAGCTTGCAGGCGAGGTCGATGTCCTCGGCGGTGGCGACGCCCGACTCGTACAGCTTCGTCGCCTCGACGACGAGGGCCGAGATGAGGCGGGTCGTCACGAAGCCGGCGACGTCCCGGTTGACGACGATGCAGGTCTTGCCGACGGACTCGGCGAACTCCCGTGCCCTGGCGAGGGTTTCGTCGCTGGTCTTGTGGCCGCGTACGAGCTCGCACAGCTGCATCATCGGGACCGGCGAGAAGAAGTGCGTGCCCACGACGCGCTCCGGGCGCTCCGTCGCGGCCGCGATCTTGGTGATCGGGATGGCGGAGGTGTTGGAGGCGAGCACGGCGTCCTCGCGCACGAGCTTGTCGAGGGTACGGAAGATCTCGTGCTTGACGTCGAGCTTCTCGAAGACGGCCTCTACGACGACGTCGGCGTCGCAGGCGGCGTCCAGGTCGGTGGTCGCGGTGATGCGGGCGAGCGCGGCGTCGGCGTCGTGCGCCTCCAGCTTGCCCTTGCTGACGAACTTGTCGTACGAGGCCTTGATGCCGTCGGTGCCACGCGTGAGTGCCTCGTCGGTGACGTCACGCAGGACGACGTCCCAGCCCGCCTGCGCGGAGACCTGGGCGATGCCGGACCCCATGAGACCGGCCCCGATGACGGCGAGCTTCCGTGCCACTCCGACTCCCCTTTGAACGACTGCACGAGCGATTGCGTACTGTTTACGCGGGGGTCCCCCTGCTCGAGCGAAGCCGAGAGTTCGGGGGAGCCTCTCGGCGGACACTAGCGCTCGTGAGGGGCTGTGTGACCGGTAAGTAATGCGCGTCACGTCTCAATTGACGGACATCACACCGGCAAGTGTCAGTCCGCGCCTCGGACGGCGTAGTTGAGTACCTTTTCACTCAACAGCTCCTCTATGTCGTCGAGGAGCGTGAGTACCTCTCGTGACACTTCGGCCGGTTTGTGCCCGGCGATCATCCGGCGGCCGATGGTGACGAAGACCGTCTGGTGGATCCAGCAGATCTGCCCCGCGATCAGACCCGGCAGCGGGTCGTCCGCGGCCGCGCCCGTCTCCTCGCGCAGGGCCGCCTCGAGATTGTCGTGGATCTCCTGCTGCATGCTCCACAGCCGGGAGCGGAGGGCCGGCGCCTCGTGGATGACGCGCATGAAGCGGTCGTAGCCCTCCATCAGGCCGACCCGCGGCGAGACCGCCTCGACCTCCTCGCGCAGTTCGCGCAGCACGGCCCGCGCGGCCCACTCCCCCGCGTCCCGGCCGCGCACCCAGCGCGCCAGCCGGTCGACGACCCCGGCGGAGCGGTCGAAGAAGAGGTCCTCCTTGGCCGGAAAGTAGTTGTAGACGGTGTTCACGGAGACGTCGGCGGCCTCCGCGACGTCCGCGATCGTCACCGTCCCGAAGCCGTGCTCCAAACCTGGACCTGACCGAACTGCTCGACCGCAAGACCTCCGCGCTCTCCGGCGGCCAGCGACGCCGCCTGGACATCGCGATGGCCCTCACCCACCGCCCGAAGGTCCTGTTCCTCGACGAGCCGACGACGGGCCTGGACCCCGGCAGCCGCGCGGACCTCTGGGACCTGATCCGCCGCCTGCGCGACGAGCACGGCACGACGGTCTTCCTGACCACCCACTACCTCGACGAAGCCGACGCCCTCTCCGACCGGCTGGTGGTCGTGGACAAGGGCGTGGTCGTCGCGGAGGGCACCCCGAGCGCGCTCAAGCTCCGCTACGGCGGCTCGATCGACGCCTCCCTCCAGGACACGTTCCTCGCCATCACCGGCCGCGGCCCCGCCCCGGCCGACGCCGCCCCCGTAGCCGTATAGGAAACCGGACGAAGACGAAGAGATGCTCCTCCACGACACCGCACTCCTCTACGGCCGCTACATCCGCCAGTCGCTGCGCTCCCGCTTCGCGCTGCTCTTCGGTGTGCCGATGCCGCTGCTGTACCTGCTGTTCTTCGGCCCGCTGCTGACGCACCTGCCGCTCGGCGCGCGGGGCAGCTCCTGGCAGGTCCTGGTCCCCGGGCTGCTGCTCCAGCTCGGCCTGTTCGGAGCCGCCTTTGCGGGCTTCACGATCATCATCGAGAACAGTTAGGGGGTGGTGGAGCGCATGCGGGTGACGCCCGTGAGCCGCCTCGCCCTGCTGCTCGGCCGCGTGCTGCGCGACGCCACGGTCTTCGTCTTCCAGGCGGTGCTGCTGGTACTGGCGGCGGTGGCGATGGGCCTGCGGGCGCCGCTGGCCGGCATCCTGATCGGTTTCGCGTTCGTCGCGCTGCTCACGGTCTCGCTGGGCTCGCTGTCGTATGCGCTGGCGATGAAGGTCCGCACCCCGCAGGAGTTGGCCCGGCGGTCAACGCGCTGACGATGCCGTCCATGCTCCTGTCCGGCCTGATGCTCCCGATGACCCTGGCGCCCACCTGGCTGAACGTGCTCTCCCACTTCGTCCCGTTCCGCTATCTGGTGGACGCGGTGCGGGACGCGTACGTCGGCTCGTACACGACGGCGCACATGCTCTACGGCGTGCTGGTGGCCCTCGGCTTCACCGCGCTGGCCGTGACGGTGGGCACACGGGTCTTCCGGACGTCCGGAGCGTAACTAGGCTGGCCGCATGGTCAATCTGACGCGCATCTACACGAGGACCGGCGACCAGGGCACGACTGCCCTCGGCGACATGAGCCGGGTCACCAAGACCGACCTGCGCATCGCCGCGTACGCCGACGCCAACGAGGCGAACGCGGTGATCGGCACGGCGATCGCGCTGGGCGGCCTCGAGGAGGAGATCGTCAAGGTCCTCACCCGCGTGCAGAACGACCTGTTCGACGTGGGTGCGGACCTGTCGACGCCGGTGGTGGAGAACCCGCAGTTCCCGCCGCTGCGCGTCGAGCAGTTCTACATCGACCGCCTGGAGGCGGACTGCGACCGCTTCAACGAGAAGCTGGAGAAGCTGCGCTCCTTCATTCTCCCGGGAGGTACGCCGGGTGCCGCGCTGCTGCACCAGGCGTGCACGGTGGTCCGCCGGGCCGAGCGGTCGACGTGGGCCGCCCTGGAGGTGCACGGCGAGACGATGAACCCGCTCACGGCCACCTACCTCAACCGGCTGTCGGACCTGCTGTTCATCCTGGCCCGGACGGCCAACAAGAACATGGGCGACGTCCTGTGGGTACCGGGCGGAGAGCGCTGACCGTTTCTCCCCGCCCGGCGCTGCCCCACTCAGCGGTCCGCGTCCTGAGCGGCGTCCCGGCCCGGACGGCCAACAAGAACGTGGGCGACCTCCTGTGGGTACCGGGCGGCGAACGCGCATGAAACGCCCCCGGCCGGGGGTCCGGGGGTTGTCCCCCGGAAAACGCAGCATCCCGGCCCGGACGGCCAACAAGAACATGGGCGACGTCCTGTGGGTACCGGGCGGAGAGCGCTGACCGTTTCTCCCCGCCCGGCGCTGCCCCACTCAGCGGTCCGCGTCCTGGGCGGCGTCCCGGTCCGCCTGGGCGAGCGCGGACTCGGCGGCGGCCACCTTCTTCTGCATCTGTGTGAGCCCGGAGGGAGTCGCGGACGACGACGGAGCCGTACCGGCCGAGCCGTCGTCCCGCGCGCAGCCCGCGGCGAGCCCCGCGACGAGGGCCACCGCCACTGCCATGGCGCGCAGCCCGCGCATCAGCTCTCCCCCGCGCCGTTGTCGTTGTCCTTGCACCACGTCCGGACGCCGGCCAGGTCCTTCTGCCGCTGCTTGAGCGTCGTCACCAGCGACTTGCGGAAGGCCAGCCGGTCCTTGAGGTAGGTGGCGATCTCGGCGTGGCCCGCCTTCTCTGCGTTGTCCACGCGCTGTTGCAGCCGGGCGATCGAGCCGCGCCGGTCGGCGCCGGCCTCCAGTCGCTTCAGCGCCCGGTCGATCCTGCGGTCGATCTTCGGCACCCGCTTGCACAGCGCCCTGGCGCCGTCGCCGGTGGGCGCGGCCGCGGGAGTGCTGTCGGCCGCCGCCGCTCCGGTGCCGCCTGCGAGCATGGCGGCCGCGGCCAGCCCCACGAGCAGCGTGCGCCGTCGCCGTCGTACGTACATCTTCGCTTCCTCCGTTCCCGGACGGTCTCGTCGTCCGTCCGACGCGACGGAGGCTAGGAACCGTCTTTGTGGGAACTCTGTGACCGGTTTGTCCCGGCTGTGCCGATGAGCCAGTTCCGCCGGTCGGGCAGCGCCCCGCCGGCCTGTGGCAGCCGCACCTCGAAACGCGCCCCGACGCCGCCCGGCCCGTCCGTCACGGTGACGCTGCCCCGGTGCAGGGCCGCCTGCTGGGCGACCAGGGTGAGGCCGAGACCGGAACCAGAGCTGTCCGGCCCGCGCTGGAAGCGCTCGAAGATCCGGCCGCGGGCCTCGGCCGGCACGCCCGGTCCGCGGTCGTCCACCGTGATCACGACCTGATCGCCGGCCGGACGCACCCCGACCGTCACCGTCGCCCGCCCCTGCGGGTCCCGGCCGTGCGCCAGCGCGTTGGCGAGCAGGTTGTCGAGCAGCAGCCGCAGGCCGGGCTCCCAGCCGTGCACGCCGAGCCCGGGAGCCGCGTCCAGGGTGATCCGGGCGTCCGGGGCACGGCGGCGGGCCTCGGCCACCGCCGCATCGGCGGCTTCTGTCACGTCCAGTGCCTGGAAGGCCTCCGCCTCCACCAGGTCCCCGCGGCCCAGTTCGCGCAGCATCACCAGCAGGCCGAGCAGGCGCCCGTGCTCGCGGCGCAGGTCGGCCAGGACCTCCGTGCGGTCGGGTTCCGGCAGGTCGGGGTGGGCGGCGAGGATGTCGAGGTTGGTGCCCATGCTCATCAGCGGGGTGCGCAGTTCGTGCGAGGCGGCCGCCGAGAAGGAGCGAGCGGTGTCCAGTGCCTCGGCGGTGCGCGCGGCCTGTTCGTCGTAGCGTGCGAGGACCGTCTGCAGGGTCGTGGCCAGTTCGTCGACCTCGGTCACTCCGGTCGGTTCCTGGTGCAGCCGGGCGGTGCTGGTGCGCGGATCGAGTCCGGCGGTGCGCCGGGTGAGGCGGCGCAGGGGGGCGCTCGCGCCGGTGGCGAGGCCCCAGGCGAGCAGGCCGGACAGGGGTGCGGCGAGCAGCGCGGTCATCAAGACCCGCCGCCGTACGAGCTTCACCTGGGCCTGGTCCGCGGTGTCGGGCGAGAAGACCCACAGGGTGCCCGAGACGCGGGTGCCTCGGACCGGGACGCGCAGCGCCCGCCAGCTGCTGCCGTCGTCGTCCCGGACCGTGACCGGCCCGGCGGCCCGGTCCGGCAGCGGGACCGAGGGTGCGGGCTGCGGGCCGCCGCTGAAGGTGGCCGCCGGGCCGGCCACGCGGATGCCGACGTCGAGCGCCGCGCTGTAGAGCCGGCGCTCCCGGGTGTCGGCCGCCCTGGGCCGGTCGGCGGCACTGGCCCGGAGCAGGGCGCGGGCGTCCGGGACCACGGCCGCGGCCCGCTGCCGCAGGTGGTCGTCCTCCTCGCGGTGCAGATCGCGGGCGACCAGGTGCAGCAGCAGCCAACCGCAGGCCAGGACGAGGAGCGGCACGGTGCACCCCACCGCGAGGCCGATGCGGGCGGAGAGTCTCACGGCGCGTCCCGCAGGACGAAGCCCACCCCGCGCACGGTGTGGACCAGGCGTGAGCCGCCGTCCGCCTCCAGCTTGCGGCGTAGATAGCTGACAAACGTGTCGACGGCGTCGGTGCGCACGTCGAAGTCGTAGCCCCACACGCGCTCCAGGAGCTGGTCCCGGGTGAGCACGAGCCCCGCGTTGCGGGCGAGCACTTCGAGGAGCTCGAACTCGCGCCGGGTCAACTCCAGCTGTCTGCCGTCCCGGTGGGCGGTGCGGGCCGCCGGGTCGACGACCAGGTCCGCCACGCGCAGCACCTCCCGGCCGGCGGGCGGCCTGCGGCGCAGCAGCGCGCGCAGCCGCAGCACGAGCTCCTGCAGGGCGAACGGCTTCACCAGGTAGTCGTCGCCGCCCGCCTGGAGCCCGGCGATGCGGTCGGCGGTCTCGTCGAGCGCGGAGAGCATGAGGACGGGCAGGTCCTGGCCGTCGTCGCGGAGGCGTGTGCACACCTCGATGCCGCTCATGCCGGGCATCGACACATCGAGGACGAGCACGTCCGGCGGGGCGTTTTGGATCGCGGTGAGCGCCTCGGACCCGCTGTCTGCGGTGCGGACCGCGAAGCCGCTCAGCCGCAGCCCGCGCTCCAGCGAGCGCCGGATGGCCGCGTCGTCGTCCACGACCAGCACCGCTCCCGCTTCGCTCATGCGCCCCTCCTCGCGTCCCCGGTCACCGCCTGGTCAGGGTACGACTCTCCTCCGATCGGTCGGCAGCGCCGGCCGGGGCCTTCTTGGGCCACAGCAGATACGTCAGCGCGACCAGGCCGTGGATCCCGGCGGCCCGCAGCGCCGTCCACTGGAACGACCGGAGCGAGGAGGTGTCGCCGGCGCCGTCGACATACCGGATCGCGGCCTGGAGCAGGGCGCAGGCGACCGCGGCCGCGAGGAGGGTGCGCAGCCACAGGCGGCCCTCGTGGCGGGCGCGCGCCAGGCCCTGGCGGGGCGGTCCGGCCGGCTTCGGCGCGCCCGCGAGGCGGTGGGCCGCATGGCCGTCCAGCCACCGGATCGTGGAGTGGCCACAGGCCACGGTGAAGCCGATGTACAGGGCCGGCAGGCCGTGCTCCCAGCCCGGGTCGGCGCTGTTCTTCAGGTCGATCGCCGTCGCCACGAACAGGACCACCTCCAGTAACGGCTCGCACAGCAGCAGTGCCACGCTCGTGCGGCGCCACTTCAGCAGGTACCGGACGGCCAGTCCCGCCGCCAGCAGCACCCAGAAGCCGACCTCGCACGCGACGACCAGTCCTACGATCACGGCTCGCTCCCCTCGGTCTCCTCTCCAGGCTCGCCTCCCGGGGCGCGCGCATCGTCGTCGCTGATGACGAAGTCGCCGTAGTCGCCGTACATCGAAAGAGGCAGTTCGGGACCCGTCCCGGGGAGCATGTGGCGGGCCGGTGCGCCGTGTTGGATGGGGGCATGGCCGTACGACTCCCCCGCCCGCACCGCGACGACGTGCGCATCGCGGCGGGTGGCCTGCTCGGCGGGCTGCTGCTGTGGGGCCTCGGGCTCAGTCCCCGGCGCCCCGAGGACAGCCTCGTCCTGTGGCCGGCCCACTGGGCCCTGCTGGTGCCACTGGCCGTGACGGCGGGCTGCGAGCTGCTGCGCCGCACCCGCCCGAAGGCGGCCCGCTGATCGGCACGGCCGCGCTGGCCGCGGACACGGTGACCGTGGGCAGTGTGGTCACCGTCGTGATGTTCACCGACCTCATGTACGCGGCCGTCCTGTACGGCACCCCCGCCTCCGCCCGGCGCCTGCCCTGGGTCACCGGGCTGCTGACCGTGATTGGCGGGGTGGTGCCCGCCGCGCTGTGGCGCGACCCCCAGGCCCTGCTGATCGGTGTCGGGGTCGGTGTGGTCGCGCTCGCGCCCGCCGCCACCGGCTGGGTCGTGCGCAACCACCGCGATGTGGCCGAGGCCGCCCGGCTGCGCGCCGAACAGACCGCGCTGCTCGCCGAGACGGACCGCGCCCAGGCCGTCACCGCCGAGCGGGCCCGGGTGGCACGGAAGTTGCACGACATGGTCGCCAACCACCTGTCCGCGATCTCCCTCCACTCCACCGCCGCGCTCTCCCTCGACGACCCGGAGACCTCCCGGGAGGCTCTCGCCGTCATCCGCGAGAACAGCGTCGAGGGGCTCGCCGAGATGCGCCGGCTGATCGGCATCCTGCGCGAGGGCGCCGCCGACCGCGCCCCCACCGCGACCCCGACCCTCGACGACCTCGGCGCCCTGGTCGACGGCGCCCGCGCCAACGGCCTGGATGTCTGCCTCGTCACCGACCACGGCGACGTCCCCGCCCCGGTCGAGCTCGCCGCGTACCGGATCGTGCAGGAGTCGCTGACCAACGCCCTGAAGCACGCCGCGCGGGGCCATGTCCACGTCCTCGTCGGCGAGCGCGACGGCGCCCTGCACGTCCGGGTGAGAAGCCCGTACGAGCACCGGCAGGCCCCGCGCGTCCCCGGCTCCGGCGCCGGAGTTGTCGGCATGCGGGAACGGGCCGCGCTGCTGGGCGGCGCGTTCGACGCCGGGCCCGACGGGGCGTTCTGGACCGTCCGCGCCGTCCTCCCCCTCACCGAAGGAGACCGGGCATGATCCGTGTCCTCGTCGCCGAGGACCAGTCCGCCTTCCGCGCCGACCTCGTCCTCATCCTGCGCAGCGCACCGGACATCGAGGTGGTCGGCGAGGCGGCGGACGGCGAGCAGGCGGTGGCGCTGGCCCGGGAGCTGCGGCCGGATCTGGTGCTGATGGACGTGCAGATGCCGCGGCTGGACGGGGTGTCCGCCACCCGGCAGGTGGTCGGCGAAGGCCTCGCCGACGTGCTCGTGCTGACCACCTTCGACCTCGACGAGTACGTCTTCGGGGCGCTGCGCGCCGGAGCCGCCGGGTTCCTGCTCAAGAACACGGACGCGAAAGATCTGCTCACGGCGGTGCGGACTGTGGCACGCGGAGAGGGGCTGATCGCTCCGGCCGTGACCCGGCGCCTCATCGCCGAGTTCGCCGCCAGGCCCGTACGGGAGACGAGGGCCGCCCCGGCGGCCCTGGACAGCCTCACGCGCCGCGAGCGGGAGGTGCTGTCGTGCCTCGGCGAGGGCCTGTCCAACGCGGAGATCGCCACCCGCCTGGACATGGCGGAGGCCACGGTGAAGACGCACGTCAGCCGTCTCCTGGGCAAGCTGGAGCTGCGCAGCCGGGTCCAAGCGGCCGTACTCGCACGGGAGTTGGGTATCCCGCCCAGCCACAAGGGCAGTGGTCCAGACCTATTGACCTAAGGTCCAGACCTTTCTACTCTCGCAGCACTGTGGGCCTGATGGCTCAGTCATGCCCCCGACAACCCCACAAGGAGGCGCAGCATGCGCTTCAGACACAGAGCCGCGGCAGGGTTCGCGACCCTGTTGCTCCCGCTGGCCGGACTGGTCGGCCTCACCGGCCACGCCCAGGCCGCGGCAGAGGCCTCGACCGCCACCGCCACCTACACCAAGACCCAGGACTGGGGCACCGGCTTCGAAGGCAAGTGGACCGTCAAGAACACCGGGACCACCACCATCAACTCCTGGACGATCGAGTGGGACTTCCCCTCCGGTACGTCCGTCACCTCGGCCTGGGACGCGGACGTCACGTCCTCCGGCACTCACTGGACCGCCAAGAACAAGTCCTACAACGGCACCCTCGCCCCGGGCGCCTCCGTCTCCTTCGGCTTCAACGGCTCCGGCTCCGGATCCCCGAGCAACTGCCAGCTCAACGGCGCCGGTTGTGACGGCAGTACGCCCGTCCCCGGCGACAACCCGCCCTCGGCGCCCGGTACCCCGACCGCGTCGAGCATCACCGACGCCTCGGTGAAGCTCTCCTGGGCCGCGGCCACCGACGACAAGGGCGTCAAGGACTACGACGTCCTGCGCGACGGCAGGACGGTCGCGACCGTGACCACGACGTCCTACACGGACACCGGCCTGACCGCCGGCACCGACTACTCCTACACCGTCCAGGCCCGCGACACCGCCGACCAGACCGGCCCGGTCAGCGGCGCCGTCGCCGTGCACACCACCGGCGGCACGACCACTCCCCCGCCCTCCGGCAACAAGGTCAGGCTCGGCTACTTCACCGAGTGGGGCATCTACGGCCGCAACTACAACGTCAAGAACCTGGTGACGTCCGGCTCGGCAGCCAAGATCACGCACATCAACTACGCCTTCGGCAACGTCACCGGCGGCAAGTGCGCGATCGGCGACTCCTACGCCGACTACGACAAGGCGTTCACCGCCGACCAGTCCGTCAGCGGCGTCGCCGACACCTGGGGGACCAGCCGCTGCGCGGCAACTTCAACCAGCTGCGCGAGCTCAAGGCCAAGTACCCGAACATCAAGGTGCTGTGGTCCTTCGGCGGCTGGACCTGGTCCGGCGGCTTCCCCGACGCGGCCAAGGACCCGGCGGGCTTCGCGCAGTCCTGCTACGACCTGGTGAAGGACCCGCGCTGGGCCGACGTGTTCGACGGCATCGACATCGACTGGGAGTACCCGAACGCCTGCGGGCTGAGCTGCGACACCAGCGGGGCGGCGGCCTTCAAGAACGTGATGGCCGCGCTGCGCGCCAAGTTCGGCTCCAGCGCCCTGGTCACGGCCGCCGTCACGGCTGACGGCTCCTCCGGCGGCAAGGTCGACGCGGCCGACTACGCCGGGGCCGCCCAGTACGTCGACTGGTACAACGTGATGACGTACGACTTCTTCGGCGCCTGGGACGCGCAGGGCCCGACCGCCCCGCACTCCCCGCTCACCTCGTACACCGGCATCCCGAAGGCCGGCTTCACCACGGCCGACGCGATCGCCAAGTACAAGGCGAAGGGCGTGCCCGCGAGCAAGCTGCTCATCGGCATCGGCTTCTACGGCCGCGGCTGGACCGGCGTCACCCAGGACGCCCCGGGCGGCACGGCCACGGGCCCGGCGGCGGGTACGTACGAGCAGGGCATCGAGGACTACAAGGTGCTCAAGACGTCCTGCCCGGCCACCGGCACCGTCGCCGGCACGGCGTACGCGCACTGCGGCAGCAACTGGTGGTCCTACGACACCCCGGCCACCATCGGGACGAAGATGGCGTGGGCCAAGACCCAGGGTCTGGGCGGCGCGTTCTTCTGGGAGTTCAGCGGTGACACCAGCAACGGCGAGCTGGTGAGCGCCATCAACAGCGGCTTGAGCTGATCCCCGCCCCACCCCGCACCCCCGCCGCGGGCAGACCCCGGGACCCCGGGGGACGAGTGAGCGGCCGGCTCCGGCTCAGCCGCTGGCGGCCTCGTCGATGCGCCGGCGGAGGCGCCGCATGCCGCGGAGCCAGCGTTCGGTGTC
>NZ_JBEXHW010000033.1:11097-84014 GCF_040608235.1 Streptomyces sp. NPDC005202 | reverse complement strand
CATTCCGAACCCGGAAGCTAAGCCTTACAGCGCCGATGGTACTGCAGGGGGGACTCTGTGGGAGAGTAGGACGCCGCCGAACAAATCTTGAGAAAGAGCCCCAACTCCGGATGTACGCCCGTGAGTTGGGGCTCTTTCGTGTTCACGTCACGGTCATGGTCACGTCACCCAGGGTCCGACTCCGCGTCAGTCCCCGGCGTCACTGTCGTGACCCATGGTCCTGAGACGCAGAAACAAACGCCGAGTTGTCACTGTGCTGGCAGGTACCGCCGTCCTCGCCACCGGAGCCGCCGTCGCCCTCGCCGCCGCCGGTGGACAGGGCCCCGCTGGGCCGAAGAGGGACGGGACGGCCATCACCCCGGTCGGATACAAGGTCACCCCGGCCGGCAAGCAGGCCCAGTTGGGCAATCTCCCCGTCAACGCGGTGCTGTCGCCCGACAAGAGCATGCTCCTGGTGAGCAACGCCGGGCAGGGCACCCAGTCCCTCCAGGTGGTCGACCCGGAGGACTCGGAGGTCGTGCAGACCATCTCGTACCCGAGTCCCCAGGCCGTGTTCACCGGGCTCGCCTTCAGCCCGGACGGCAAGCGCGCCTACGCCAGCGGTGGTGGGCGCGAGATCATCCACACGTACGACGTGAGCGGCGGGCGGCTGACCGAGACCAGCCCGATCAAGCTGCCCACGAAGAACCCGGACGGCCAAGCCGTGAACATGTATCCGGCCGGGATCGCCGTCACCCCCGACGGGAAGCGGCTCGTCGTCGCCGACCGGCTCGCCGACGCTGTCACCGTCGTCAGTCTCGGCGACGGGTCCATGGCCACCGTGGCCGTCGGGCACGCCCCCTGCGCCGTGGCTCTCGCCGACGGCGGGAAGACCGCCTTCGTGACCAACCAGGGCGGCAACACCGTCAGCGTCCTCGACATCAGCGGATCGGCGCCCGTGCCGCGGACCGCCGTCAAGGTCGGCACCCATCCCAACGCCGTCATCACCGACTCCGCGCTGCAGACCCTGTACGTCGCCAACGGCGACAGCGACCAGGTCAGCGTCATCGACGTACGGACCCGGAAGGTGACGCGGACGATCGGGCTCGCTCCCTACCGGCACGCGCCCGTCGGCAGCAACCCCGACGCCCTCGCGCTCTCCGAGGACGGGCGCCGGCTCTACGTCGCCAATTCCGGCAACAATGACATCGCTGTGGTGAACCTGAAGAGCGGGCGCACGGCCGGGCTCATCCCCACCGCCTGGTATCCGACGGCCGTTCTCGCCCACGACGGGAAGCTGTACGTCACCAACGCCAAAGGACTCGGCGCCGGGCCCAACAACGGCCCCGGCTACCCGAACCCCACCTCCACCGCGCCCCAGTCCCCGGACCAGTACTCCGGGTCGATGATGAAGGGCACCCTGTCGACCATCGGACTCGGCGGCGGGGAGAGGCAGCTGAGGCGGTGGACGCGGACCGTCGTCGCCAACAACGGATTCGAGCAGGGAGACAGCCCCCGGGCCACCGGGGCGGTCGTGCCGCGGCGCATCGGGGAGAAGTCGCCGATCAAGCACGTCATCTACGTCGTCAAGGAGAACCGGACCTACGACCAGGAGTTCGGGTCGCTGGGGAAGGGCAACGGGGACGCGTCCCTCAACCTCTTCGGGGACGACTCCGCCCCCAATGCCCGTGCGCTGCAACGGCAGTTCGTGACCCTCGACAACTTCTACGCCGACGCCGAGGTGAGCGCCCAGGGCTGGAACTGGACCGTCGCCGCCAACTCCAACCCGTACAGCGAGCAGGGGTGGCCCGCCAACTACTCCGGGCGCAACCACACCTACCCGTCGGAGAACCACGACCCGGCGATCGCGCCCAACAAGGACCCCGACCACGCCTACCTCTGGCAGCGGCTCGCCGACAAGGGCATCGGCTTCCGCAACTACGGTTTCTACGTGAACGCCGACGCGCAAGGGAAGGCGCACGCGGACGATCCGGTCCTGGAGGCCAGGACCGACCACGACTACGGGCCGTACAACCTGAGCTGCCCGGATTCCGCCAACACCTTCCCCGCCCGCGTGTCGACCTGCGGCAGCCCGCGGATCGAGGAGTGGAAAAAGGAGTTCGCCCAGTACGAGAAGGACGGGAACCTGCCCGCCTTCGAGATGGTGCGGCTGCCCAACGACCACACCTCCGGCACCAAGGCCGGCATGCCGACCCCGCAGGCGTACGTCGCCGACAACGACTGGGCGCTCGGGCAGCTCGTCGACACGGTCTCGCACTCGAAGTTCTGGAAGTCGACCGCGATCTTCGTGACCGAGGACGACGCGCAGAACGGGCCGGACCACGTGGACGCGCACCGGACGATCTCGCAGGTCATCAGCCCGTACACGCGGACCGGGCGGATCGACTCCACCTTCTACAGCACCGCCTCCATGGTGCGGACGATGGAGCTGCTGCTGGGGCTGTCGCCGATGACGCAGTTCGACGCGTACGCCACACCGATGGTGAACTCCTTCACCGCGCGGCCGGACGCGAGGCCGTACGACGCTCTGAGGCCGACGTACGACCTCACGGCCGTGAACACGGTCACATCGCCCATGGCGGGGGTGTCGGCGAAGCAGGACCTCACCAAGGAGGACCAGATCGACGAGCGGACTTTCAACGAGGCGATCTGGAAGAGCGTGCGCGGGGCGAAGAGCGTGATGCCCGAGCCCAAGCACGATCTGTACGGGTCCGTGCCGAACGACCAGGCGGAAAAACTGGATGACGACGACTGACGCAGGTGACGTACGGTTGCGCCCATGAGCAGCCCCGACAGCGGTGAGAAGTACGTCGTCCGTGCCATACGCGCCGAGGAGTGGCCCGCCGTGAAGGCGCTGCGACTCCTCGCGCTCCAGGACCCCGTGGCGCACCTCGCCTTCCTGGAGACGTACGACGACGCCGTGGCCCGGCCGGACTCCTTCTGGCAGGAGCGGGCGGCCGGGGCTGCCGAGGGGGCGGCCGGCGCGCGGCAGTTCGTCGCGGAGGGGCCGGACGGCGAGTGGGTGGGGACCGCCACCGTGCTGGTCGAGGAACCCGGCAGGACGGACTGGGCCGGGTTCCCGGTCGAACGGCGGCAGGGGCACGTCGTCGGCGTGTACGTGCGGCCCGAGCACCGCGGCTGCGGGCTGACCGAGGTGCTGTTCGACGAGGCCCTGGACTGGGCCTGGGAGATCGGCGTGGAGCGGGTGCGGCTGATCGTCCACGAGGAGAACGGGCGGGCCCAGCACTTCTACCGCAGGATCGGGTTCGTACCGAGCGGGCACACCGTGCCGCTGACGGGCGGTTCGGGGGAGTCCGAGCTGGAGTTCGTGCTCGAGCGGGCCGAGGTGTCACACCGGTAGTTCGTGGTGCGGCCAACGGGCGCGGCCCTGTTCCCGTGAGCGGAGCAGGGCCAGCGTAGGCAGGCCCCGGTCCGCTCCGCCGGCCAGCAGCTCCGGCAGCTGGGGGAGCGGGGCCACGGCGGCCACGTCGTCCAGGACGAGTGTGAGTGGTGGGCCGAGCCGACCGGAGGATGACCGTTCGGCCATGCGCCGACCGCGCTCGACCACGCTTGAGGCGAGTGCCGTCAGGAGGGGCATCGCGCCCGGGTTGGTCCGGGGATCCTCGATGGACTCCCCCACCGCATAAAGCGTGCCCCCTTCGCTCACGAAGGAATCCAAGGCGAGCGCATCAGTTCGGTTTGGAGTACAGGCTTCGCGGATGTTGACCGTGAAGAGGGAGGACAGAGCGCGGCTCGTCAACTCCTGCGCGATGTCGCGGCGCTGGGGGTGCGCGGTGAGGGCGGCCTCGAGTTCGCCCGCCGAGCCGGTGGCCGCCTTGGGGCTCGTACGGAGGGTTCGTACCGCCTCCTGGACCTGGGTGCCCTGGGACCAGCGGTGGACGTGACGGATGGTGCGGCCGTCGATGGCGGCGGCGTGCAGGTAGCTGCGGAGGAGTGTTTCCGCGGTGTCGCCGATGGCCTGGTCGATCTTGGCGGTGGGGCGGACGGGGGCGAGGAGGGCGGCGGCTCTTGCTGCAGCCGTCTGTTTGTCCTCGCAGCCGGTCGTGGGGGACCAGTGGAGGCGGGCCGGGGTGTCGCAGAGGTGGGTGGGGTCGTAGAGGAGGACCGGGCCGAGTTTGGCTCTGGAGTCCTTGGTGTCCTGCCAGACGGCGGGGTTCGACGTGACTACGAGGGCCGGGCCTTCCGCGTCGCGTACGGCCTGGGTTGCTGCCGAGTGGCGGCTTTCCCTGGTGCCCAGCAGGATCTTTTCCCACCCGCCCGACCGCCGGCCGTCAAACGGGGAGCCGGGGGGCTGGGGCAATGGTGCCGTGGTCTGGGGCCGTGGTGCCGTGGTCTGGGGCAGTAGTGCCGTGGTCTGGGGCTGGGGCGTCTCCGTCGGCTGCTGGGGCTGGGGGAGCGTCTGCTGGGGCTCCGTTGCCGTTCTCTGAGCCGGGACCTCCTGGTCGGCCGCCGGCGTCGGCACCTCGTGGACTTCCGGGGCTGTTGCCCGCTGCCGTGCCGCCGCCCTCTCCGCCCGCCTCCGCAGCCGTCCCGCTCTCCATCTCGCCATCGTGCCCATCACGAACACGGTCAGCACGAACAGCACCATCAGCTGGCCGATGAACAGGCCCCAGAACAGCCCGTAGCCCGAGAGCTGGTGCGGTGGGGTGTCCGGCCAGGCGCCGGGGATGTCGTGCGGCCGGCTGATGAGATGCCGCATGGCCATCGGCGTACGGGTGAAGGTGACGCCGGCCGGCCAGGAGCCCTGGGCGAACCAGCCGGCGAGGCCCGTGGCCGTCCACACCAGCAGGGTCATGCCGAGGAGGAACGCGAGTATGCCGATCAGCAGGCCGTCGGGGATGCCTCCCTGGGTGTCCTGTCCGCTCCGGCGCTGGTCGCGGTCGTCCGGTCTCACGCCTCCCCCTAGGCCACCGTCGACTCGGACGAGCCGTCCAGGTCGGCGATGTGCTGTTCCACGAAGGCCGCCGCCCGCTCCTCCGCCTCGAGTTCGGCGGCGCGCAGGGCGTCGTCGGACACGAGGTCGCTGGAGGACTCCGTCATCGCGCGGTCCGTGAAGACCAGCGGGCGTTCGGTCTCCGTGACCAGGTGTTTGACCACCTGGACGTTGCCGTTGACGTCCCACACCGCGATGCCGGGAGTCAGTGTCGGGATGATCTCCACCGCCCAGCGGGGCAGGCCCAGCACCCGGCCCGTCGCCCTCGCCTCGTCGGCCTTCTGCGCGTAGATCGTCCTTGTCGACGCCATCTTCAGGATCGCGGCCGCCTCCTTCGCCGCCGCTCCGTCCACCACGTCGGACAGGTGGTGGACGACGGCCACGAAGGACAGACCCAGTCGGCGCCCGAACTTCAGCAGCCGCTGGAACAGCTGCGCCACGAACGGGCTGTTGATGATGTGCCAGGCCTCCTCGACCAGGAAGATGCGCTTCTTGCGGTCGGGGCGGATCCAGGTGTGCTCCAGCCACACGCCGACGATCGCCATCAGGATCGGCATGGCGATGGAGTTGCGGTCGATGTGGGACAGGTCGAAGACGATCAGCGGGGCGTCCAGGTCGATGCCGACCGTCGTGGGGCCGTCGAACATGCCCCTGAGGTCACCGTCGACCAGGCGGTCCAGGACCAGGGCCACGTCCAGGCCCCAGGCCCGTACGTCGTCTATGGCGACGTTCATCGCCTCCGCCGACTCCGGCTCGGGGTGCCGCAGTTGCTCGACGATGTCGGACAGCACCGGCTGGCGCTCGACGATCGTCTCGTTGACGTAGGCGTGCGCGACCTTGAGCGCGAAGCCGGAGCGCTCGTCCAGGCCGTGGCCCATCGCGACCTCGATGATGGTCCTCAGCAGCGCGAGCTGGCCCGTCGTCGTGATCGACGGGTCCAGGGGGTTGAGCCGGATGCCGTGGTCCAGGGCGGCCATCGGGTCCAGCCGGATCGGCGTTATCCCCAGCTCCTGCGCGATGAGGTTCCACTCGCCGACCCCGTCCTCGCCCTGCGCGTCGAGGACGACGACCTGGCGGTCGCGGAAGCGCAGCTGGCGCAGGACGTAGGTCTTCTCCAGGGCCGACTTGCCGTTGCCGGACTCGCCGAGGACCAGCCAGTGGGGCGCGGGGAGCTGTTGGCCGTACAGCTGGAAGGGGTCGTAGATGTAGCCCTTCCCGGAGTACACCTCGCGGCCGATGATGACGCCGGAGTCGCCGAGGCCGGGGGCGGCGGTGGGCAGGTAGATTGCCTGGGCCTGGCCTGTCGAGGTGCGCACCGGCAGCCGGGTCGTCTCGACCTTCCCGAACAGGAAGGACGTGAAGGCGTCCGTGAGGGCGGACAGCGGGTCCCGCATCAGTGCATCAACCCCTACCTTCGGATTCCGGTGGCGAACGGCAGCGTGTTCACGAAGGCGCGGTGGTGCTCGCGGTCGCACCACTCCAGCTTCAGATACGACTTTCCGGCCGACGCCCTGATCGTCCGCTTGTCGCGGGCCAGGGCCTCGGGGGTGCGTGCGGAGACGGTGATGTAGCCGACGAGGTTGACGCCGGCCGCGCCGCTCGCAAGGTCCTCCCCGCGCTGGTCGAGACGGTGGTGGGCGGCCACGTCACGCGGGTCCACCGTGCGGTTCATCTTGGCGGCGCGGCTGGCCTCGGCGACGTCGTTCGTCTTCTCGGTCAGCATGCGCTCGATGGCGACCTCGGTGGGCTCGAGGTCCATGGTGACGGCGACGGTCCGGATCACGTCCGGGGTGTGGACGAGCAGGGGCGCCAGGAAATTGACACCCACTGGGGTCATCGGCCACTCCTTGATCCAGGCGGTGGCATGGCACCAGGGCTCCCGGGTGGACGACTCCCGGGTCTTGGCCTGGAGGTAGGTCGGCTCCATCGCGTCCAGCTCGGCCGGCCAGGCGTTGCGTTTCGACATCGCCTGGATGTGGTCGATCGGGTGGTCGGGGTCGTACATGGAGTGGATCAGCGACGCCAGCCGCCCCTGACCGAGCGGCTGCCGTACGCGGATGTCGGCCTCCTGCAGCCGGGAGCAGATGTCGGTCAGCTCGCGGGCCATGACGACCGCGAGACCGGCGTCCCGGTCGAGCCTGCGCCCCGACTGGGGCCGGGCCGCCCGTGCCATGGCCTGGGCCTCGGCGGCCAGTTCGCGCGTGTAGTGCATGCAGGCGACGAGGTAGGCGCGGTGCTGCTCGCTGCTGGTGGACACCATCGACTGCAACTGGTCGTACGACCGCTGGAGCCACTGCGGTGCCCGCTCGTTCCCGCGCAGTGCGACGTCCTTGGCGTGGGCGTCGGGGTCGGCGGGGAGGGTGCGGGCGAGCATCTGCAGGCGGGTGACGAAGCCGTCGCCGTTGGCCACGTGCTTCAGCAGCGTGCCGAAGCGGTCGACGAGCGCCTCCTGGTCCTCGGAGTCGCGCAGGCCGACGCCGGGCCCCTCGATCTCGATGCAGGCGGTGACCGTCTTGCGGTCCGCGTGCAGCAGGACGGCGATCTCGTCCGGCCCGAACGGCGCGGCGAGCCAGGTGATCCGGCCGATCCCGGGCGGCGGCCCGATCTCGATCTCCCGCCCGTCCAGGCGCGTGCCGGCCTCCATGACCCCCGAGCGGTAGACGGCGCCCCGCTTGACGGTGCGCTTGTAGGTGCGGTTGATCTCGAACCACTTGTAGAACGTACGGTGCCGGTAGGGGACGTAGACCGCCGCCAGCGCCAGCAGCGGGAAACCCGTCAGCAGCACGATGCGCAGGGACAGCACGGGGACGAGGAGCCCGCACATCATGCCGAGGAACGCGCCCCCGATGATCAGGGCGATCTCCCCGGTCTCGCGGTTGCGGCCGACGATGGCGTTCGGCCGGGCGCGGCCGATCAGGTACGTACGGCGGGGCGTGACCGGATGGGACATGTGGGACTCGGTCGTCAACGCCCTTCACCTCCCGTGCGGTTGTTACTGCTGTTGCGGGTGCTGCTGGCGTGGGGAGTGTTCACCGGGCTGGGTGCGCGGGGAGCGGGCGCGGCGGGGGGGACGGATCCGCCGCCACCGTCCGGGACGCGAGAGCTGTGCGCGGCGACGCCACCGGAGGCGGGGTTGACCGGGCGGGGGGCGGACGACTGGGTGCCGCCGCCT
Organism: Streptomyces sp. NPDC005202; assembly: GCF_040608235.1. Taxonomy (NCBI): domain Bacteria; kingdom Bacillati; phylum Actinomycetota; class Actinomycetes; order Kitasatosporales; family Streptomycetaceae; genus Streptomyces; species Streptomyces sp. NPDC005202. The sequence continues at coordinate 75,888 of NZ_JBEXHW010000033.1, read as the reverse complement.
CCGTTGCTGTCGGCCCGGGAACTGTGGGTCTTGATGCCCTGCGCGACCAGGGTCGCCGGGGAGCTGATGACCGCGGCGGCCTTGCCCTCGGCGCCCTGCATGATGCGGTTGTTGCGGGAGGCCGCGATCTCGTCGCCGAAGCCGGGCACGAAACGGTAGATCATCGCGCTGGCGAAGATGGCGAGCAGGATGATGGCGAGGCCGGAGACGACCGCGGAGAAGGCGCCGGGGCCGTTGTCCTCGGAGGACAGGGCGCCGGCGAGGCCGAGGACGATCACGATGACCGGCTTGACCAGGATGACGGCGATCATGATCCCGGCCCAGCGGCGGACGTGGCTCCACAGGTTCTTGTCGACCAGGCCGGCGTAGACGACGGTGCCGAGCAGAGCACCGACGTAGAGCAGGGCGGCGCGGAGGACCAGCTCCAGCCAGAGCACGCCGGCGGCGAGGATGGACACGAGCGAGACGACGATCAGCATGATCGGGCCGCCGCCGATGTTCTGCCCCTTGCTCAGGGCGGCGGAGAACGTGCCGAAGAAGGTGTCGGCCTGGTCGCCGGTGGCCTTGGCGAGGACGTCGGAGACGCCGTCGGTGGCCGACACCACCGTGTACAGGATCAGCGGGGTGAAGGCGGAGGCCAGCACTGTCAGCCAGAGGAAGCCGATCGCCTCCGACAGCGCGGTGGTGAGGGGGACGCCGCGCACCGCCCGCTTGGCCACGGCCAGCAGCCACAGCACGAGGGTCAGGATCGTCGACGCCGCGAACACCACGGCGTACTGCTGCAGGAACTTCTGGTTCGTGAAGTCGACGTTCGCGGTCTCCTTCACGGCCTTGCTGAGCTTGTCGATCGTCCAGGAGGCGGCGTCGGCACAGCCCTTGGCCAGGGAGGAGAGGGGGTCGAGGGTGGAGGTGGGGTCGGAGGTGTCGCCGGTCAGGCCTTGGCGGCCGGAGTTGTTGCCTTTTTCGCAGTACTTCTTGGCCTCGCCGACGATGAGGTCGCAAGGGTTCTTGCTGGCCGACGGCGAGGGCGTCGGACTGGGCGAGGGCGCGGCAAAGGCACGGGTGGCCAGCAGCACGGCCGACGTCTGTACGGCTGCCACGACTCCGGAAAGCTTGAGCACGCGATGCTGGCTACCGGGCATACGTGAACCCTCCGTACTCTTCGATGGCCTTGCGGATCTCGTCGGAGGTGGCGGCCTTGTCGTCACCGGGCACCGGGGCGGGGCCGTCCTTCTGCGAGTCGGAGACGATCTTCCAGTCGCCGCCCGACCAGTGCAGGTCGAACGTCCACGTCTTCCAGGTCGAGGTGACGGGGTCGGTCGAGCCCTCCCCGGACATGCCGATGAGCCCGATGTACCACACCGCGACCTTGGCGGAGCTGTCGCTGTACTGCTGGACGGCGGTGCCCACCGGGACCACGCGCGAGACGAACGTGCTGCCGGCCGGCGGGTCGCCACCTGCGTCCAGACCCATCTTGTTCAGGAAGTCGGTTGAGTAGGCCTGATCCATCGGGCCCTGAAGCCTTGCCGCCGCGTCAGGGGTGTAGAGCAGGTCCAGGAGGGCGTGCCGGGTGTCCTTCTTGAACATGCCCGTCGAGCCCAGCGCCACGGCGTAGTTCGCCGCCGCACTCTGAGCCCCCTGCTCGTCGTGCGCGAAGCCCGACGGGATCCCGCCCGTCTTCGTCTGCACCGGCCGCTTGCCGCTCGCCGCCGTCGCCGCTGCCGCTGGCTTGTCGCCGCTTCTGCTCGCCGAGGGGGAACCCCCTTCTCCGCGGTTCGCGAAGGCGATCGCGGCGATGAGGAGGACGACCACGCCGACCACCGTGACCAGGCTGCGCGAGGACGAGCGGCCGCCGCGCCGTGCACCCCCGTACGGGTCGCCGGCCCGCTCGGGAAGCCGTGTGCGGGTCTGCCTGCTGCCTCCGTACAGCTCGTCGTCGGCGCGCGCGGACTCGCCGTACCCGTGCTCGTCTCCGAGACTCATGCCCCGTACGCCCCCTCGACCTCGTACCGGAACGCGTAGAAGTACGACGGTAGCCGTGCTGGTTCCCGCGCGGGCGCGGTGTGGTGACTCGACATCAGGGAAACGCAACCTCAGCCGGTGGGCACGGTGGGTGGGTGGGGGTAACGGGGGCACCGGGCGCGCCCGGGGGGTCTGACTGACGGTTCTGACGGAGCGCCGTGCGCGGCATGCGCGGTGCGCGCGCCGGTTACACGGCCATGCCGTACACGATGGTGAAGAGCGTGCCGAGGGAGCCGATGATGAACACTCCCGTCAGGCCGGCGATGATGAGGCCCTTGCCCTGTTCGGCGCTGAACGTGTCGCGCAGGGCCGTGGCGCCGATCCGCTGCTTCGCGGCACCCCACACGGCGATGCCGAGGCAGAGCAGGATGGCCACCGCCATCACCACCTCGATCATCACCTTGGCCTCGTTGCCCAGGCTGCCGAAGGGGCCCCAGTCCGGAGCGATCCCGCCGATGATGGTGTTGATGTCTCCCTTGTCGGCCGCAAAGAGCATGTAAGTCACCGCCCCTGTTGGGTAGTTCCGCGTCCCCTGCGGTTGCGCAGAGGTCAGGCTCATTCTCGCCGACAATGACGCTCAGGTATGTCGACTTGGCGTCATTGCTTGGCGAGTTTCGTACGAATACCTTGCCACCGCCTCTCGCCGGCCGGGCGGACGGGCGTGGAGCGGTGTACGAAGGCACACATGGTCACTCTGTGTATCACGCCAGGTCACGCCGGGCAATGAAGTCGGACCGGAACCTATCGTGTGGTTCCGTCGTTGACCCTCTTTGCGATTTGGCATGGTTTCTGACGGCCAGTCGAGTGAGCGGTCGAGTCGATGTTCTCACGCTTCCTCAGGGCGAACGGGCCGCGGCTGGATGCCGCGCCGGGTCGGCCGCCGCCGACACGTCGGCGATCATCCGCTTGGAGCAGTCGGGCGGCACAGGTTTCCGTCTGTTGTCGCTTCCCTGCCGCCGGTGGCCTCAGCGGGGCCGGAGGCCGTGGAGCATGAGGTGGACGTGCTCGTCCAGGCCGGCGAGGGCCTCTTCGGGCGGAAGGGTCCCGTTGGCGATGAAGGCGGCGAGGCCGTGCATGCCGGCAGCCGCGACGAGGGTGATGTGCTCGGGGTCGCCCTCGACGATCTCGCCCCGCTGCTGCGCGTCGGCGATGAGGCGTGTGAAGGCCCCCACGGACCGGTCGATGCCGGCGGAAAGCTGCTCGGAGACGTCGGGATCGTGCTTGCGGGCGAACATGAGCTCGAGCAGCGCGGCATGGTCGACGGCGAACCCGACGTAGGCGCGTGCCAGCCCGGCGAGCCGCGGCTCCAGCGGCAGTCCGGGCTGGTCGGCGGCCTCCAGGGCCTGTGCCAGCCGCTCGAACCCGGTGAGCGCCAGGGCGTCGAGCAGGGCCTGCTTGTCCTTGAAGTGCCGGCCCGGGGCGGCGTGGCTGACACCGGTCTCGCGCGCCAGCTCCCGCAGGGAGAGCGCGGCGACCCCCCGCTCACGCAACGTGCGCTCGGCACTCTTGAGGAGGGCGGCGCGCAGGTCTCCGTGGTGGTAGGGGCGCTGGGTGGGCATGGACACACCGTATCCCGATGTAGTCAGTGTCAGCATAGTTGTCGGCGCCCACAGTCAGGGCTCGGTGGGGCGCAGATCCTGGGGCTCGTGGTGCGATGAGCGCCGGTTCTCGGGAAAATCTCAGTGAAGTCGGGATCGGTTTCTCACCTTCGTGGGACAAAGTGGGGCTTGATGAAGCGCACCTCGGGTATCAAGAGCCCCGCCCATCACGCACGCCCCCATGCCGGCACCCGGCAGTACGCGCTGTTCGGTGCCCTGGTCCTGCTGGCCGCCACCTCGGCCTCCGTCGCGGCCGCCGACGACGGGCCGGGGCCCCTCGGGGTGACCGCCGTGGCCGCGGTGACCGCGCAGAGCGCGCGGGTCGGGGCGCTGTTCCGGGCGGACAAGGCCGACGACCTCGCCGGCCACCACTTCTGCACCGCCTCGGTCGTGCACAGCCCCAACCGGAACCTCATCGTCACCGCGGCCCACTGTCTGAGCGGTGACAGCCACCTCCTGTTCGCGCCCGGGTACCGGGACGGAACGGCGCCGTACGGGGTGTGGGAGGTCAAGAGACGCTTCCTTCCCGACGGTTGGTCCAAGGACCAGGACGAGGACAGCGACCTGGCCTTCGCCGTGGTCGCCGACCAGGACGGCAAGGGCGTCGAGGACGCCGTGGGCGGCAACCGCTTCGTCACCGGGATGGCGACCGGGGCGACCGGGGTGACGGTCACCGGCTACCCCGACTCCCGCGAGGTGCCCATCAGCTGCACCAACAAGCCCCGTTCCCACAGCAGCACCCAGCAGCGCATCGACTGCCCCGGCTTCACCGGCGGCACCAGCGGCAGCCCGTGGATCAACGGCGACCGGGAGGTCGTCGGCGTGCTCGGTGGGCACGAGGAGGGCGGCTCCACCGCGGACACGTCGTACAGCGTGGTCCTGCGGACGGAGGCGGCCCAGTTGTACAGGGACGCCGCGGGCGATCCCTGATCCTTGGCCCGGTAGCTCGGTGGCCGTCTGCCGGGCCGCTGGTCCGATCCTGGCGGCGGCCTTCGGCACCTCCGAACTGGTCCGTATGGCAAGGTCAGTTCGGTGGACGCACTCAAGGCTCAGGACCCCGCGCGCATAGGCGCGTACACGCTGCTCGCCCGCCTCGGCGCGGGTGGAATGGGACAGGTCTATCTCGGGCGGTCGCCCGGCGGACGGCTGGTCGCGCTGAAGGTGATCCGCGACGAGATCACCGACCATCCCGAGGCACTGGCCCGTTTCCGCCGCGAGGTGGAGACCGCGCGGGCGGTGCGGAGTGCGTACACCGCGAACCTGATTGACGCCTCGTTGGACACGGCGCCGTACTGGCTGGCGACCGGGTACGTGGCGGGGCCGACGCTGAGCAGGGCCGTGGCCGAGCGGGGGCCGTTGCCGGCCGCGACGTGCCGGGGGCTGTTCGCGGCGCTCGCCGAGGGGCTCGCCGCGGTGCACGCACACGGCGTCACACACCGGGACCTCAAGCCGCAGAACGTCATCCTCGCGGCGCAGGGGCCACAGCTCATCGACCCCGACACCGAGAAGCCCGTCGAAGGGCTGCTGTCGGACAACCCGAACGTGGGCTACACCAGCAAACCCCTCGACCTGTACGGCGGTGACGACCCGTCCGCCTGGAAGTACGTCACCTACCCGGACGACTTCCACACCTGGATCAACGGCAGGCCGCGTCCGTCCATCCCGCCGGCCAACGACCCCGGTGACTGGACCGTGGAGTTCCACCACATCCGCACCCCGGACGACTACAAGAGCGTCATGTGCGTGGGTTTCAGGGTGAAATGACGCCACTCTCTGCGGAAATGGCCTTGAACAGTGACCGGATGGGGGAGGGTTGAGCCGTGCGAAAAGTTTGGGTGGCCGGTGGTGTCGCGGTCGGGCTGGGCCTGAGCTTCGTCATGCTGCTCGTCATCGGGGTGTACGTCATCGCGGGGAACCTCGTCAACGGGGTCGCAGGGGGGAGCGTCGGGCTCGCCAAGGGCGCCGTGCCCAGCGCCTACAAGGCGCTCGTGCAGAAGTGGGGCAATCTGTGCCCCGCCCTCAACCCCGCGCTGCTCGCCGCCCAGCTGTACCAGGAGAGCGGGTGGGATCCGAACGTCGTCAGCCCCGCCGACGCGCGGGGCATCGCCCAGTTCATCCCCAGCACCTGGGCCACGCACGGTATCGACGGCAACGGCGACGGCAAGCGCGACATTTGGGACCCGAATGACGCGATTCCCTCGGCCGCGGCGTACGACTGCGAGCTCGCGAAGTACGTCAAGGACGTGCCCGGCGACACCACGGACAACATGCTCGCCGCCTACAACGCGGGCGCGTACCGCGTCATAAGGGCGCGCGGGGTGCCCGCGATCCGGGAGACGCAGAACTACGTCAGGACGATCCGCACGCTGTCGAAGAGCTTCGCGGCGCCCGTCACCCGCGTCGACCCGTCGAAGCAGGCCGCCGGGGCCATCTCCTACGCCCAGAGCAAGCTCGGCACGCCCTATCTGTGGGGTGGGAACGGGACCGCCGACCAGGGCGGACGGTTCGACTGTTCGGGACTCACCAAGGCCGCCTACGAGAGGGTGGGCATCACCCTGCCGCGGGTCGCCAACGACCAGTACAACGCGGGGCCGCACCCCAAGCGGGACGAGCTGCTGCCGGGCGACCTGGTGTTCTTCTCGGACGACCTGACCAACTCCCGGGCCATCCGGCACGTGGGCATCTACGTCGGCGGCGGATACATGATCGACGCGCCGCGGCCGGGGGCCGTGATCCGGTTCGACCCGATCGACACGCCGGACTACTTCGGGGCCACCCGGGTCACCGAAGATGGCGCGAAAGCGCTCCCCACCTCGGTGTGAACCGAGTGTGAACCCACCCCCTGAGCTGCGGCGATGAGTCTCTCTTCGATAACGTCTGCGTGATCATTCGGTGGAGTGTGGAACGTATCAATCGGGGCCGTGCGTTCCTGTTGACGTAGCCAAGCGGACGTCGGACGGAGCGCGTGTCGCACGCGCGTGCAGCGGAAGCGGATCTACAACCACGGGGGTGGGCAGGAGCGGCGCACACAGGGTGCGCCCGGCAGAACACGACGAAGGGGCCGCAGCACGATGGCTGGACTCGCCGCATCCGGGTCGAACCCCGACGTCGACCTGCTCTACGACATCAATGGCCTGGCCAAGGACGCGCCGCACTGGTTCGACCGGGCCATGGAGTACGTGGGTGAGTACGGGCTGCTGCTCGCCATGGGGCTGCTGGTGCTGTGGTGCTGGTGGTCCGTGCGGCGCCGGGGCGGTGAGGACGCGGCGTCGTCCGTCGCCGCGCTGGTGTGGGCGCCGCTGGCGGCCGGGATCGCGGTGCTGGTGAACGTGCCGATACGGGGGTTCGTGGAGCGGCCCCGGCCCTTCCTCGACCATCAGGGCCTGGACGTCCTGGTCTCCGGCAAGACCGACTACTCCTTCGTGAGCGACCACGCGACGATCACCATGGCGATGGGCGTCGGGTTGTTCGTAGCGAACCGGAAGTTCGGGCTGGTGGGGATAGGGCTGGCGCTGCTCGAGGGGTTCTGCCGGGTGTACATGGGCGTGCACTACCCCACGGACGTGATCGGCGGCTTCGCCCTCGGCACGGCGGTCGCCCTGCTGCTGTCCCCGCCGGCGATGGCCCTGCTGACGCCGGTCATGAAGGCGGTGGAGGGGGCGTCGTGGGGCGGCCGGCTGATCCGCGCGCGCAGGCGCTCGGGCGTGGGCCGGGACGCGGTGTTCTCCGGGGCCCGGGGTGAGGAGCGGGCGTCGGCGGAGGAGCGGGACCTGGCGGCGTAGGGAGTCACGCAGCCCTGCGTGACTCCACCAGGACCCAGGCCCCCTACAACCCCTGCGGGAACGAGAAGAACCGCTCCGGGTCGTACTGCTGCTTCAGCTTGGCCAGGCGTGGGGCCGCATCCCCGTAGTACGCCCTGCGCCAGTCGGTGAGCGTCGGGTCGGTGTAGTTCTGGTAGGCCGCGCCGGAGGCGTACGGCTTCATGGCCTGGTGGGCCGACGTCAGCCAGGACTGGGCCGTCGAGCCGCTCGTGCCGGGGCGCCAGGAGACGATGTACTGGGCCAGCATGCGGGAGCGGCGGTGGACGAAGGCCGTCGCCGTCGGGGAGACGCGGTTGACCGCTCCGCCGAGCGCGGTGAGCGCGATGCTGCCCGAGCCGCCCCGCACCGACCGCGTCTGCGCCAGCAGCGTCTGGATGCCGGCCACGGATATCGAGCGGTCGAAGAAGTCCGACCGTGCCGCGTACGTCTCACGGCCGAGCGCGCCCTGCGGGGAGCGGCCGGGAGTCGAGCCCGGCAGGTGGCACTGCGCGTCCGCGGGGAAGGACGAGCAGCCCGCGTAGGATTCCATGGCCTGTTCGTACGAGTGGCGTCTGAGCGAGACGCTGCTCGCGGGGGCGCCGACCTTGGCGGCCAGGCGGTCCACCGCGTTCTGGAGTTCGCCGTAGGTGCTCAGCGAGAACGCGGCCACGGACACCGTCGGCGTGCCGCCCGCAGCGCTCGCCAGGTGCAGGGACGACCAGATCTCGTCCGGCTGGCCGGGACCCCACTCCTGCCACGCCTTCACCACCGCGGCCGCCTTCGCCCAAGGCCAGGTCAGGTACGCCGACACGGCCTGGGGCGCCGGGTGGGTCCTGAACTGCAGCTCGGTCACGACGCCGAAGTTGCCGTTGCCCGCGCCGCGCAGCGCCCAGAAGAGGTCCTTGTTCTCCCTCGCGTTGGCGGTCAGCTGCTTGCCGTCCGCCGTGATCAGCGTCGCCTGGGTCAGGCTGTCGCAGGTCAGGCCGTACGCCCGGGACACCACGCCGTGGCCGCCGCCCAGCACCAGGCCGGAGACGCCCACAGTCGGGCACGAACCCGCCGGTATCGTCACGCCCTTCGCGGCGAGCGCGCGGTAGACGTCGATCAGCTTGGCCCCGGCACCGACCACCGCCGAGCCGCCGCTCGCCCGGATGCGGTTCAGCTTGGACACGTCGACGATCAGCCGGCCGTCCCCCGACGACCAACCCGCGTACGAGTGGCCGCCGTTGCGGATGGCCACGCGGATGTTGTGGGCACGGGCGTACGCCAAGGCCGTACGGATGTCGTCCGCGTGCGCAACGTACGCGACGGCCGCAGGCTTGAGTGTGTCGAAGCGAGTGTTGTACAACTGCCGGGCCGTCGCCCAGGAGGCGTCGCCGGGACGGGCCAGGGCGCCGTCCAGGTCGCGGGCGAGCGCGGCCCAGTTCGCGGCGGCCGCGGCGCCGGTGGTCTTCAGCGCCGTACCGGACGACGTGGCCGTGGCAGCGCCACGGGCCGCCCCGGCCGACGACCCGTCCTTGCCGCCGCTGCACGCGGTCGTGGTGACCGCCGCGATCGCGGCCGCGCCGCCCCCGATGAACGCACGCCGTTCCATGTCTGCGCCTCCTGTCGGCTCCCGTGGATCGAGACGTTCGCCCGGCCCCGGGGGTTCCAGGAGGCCGAAAGTCCGCCAGGGGCCGAGCGTTGCCAGGGGGTCGAAAGTCTGTACGGCGTCCGGGCTGGGTGGGGTTCCATGGATTCGAAAGACCGTACGGCGGAGACTGTGATTCCGGGCACCATAACCCAAACGTCGGAACCTCCACGTGCTCTCCCCGTAAGCATTCCGTGACCTCACCGCACCGACGGCAGGGGTTCACCCTCCGTTCACTTCCGGCCATCGGCGGCTTCACCTGTTCTGCCTAATTTCGGCCGTACCCGGTGCGGATTTGCATGTCGGCGCCTCCGCATCGCCCACACTTCGCACGCCGCCGATCAGGACGGCGGCTCCTGGAAGGAAAACCCTCAAGTGAAGCTTCAGCGCAAGAACCGGCGGGCTCTCGCTCTCGGCGCTCTCGCCGTCTCCGGCGCCCTGGCCCTCACGGCGTGCGGCTCGGACAACAACAACGGCGGCAGCAACGCAGGCAGCTCGTCCGCCGCTGCCGCCCCGGGCTCCGTCAAGTGTGACAACGCCAAGGGTCAGCTCCAGGCGTCCGGTTCGTCGGCACAGAAGAACGCCGTCGACGCCTGGGTCAAGCAGTACACGCAGTCCTGCAAGGGCGTACAGATCAACTACAACCCGACCGGCTCGGGTGCGGGCGTCACCGCGTTCCTGCAGGGCCAGACCGCGTTCGCCGGTTCGGACTCCGCGCTGAAGCCGGAGGAGATCTCCCAGTCCAGCAAGGTCTGCACCGGCGGCGGCAAGGCCATCGACCTGCCCATGGTCGGCGGCCCGATCGCGATCGGCTTCAACGTGCCGGGCGTGGACAGCCTGACCCTCGACCCCGCCACCCTTGCCAAGATCTTCAACGGCAAGATCAACAAGTGGAACGACCCGGCGATCGCGAAGCTGAACCCGAAGGCCAAGCTGCCCGACCTCAAGATCCAGGCGTTCCACCGCTCCGACGAGTCCGGCACCACGGACAACTTCACCAAGTACCTGATCGCCACGGCCAAGAGCGACTGGCCGTACTCGGGCGGCAAGGCCTGGCAGGCCAAGGGCGGCCAGTCCGCGCAGGGCTCCTCGGGCCTGGCCCAGCAGGTGAAGCAGACCTCGGGTGCGATCTCCTACTTCGAGCTCTCCTACGCCTCCGACGGTATCAAGACCGTCGACCTGAAGACCGGCGCCTCCACCCCGGCCAAGGCCACCGTCGAGAACGCCACCAAGGCCATCTCGACCGCCAAGGTCGTCGGCACCGGCAAGGACCTGGCGCTGAAGCTGAACTACCAGCCGACCGAGGAGGGCGCCTACCCGCTCACCCTGGTCACCTACGAGATCGTCTGTGACAAGGGCAACAAGGCCGCCACCCTGCCGGCCGTCAAGTCCTTCCTGACCTACACGGCGTCCGAGGACGGTCAGAAGCTGCTGGCCAGCGCCTCCTACGCCCCGATCCCCGCCGAGATCATCTCCAAGGTCCGCACCACCATCGCGGGCCTGAGCTGACCTGAGTGTGCGGCCCGGTCCCCTCCTGATCGGGGCCGGGCCGCACCGTCCGGTGCACCGCCGCCAGGAGCCGTACGCGCAGTACGGCCCCGCAGACCGGAGAACCCGATGGACATATCGACGCAGAATACCGACGCACCTCCCCCCACTCCCCAGCCCACGGCCGAGCAGCAGCGCGCGGCCCGTGGCGCCACCCGGCCCGGAGACCGGATCTTCCTCGGTCTCTCCCGTGGGTCGGGCATCGTGCTGTTGGTGATCATGGCCGCGATCGCGGTCTTCCTCACCTACCGTGCTTCCCTCGCCATCAGCAAGGACCACGGCAACTTCCTCACCACCTTCGAGTGGAACACCGGCACCCTCCCGCCCGTCTTCGGCATCGCCGTGCTGGCCTTCGGCACGATCGTCTCCTCGATCGTCGCCATGGCCATCGCCGTTCCGATCGCGGTCGGCATCGCGCTGTTCCTCACGCACTACGCCCCGCGCAGGCTCAGCGGCCTCATCGCGTACGTGATCGACCTGCTGGCCGCCGTGCCGTCCATCGTCTACGGCCTGTGGGGCGCCCTCGTCCTGGTGCCGCACCTGAACGGCCTGTACGGCTGGCTGGACGGCTACCTCGGCTGGACCGGCATCTTCTCCTGGCAGGGCGGTGCCGCGCGCTCGCTGCTCACCGTCGGCATCCTGCTCGCGATCATGATCCTGCCGATCATCACGAACGTGAGCCGCGAGGTCTTCCGCCAGGTCCCGCGGATGCACGAGGAGGCGGCCCTGGCCCTCGGCGCCACGCGCTGGGAGGTCATCCGCATGTCGGTGCTGCCCTTCGGCCGCTCCGGCGTGATCTCCGCCTCGATGCTCGGTCTCGGCCGCGCCCTCGGGGAGACGATGGCCGTCGCCACGGTCCTCTCCCCGACCTTCGACATCCAGGCCAGCCTGCTCGATCCGGGCGGCGGCACCTTCGCCCAGAACATCGCGAGCAAGTTCAACGAGGCCACCGAGTTCGGACAGGACGCGCTGATCGCCTCCGGTCTCGTCCTGTTCGTGATCACCCTGCTCGTCAACGGCGCGGCCCGCATGATCATCAACCGCCGCAAGGAGTACTCGGGGGCCAACGCATGACCACGCCAGCCGTCACCGACAAGCGCCCCAGCTCGCTGCGCGGCGCCAGACTCCCGAAGTGGTTCCCGTTGGCGGTCGTCGCGGGCTCCGTCGCCGTCGCCGCGGGCATCGGCCTGGGCGCGGGCCTGCACAGCAAGGTGCAGTGGGGCCTGATCGCCGCGATCCTCGCCGTCCTCGGCACCTACGTCATCGCGGCCCGCGTCGAGGGCCGCAGGCAGGCCAAGGACCGCATCGCGACCAGCCTCGTCTGGGTCTGCTTCCTCATCGCCGTCGTCCCGCTGACCTCCCTGATCTGGGCCACCGTCAAGCGCGGTGTGAAGGTTTTCAACGGCTACTTCCTGACCCACTCCATGGCCGGCGTCGCGGACACTGAACCGGGCGGCGGCATCTACCACGCCCTCCTGGGCACGCTGGAGCAGGTCGGCCTTGCGACCCTGATCGCCGTGCCGATCGGTGTGCTCACCGCGATCTACCTGGTCGAGTACGGGCGCGGCAGGCTCGCCAAGGCCGTCACCTTCTTCGTCGACGTCATGACGGGCATCCCGTCGATCGTCGCCGGCCTCTTCGTCCTCAGCTTCTGGATCCTGATCCTCAAGATGGGCTACTCCGGCTTCGCCGGTTCGCTCGCCCTGTCGATCCTGATGATGCCCGTGGTGGTCCGCTCCACCGAGGAGATGCTCAAGCTCGTCCCGAACGAGCTGCGCGAGGCCTCCCTCGCGCTGGGCGTCCCGAAGTGGCGCACCATCCTCAAGGTGGTCCTGCCGACCTCCATCGGCGGCATCGCCACGGGCGTGATGCTCGCCATCGCACGCATCACCGGTGAGACCGCTCCCGTCCTGCTGCTGGTCTGGGGTACCAACTTCATCAACACCAACCCCTTCAAGGACCCGCAGGCCTCGCTGCCGCTGTTCATCTACCAGCAGTACGCGAACAGCGCGGGCTCCGGCGCGGCCTACGACCGTGCCTGGGCGGCGGCCCTCACCCTCATCGCCTTCGTGATGATCCTCAACCTGGTGGCTCGCGGCATCGCCCGCTGGAAGGCCCCGAAGACCGGTCGCTGAGGCGGCCATCAGCGACTGAGACTGGAAGTGAAGAAGTAGTCATGGCCAAGCGAATCGACGTAAGCGGGCTCACCGCCTACTACGGCACCCACAAGGCGATCGAGGACATCTCGATGACGATCGAGCCGCGCTCGGTGACGGCGTTCATCGGCCCGTCCGGCTGCGGCAAGTCGACGTTCCTGCGCACGCTCAACCGCATGCACGAGGTCACCCCGGGCGGCCGGGTCGAGGGCAAGGTGCTCCTGGACGACGAGGACCTCTACGGCACCGGGGTCGACCCGGTGTCCGTCCGGCGTGAGGTGGGCATGGTCTTCCAGCGGCCCAACCCCTTCCCCACGATGTCGATCTTCGACAACGTGGCGGCGGGGCTGCGGCTGAACGGCAACTACAAGAAGAGCGAGCTGAACGACGTCGTCGAGAAGTCGCTCAGGGGCGCGAACCTCTGGAACGAGGTGAAGGACCGCCTGAACAAACCGGGCTCCGGCCTGTCCGGCGGTCAGCAGCAGCGCCTGTGCATCGCCCGTGCGATCGCGGTGGAGCCGAAGGTGCTGCTGATGGACGAGCCGTGCTCGGCCCTGGACCCGATCTCCACCCTCGCGATCGAGGACCTGATCGGTGAGCTGAAGGAACGCTTCACGATCGTCATCGTGACGCACAACATGCAGCAGGCGGCGCGCGTCTCCGACCGTACGGCGTTCTTCAATCTCGCGGCGGTGGGTCAGCCGGGGCGTCTGGTCGAGATCGACGACACCGAGCGGATCTTCTCCAACCCGTCCGTCCAGGCGACGGAGGACTACATCTCGGGCCGCTTCGGCTGATCCGACGCCCCCACCGAGAACCCCTCGCGGTGCTGCATGGCGGTGCCACCGCGAGGACGCAAAAAGGGCCCGCCCCTGCTCCCGGGGGCGGGCCCGCTGCTCTGCTCACTCGGCGACTTCGGTCCGCTCCCACCATCGGTAGACGGTGGCCCGTCCCTCCTTGCTGTCCTCGTGACGCGAGGTGACCTTGTAGTGCTCGTATCCCCCGCGGTGCGGAATCTTGAGCTCTTGCCCCGGAGGAACGATCGGCACAAAGGTGCCCGCGAGATCCTCCGGCCCGCCTTCGAGGAGTGCTTTGGCAGTCATAGCTCCAGTCTTGTCACGCCTCCGACGACCGCATCTCGAACGGCGCCCGGGCGACGCGCCCCCGGAGGTGTGGTGGGGGCCACGGGAAGGCTGGGGGTTAGTTACAGGAAGGCCAGGTGGATCAGCCAGAAGGCGAAGGCCGCCACGATCGCCGCCGCCGGCATCGTGATGAACCAGCCGAGGACGATGTTCTTGGCGACGCCCCAGCGGACGGCGTTCACGCGCTTCGTCGCGCCGACGCCCATGATCGCCGAGGTGATCACGTGGGTGGTCGAGATCGGCGCCTTGAACAGGAACGCCGTGACGAACATGATCGACGCACCGGTCGTCTCCGCGGCGAACCCCTGCGGCGGATCGAGCTCGATGATCTTGCGGCCCAGCGTGCGCATGATGCGCCAACCGCCGGCGTACGTCCCGAGCGACAGCATCAACGCGGAGATGATCTTCACCCACACCGGGATCGGATCCCCGTACTTCTGGACGTCCCCGATGACCAGGGCCATCACCACGACGCCCATCGTCTTCTGCGCGTCCTGGAGGCCGTGCCCGAGCGCCATGGCCGCCGCGGACACCGTCTGCGCTATACGGAAGCCCCGCTTCGCCTTGTGCGGATTGGCCCGGCGGAAGATCCACATGATCGCCGTCATCACCAGATAGCCGACGATGAGGCCCACCACCGGCGACAGGAACATCGGAGTGACGATCTTGTCCAGCACCCCGGACCAGTACACCGCCGTACCGCCCGCCAGTGCCGCGCCGACCAGGCCGCCGAACAGCGCGTGCGACGAGGACGACGGCAGGCCGAAGTACCAGGTGACCAGGTTCCAGCAGATGGCACCGGCCAGCGCGGCGAAGAGGATGCCCATCCCCTTGCCGCCCTGGGGTGTCTGAATCAGGCCCTCACTGACCGTCTTCGCCACCCCGCTGCCCAGGAACGCACCGGCGAGGTTCATCACCGCCGCCATCGCCAGCGCCGCCCGCGGTGTCAGCGCGCGCGTCGACACCGACGTCGCGATCGCGTTCGCGGAGTCGTGGAAGCCGTTCGTGTACGCGAAGAAGAGCGCGACCAGGATGGTCACGATCAGAGCGAAGGTGTCCATGGACGGCTCAGGACTCCTTGACCGCGATGGTCTCCACGGTGTTCGCCACGTGCTCGAAGGCGTCCGCCGCCTCCTCCAGCACGTCCACGATCTGCTTGAGCTTCAGGACCTCGATCGCGTCGTACTTGCCGTTGAACAGGTGCGCCAGCAGCTTGCGGTGGATCTGGTCCGCCTGGTTCTCCAGGCGGTTCACCTCGATCCAGTACTCGGTGAGGTTGTCCATGGTGCGCAGGTGCGGCATCGCCTCGGCCGTCAGCTCGGCCGCCCGTGCCAGGACCTCGATCTGCTGCTCGACGCCCTTGGGCAGTTCCTCGACGTTGTAGAGGACGACCAGGTCGACGGCCTCCTCCATGAAGTCCATGATGTCATCGAGGGACGACGCGAGGGAGTAGATGTCCTCGCGGTCGAAGGGCGTGATGAACGAGGAGTTCAGCTGGTGGAAGATCGCGTGCGTGGCGTCGTCACCTGCGTGTTCCGCTGCCCGCATACGCTCTGCGATCTCGGCCCGGGCGGAAGCGTCCGCCCCGAGCAGTTCCATCAGGAGTTTCGAGCCGGTGACGATGTTGTCCGCGGATGCGGCGAACATGTCGTAGAAGCTCGTCTCCCTGGGGGTCAGACGAAAGCGCACGTGGGGTCCTCGGGGTGCTTCGGTTTCGGTCAGGCTGATGCTAAGCGCATCATCCGGCCACGGCTAAGGGGCCGTCCCCCAGTGTCGCCCATCGGGCAGAGTGCTCCGCACGGGGGATGTACCGGGGGCCGGTCCGGCCTCCGTGCTCGGCGTTGGCCACAGGCCCTATACCCAGCAAAGTTCGCTACGATATACCCTCTAGGGGTATGAGCTCGTCCTGAGATGGAGGCCGCGATGACGACCACCGAGGCCGGCGCGGCGGCGCCCTCCGAGGGCACTGGGGCCGTGGTGACGGACCACGACCGCGGCATCCACGGATACCACAAGCAGAAGAACGAGCATCTCAAGCGGCTGCGCCGGATCGAGGGGCAGATCCGGGGGCTGCAGCGGATGGTCGACGAGGACGTCTACTGCATCGACATACTCACCCAGGTGTCCGCCTCCACCAAGGCCCTGCAGTCCTTCGCCCTGCAGCTGCTGGAGGAACACCTGCGCCACTGCGTCGCCGACGCGGCCCTCAAGGGCGGCTCCGAGATCGACGCGAAGGTGGAGGAGGCCACAAAAGCGATCGGGCGGCTGCTGCGCACCTGACGGCAGGGCGGCCCGCCCGCCCGTCGAGCGCCCGGTTCAGTCGCGGGAGGCGTCCCCGCGCTCTTCGGCCACCTTCAGCACCTCGTCGATGCTTTCCATACTGAGCCGCTCCTCGGCCGCCGAGGCCGCGATGATCAGCTCTCCGCACAGCTCGATCTCGGCGAGGGCCACGTGGTCCTGAACTGCCGTACCGCCGACCGGAGCCACGCGCATCACCTCGTCTCTGCCGTTACCGACTCCCTAGGGTAGGGAGCGGCCGACACGCCGCGCATGGCACGGACGGGCTAGTTCGCGCCTCATTTCTCGGCTCATTTCTCGGCGATCTTCCCGGCGTAGATGTCCTGTGACCGCGGCAGCCCTACGGTCACGGGGGTCCCGAAGCCGTACAGCAGCGTCGTCGAGAAGACCGCCACGGTGCCCCTGTGCTGCCCGTTGACGAAGCTGAACCGGTGCCGGATCTTGCGGATGCGCCCCTGGTCGTCGAGGTAGGCGTCGAACGGAACCTCGGCCGTGGCGAACCCTTTCGCCGCCGCCTTCAGTGCCGCCTCGTCGGCCGCGGAGGCGCTCTTGGCCGCCAGGTCGAGATCGGCGGTGCCACGGTAGTGCCGCACCGCGACCCCCGCCACCTCGGTCTTCCCCACGTACGTCGCCGTGCGCGTCCCGCGCAGCACCTCCGCGGCGGCGAACGGGTCGGTGGCGCCGCCGGTGACGAGGTTGCCGTCGGAGAGTGTGGCGGTGTCGACCCGAACCCACTTGTCGGCCGGCACACCCGCGCCCCGGTTCTTCATGAACAGGGCGCCCGGCGTGAGGAGTTCGGTGATCGGCCGGTGCTCGGCGGCCCCCGCCGGGTCCTGCGGCAGGATCACCGTCAGCCGCCCGAGTTGTCTGCGGAAGTCGTAGACGCCTTCGCCGCGGATCGTCACGCGCGTGCCGCCGGTGGCCATCTCCATCGACGTCCGGGCCTCGGAACTGCCCGCGTCCAGCAGCGTGTCGGCGGCGTTGCGCAGGGTCCGCACCGGATCGGCAGCGGCGCGCGCGTCCTCTGCGGCGGCGCCGCTGCCGGAGCACCCCGTGGCGCACGCACAGACCATGAGCCCCGCCGCGAGGACCGTCCCGCCCGCCCTCCGCCGAGCCCTCGACTTCGCTCGAGCAGGGGGGACCCCCATCTGCTGCCGCTCCGCCATCGCCTGCCTACCCCCAGCCGCTACGTCCGTCACGGGCCCCCTGTCGTTCCGGTTAACGACGAGTAGGTGACCCCGTCACGCGCCGGTGCGGGGCCACAGGGTGCGGGCACGAGCCATTCACCCGGCGTGGGTAACGTTGTCGGCGTGGCGCAGCACGAGGGGCTCGGCCCTGCCGGGGAAGAGCAGGAACACCGCACGACGACGGTCGAACAGGGCCGCTTCTGCGCGGCCCGCTGCACCTGCGGCTGGCGCGGCCCCGCCCGCCGGGCGCGCAGCCTGGCGCGCGCGGACGCGCAGGGGCACGCGCCACACGCCTGACGGGGATCCGCCCGGTCAGGCGTCAGGCGTGCCGCAGGGCCGTCAGCAGGTCGTCGACCAGCTCCCGGTCGCGGGGCTGGGTCAGGCGGTTGCGGGCGGCCGCGGGCGACAGCCACAGGATGCGGTCCACCTCGTCGCCCGGCGTGAAGTGGCCCCCGGTGGCCTCGGCCGCCCAGTACCGGACCTGTTTGGGGCGGCCGTTCGCCATGTAGTGGAGGGTGCGCAGCTCGGCGCCGGGCACGGCGGTGTACCCCGTCTCCTCCTCGACCTCGCGCAGGGCGCCCGCGAGCGGGTCCTCGCCGCGCTTGAGCTTGCCCTTGGGCCATGACCAGTCGTCATATTTCGGCCTGTGAACGAGGCAGAGTTCGAGTGCGCCGTCCACGGGCGAGCGGCGCCACAGGAGGCAGCCGGCCGCCTGGACCGTGGTGTCCTTCGTCTCAGTCACCGGGTGCTCACCGCCTCCTCAGGGAGCCCTGACCGTCTGCTTCTGCCACGACTGCTGGAAGGCGAACCTGGCCGCCTCCACCTCGTGCCGCTGGTCGGCGTGGAGCACGCCGAGCGCGTACGCCGTCGCCGGGGCGATGCGCGGCGTACGGGCCGCCGCGGCCGCGGCCGCCGCCGCCTCGGAGGCGTCGCGGTGCCGGTTGAGGGCCTGGCCGGCTGCCAGCAGCCTTACGTCGACGGGCGCGTTGCCGCCGTAAAGGACCTCGCGGGCGTACCGGTGCAGGCGCAGCAGCAGGCGGACCTGGTGCCAGGGCGCGTCCTGCGGGTGCGGGGACGGGTCCGGGGACAGGCCGTGGATCAGCGCCTCCGCGTTGTACGGGCTGCCCGCGGTGACCAGGGGCAGCGCGGCGACCGCGTCCATCAGTCGCTCCTCCGCTGCCGCGGCGAGCGGGCGGAGGTCGGCGGTGGCCGCGGTGGGGGCCAGGGGGACCTCGCTGGCCAGGACGGCGACCTTGTCGGCGACCGCGTGGAAGCGGCTGGATCCGAGGGCCTGGAGGGCGGCGGAGTGGGCTCGGGTCCGGGCCAGCGTCAGCTGGCGTTCGAGCAGAGCGCCTGCTTTAGCCGCGCCCACTGTCAGGTTGCCGCGGTCCGGTGTGGCCGGGCGGGTCGGGGGACCGGCATTGCCGGGTGCCTCCCCCGAGCTCTTCGAGAAGGGGGTTCCCCCGGCGGCCACCCGTGCCGCCCCGGCGGCACGACTGCCCGATCCCGCGTCGGCACCGCCTGCCACGGCTACGCCGGCTGCGCTCGCCGCGCCCGCCGGTTGGGCGGGCAGCGCTGACGAGCCCGACAGCCTGTGCAGCGCCAGCAGCAGGCGGTCCAGGCGGGCCTGGTAGGCGTGCTCACGCGCCAACGTCCCCGACAGCCAGGCCAGTTCCGGCCGCATCTCCTCCGACCAGGTCTCCTCCAGCAGGGGGCGGAAGGTGTGCAGGCTGCCGCTGATGCGGCGGGCCGAGCGGCGCAGGGCGCGCGCCGCGTCGACGGACTCCGCCGAGCCGCTCGCCGTGCCGCCGGTCTCCCGGTGCAGGCGCAGCGCCCGGAGGAACTCCGTGGCCTGGGCCCGCAGATAGACCGCGAGGGCGTCGGCGGTGGGGACACCTCCCTGCTCATGGGGGTCCCCCCGCTCGAGCGAAGCCGAGAGTGGGGGAGCAGCCGAGAGCTTGGAGGAGGGCCCGGCCGTGGGCTCGTCCGTCGGGTCAAGGTGTTGCTGTGCCACGCCGGCGCCTCCGGGCGTCTATGAGCATCTCCTGGATGTTGCGCAGGGGTTGGCCGTCCGCGTCGGTCGCGTGCCGGGTCCACTCGCCGTCCGGCCCGAGGTGCCAGGAAGCGGTGCTGTCGGACATGCCGGTTTCGAGGAGTCGGTTGAGGTAGGCCCGGTGGGTCGGGTCGACCACCCGGACCAGGGTCTCGATACGGCGGTCGAGGTTGCGGTGCATCATGTCGGCGCTGCCGATCCACACCTCGGGCTCGCCGCCGTTGCCGAAGACGAAGACCCGGGAGTGTTCGAGGAAGCGGCCGAGGATGGACCGTACGCGAATGTTCTCGGACAGCCCGGTGACGCCGGGCCGCAGTGCGCAGATGCCGCGCACCCAGACGTCAACCGGTACTCCTGCCTGGGACGCGCGGTAGAGCGCGTCGATGATCGCCTCGTCGACCATCGAGTTGACCTTGATGCGGATGATGGCGGGACGCCCGGCACGGTGGTTCTGGACCTCTTTGTTGATCCGCGAGATGAGGCCGTCCCGCAGGGACTTGGGGGCGACCAGCAGCCGGCGGTAGGTCTCGCGGCGCGAATAGCCCGAGAGCCGGTTGAACAGGTCGGACAGGTCCGCGCCGACCTGCGGGTCGGCGGTCAGCAGGCCGAGGTCCTCGTACAGGCGGGCCGTCTTCGGGTGGTAGTTGCCGGTGCCGACGTGGCTGTAGCGCCGCAGGGTGTCGCCCTCCTGGCGCACCACCAGCGACAGCTTGCAATGGGTCTTCAGGCCGACGAGGCCGTACACGACGTGGCAGCCGGCCTCCTCCAGCTTGCGCGCCCACTTGATGTTGGCGTGCTCGTCGAAGCGGGCCTTGATCTCGACCAGGACGAGGACCTGCTTGCCGGACTCGGCCGCGTCGATGAGCGCGTCGACTATGGGAGAGTCGCCGGAGGTCCGGTACAGGGTCTGCTTGATGGCGAGCACGTCCGGGTCGGCGGCCGCCTGCTCCAGGAAGGCCTGGACGGAGGTCGAGAACGAGTCGTACGGGTGGTGCAGCAGCACGTCCCGTCGGCGCAGCACGGCGAAGACGTCCGGCGGGGACGCCGACTCGACCTCGGCGAGGTCGCGGTGGGTGCCGGCGACGAACTTCGGGTACTTCAGCTCCGGCCGGTCGAGGCTGTGGATGCGGAAGAGGCCGGTGAGGTCCAGGGGACCCGGCAGCGGGTACACCTCGGCCTCGCTGATCTTCAGCTCCCGTATGAGCAGATCCAGGACCTCGCGGTCGATGGACTCCTCGACCTCCAGGCGCACCGGCGGCCCGAAGCGGCGCCGCATGAGCTCCTTCTCCAGGGCCTGGAGCAGGTTCTCGGCGTCGTCCTCCTCGACCTCCAGGTCCTCGTTGCGGGTGACCCGGAAGGTGTGGTGCTCCAGGACCTCCATGCCCGGGAACAGCTCCTCCAGGTGCGCGGCGATGACGTCCTCGAGGGGGACGTACCGCCCCGGGGAGCTCTCCAGGAAGCGGGACAGCAGCGGCGGCACCTTGACGCGCGCGAAGTGGCTGTGGCCGGTGACCGGGTTCCGTACGACCACGGCCAGGTTCAGGGACAGGCCGGAGATGTACGGGAAGGGGTGCGCCGGGTCGACCGCCAGCGGGGTCAGCACCGGGAAGATCTGCTGCCGGAAGAGCGTGAACAGGCGGGCCTGCTCCTTCTCCGTGAGCTCGCTCCAGCGGACCAGGTGGATGCCCTCCTTCGCGAGGGCGGGGGCGACGTCCTCGTGGAAGCAGGCGGCGTGCCGGGCCATCAGCTCGCGGGAGCGGGCCCAGATCATCTCCAGTACCTGGGTCGGCTGCAGCCCTGAGGCGGACCGGGTGGCGACCCCGGTGGCGATACGGCGTTTCAGACCGGCCACCCGGACCATGAAGTACTCGTCCAGGTTGCTGGCGAAGATCGCGAGGAAGTTCGCCCGCTCGAGCAGGGGCGTGTTCGGGTCCTCGGCGAGTTCGAGGACACGCTCGTTGAACGCGAGCCAGCTGCGCTCCCGGTCGAGGAACCGACCCTGCGGCAGCTGTACCCCGTCAACCTGCGACTCCTCGTACGCGTCGAGGTCGGCATCGATGTCGGGTGCCAGATCGGAGCCCGCCGCCGCCACGGTGCGCGGCCGGTGGGCGGCTATGGAGCCCACGGAGGGCTGCGCGTGCTGGACCTGGGCCTGGGTCTCTGGCTGGCTCATAAACCCATTCTTCCGCGCATGGAGCCGAATGGGTGCATCGGAAAGCGCGGGCGGGAGCACGGCGGCGGCCCCCTCGGGGGGCGGCGAAGGCTCTGGCACAGCGGGCTTCATTGGCCGAGCGTCGCAAGTCCGTCTGAATCAATGGTTACGGAGACATGACGTGCGGGATAGCGGGGGGCGGCCCGCGGGCGCTCACGGGGGCGGCGCCGAGTGCGGGGACGGGGGCGGCGCCGCGGACGGGGACGGGGAACGCCGAGGGCCGGGACGGGCAGCGATAGTGGGCCTGACCTGGTCGAAGCACCGTGCGTCCGCGGAGGAGCGCGTGCTCGCGGGGGTGGAGCACGGGGACCTCGCGGGCGCCCTGACCCGGCTCTCCCCGAGCTGCGGGCCGTCCTGCAGGAGACGGTGGAGAATCGTGAGGCGGGTGAGGGTACGGCGTACGGAGCCGGCAGCGCGCACGGCGCAAGGAGCCGGAATCGCGTACACGGACTACGGAGCCGGCAGCGCGCACGGCGCAAGGAGCCGGAATCGCACACGGACTACGGAGCCGGCAGCGCGTACACCGCGTAGGGGGTCGGCATCGCGTAGGGGGTCGGCATCGCGTACGGAGCCGGCAGCGCGTACACCGCGTAGGGGGTCGGCATCGCGTACGGAGCCGGCAGCGCGTACACGGAGCAAGGAGCCGGCACCGCGTACGGCGCCGGAGCGCGGCGCGCGGGCTGTGGTCGGCGCTCTGCTGCGGCCGGTGTGGTGCTCCCTGCCGTGGCGGGTGCTCGGGGCAGCAGGTGCGCTGGGGCTGATCGCCGGGAGGACGCGGCTGCCGGGCCCCGCCCGAGCACGGCCGAGGGCCCGACGCTGCTGAGGCCGGCCGCGCTCGTGGGCGGGCTCGCACAGGCGTTCCTGCTCGACGACCCCGCCCGGCACACCACCGCCGCCGTACCGGTGCGGCGGCCGGTGCGGGCGGGGCTGCGGGTGGCGCTCGTCGCGCCGGGTCGCGGTGCCGTGGTGGACGGCCGTGCTGCTCCTCGTACCGGCGGGAGCACGGCCCCCGGCCGGCGCGGTCACCCTGGAGGCGGCCGCGATCGCCGGGGCGCGCCGGCCCTTGCGGCGGCCGCGATGCGCTTCCGGGACGAGCCCCGTCCGGGCACCGGCATGGCGGTCACGCTGCTCGCCCTGGCCCTTGCCGCGATGCTGCTGCCCGCAGCCGGTGGAGCCTGCTTGCGACGCCGGACGACCCGAACTGGGCCGCGGCCCAAGGGTGTTGGAGGGCGATTCTGGTCCTGGTCGCGATCGTGTGGGCGAGGTGCACCCCGGAACCCCTGCGGCTCCGGGCGGCATCGATCAGCCTGTCCGGGGGCACCCCCTGCTCGTAGCGCTCGGGGAGTTTCGGGGGAGTCGAGGACGAGGCCGTTCAGGCCGGCGCGACGCTCACGTCTCCGTCCGGTACATCAGGTCCGTCTCGTACGTGGTGAACCCCAGCCGCTCGTACACGGAGACCGCCGCCTTGTTGTCGGCGTCGACGTACAGCATCGCCGTCGGCAGGCCCTGCGCCGCCAGATGCCGCAGGCCGATCAGCGTCAGGGCCTTGCCGAGGCCGCCGCCCTGGGCGCCGGGGCGGACGCCGAGGACGTACACCTCGCCGAGCCGCTCCTCCGCGTGGACCTTGGTCCAGTGGAAGCCGATCAGCCGGCCCTCGCGCTCGGCCAGGAAGAAGCCCCGCGGGTCGAACCAGGGCTCCGCCTTCCGGTCCTCGAGGTCCGGCTGGGTGAGCGCGCCCTGCTCGGGATGGTGCGCGAACGCCTCCGCGTTCACGGCGAGCCACGCGGCGTCGTCCTCGCCGGGGACGAAGGTCCGTACCGTCACCCCCTCGGGCAGCGTCGGCTCGGGCAGGTCGAAGTCGGTGAGCGGCCGCCGCATCTGGCGGAGTTCACGGAAGAGGGTGAGCCCGAGGACCTGCGCGAGGTGCCGGGCGGCGGAGTGCCCGCCGTGCGCCCACACCCGCAGCCGCCTGCCGGAGGCGGCGAGCAGCGCCGAACCGAGCGCCCGCCCGTGCCCGCGCCCGCGGTGCGCCGGGTGGACGACCAGCTCGGCGGCGGGCGCCTCCACCGGGTCGGTGTCCTCCAGCTGCGCGTAGCCGACGAGTTCGCCGCCCATGGTCAGCAGCAGATGGGACACGCCCTCGCGCTCGCCGCCGCGCAGTTGCAACCGGCCCTGCTCGGACACCGCCTGCTGGCCGTCGTTGCGGGCGGCTTCCGCCAGGAGGTCGAGCACGGCTTCGGCCTGGTCCGGGGAGAGTGCGGAGCAGGTCTCGATGGAGCGGGCGATCGGTGCGGTGTCGTCGCTGGTCATGCGTACGAGGGTACGGGGGCGCCGTCGCCCGTGCCCTGAGCCGCACACCCCCTCTCCCAGGACGAGCGGGCCGCCGACGGCGCGATCACCTCGGACGACCGGCCGCACGACCATCCTGATCACCCACGACCCGACCCCGGCCCCCGACGCGGACCGCATCCTGGTCGTAGACGAGGGCCCCCAACTGGCGATCGGCCAGGCCAGGCCTCTCACCTCACGTGGCGGCGCCTGCGGCTCGTGCGCTCAGAGGCGCTCGCCCCGGCTGACCGCGACACGGAGCACGTCCGCGAGCGATTCCACGGCCCGCACGAGGGCGAAGCGCACCGCGTGCTCACCCGCCTTGGCGTCGGCCAGGACGGCTCCGGCACCGGCCGGCACCTGTTCGCCGCAGCGGAGCTGGGCGGCCTCGATCTCGTCGGCGAGCAGCGACAACGTGCTGTGGGCGCTGTCGGTGCTCAGGTAACAGGGCTTGCCCTCGGGAGTGGTCAAGGGGAGCAGCCGCAGCGTGCCGGGGACCGGGGTGCTCTGCCGTGGGCTGTGGCGTCATACGGGCACCTCCACACCGTGAATGCGACGATCGGCTCCGGGATCTGGCGCTGTCCCGGTCGGAATCGCTGACGTTCATCAGGGACGTACTGGAGGAGCACAGATCATGACACACACCCCCGACCTCAGCACCGCCGCCTGGCGCAAGTCGAGCTACAGCGACGGGGGAGACAACAACTGCGTCGAGGTCGCCGACGGCTACCCCGGCATAGTCCCCGTCCGCGACAGCAAGGTCCCGGACGGCCGGGCGTTCGTCGTCGGCGCGTCCGCGTGGGCGGCGTTCGTCGAGGCGCTCGAGGGCGCGTCGGTGACTGCCTGACTCCGTGGCGCGGCCCGCCTGAAGCCCCGTGAGAGCCGGCTTCCGCTGAGCGTCAGGAAGCGCCGCTCACATCGGGCGGCGGCGTCGGCGCACCCGGCAGACGTACCGTCGCCACCGTGCCGCCGCCCTCGGCCGGGGCCAGGGTCACCTCGCCGCCGGCCTGCTGGATCGTGCGGGCGACGATGGACAGGCCCAGGCCCGAGCCCGGCAGGGCCCGCGCGCTCGGGGAGCGCCAGAAGCGGTCGAAGACGTGGGGGAGTTCGTTGGCGGGGATGCCGGGGCCGTGGTCGCGGACGGTCAGGCCGCCCCGGTCGAGGACGACCTCGATCGTGCCGCCCTCGGGGCTGAACTTGACTGCGTTGTCCAGGATGTTGACGATGGCGCGCTCCAGCGCCGACGGCTCCGCCCGTACGTACCAGGGGTCCAGGTCCGCCGTGATCGTCAGTTCCGGGCCGCGCAGCCGGGCCCGGCTCAGCGCCGCGTCCACGGTGTCGTGGAACGCGATCACCTGGACGCGCTCGCCCCGTTGCCCCTCCGAACGCGACAGCTCCTGCAAGTCGCCGATCAGCGACGCCAGTTCCGTCATCTGCGCCTTCACCGACGCGAGCAGCGCCTTGCGGTCCCCCTCCGGGAGCGGGCGGCCGGTCTCCTCGCTGCGGGTGAGGAGTTCGATGTTGGTGCGCAACGACGTCAGCGGCGTACGCAGCTCGTGACCGGCGTCCGCGATGAGCTGCTGCTGCATGTCGCGGGAGCTGGCCAGGGCCGACGTCATCGAGTTGAACGAGCGGGACAGGCGCGCGATCTCGTCCTCGCTGTCGTCCTCCACAGGGATGCGGATGGTCAGGTCCTCGGTGCGGGCCACGTGCTCGACGGCTTCCGTGAGCTTGTCGACGGGGCGGAGACCGGCGCGGGCGACGGCGAGACCGGCGGCTCCGGCGCCGACGACTCCAATGCCGGAGACGAGGAGGAGCAGCAGGGCCAGGTCGTTGAGGGTCTTTTCGGTGTCCTTGAGGGAGAGGCCGACGGTGAGTACGACACCGGGGTAGGCCTGGACGCCGGGGCCGGGCTCCACGGGGATGGCGACGATCGCCACGCGGACGTCGTTGCCCTCTCTGTCGGTGGTGTTGTGGAAGGTGCGGATGCGGAGGTCGGGGGCGGCGGCCGCATCCTTGTCCGTGGCCGTGGCCTTGATGACGCCCGCGGACTGGGGGATCACGCAGGCCCTGCCCTCCGCCGTCACGAGCTGCAGGTAGAAGAACGTCTGCCGCATGTCGTTGTCGGAGGGGTCCGGCGCCTGGGGGCAGGTAGCGCGGAGCGCCGTCACGGAGGCGGCGTCCAGCTGCCTGGCGAAGTTGGTGCCCGCGAGCCGGTGGTCGATCTCGTCGTACAGCTTTCCCTGCACGATGAACCAGCACGTCACCGAAGCCGCCGCCACCGCAAAGGCCACCGCCGCCGCCACCAGCAGCGCCAGCCGGGAGCGGATGGGCAGCGAGCGGACTCGCCGTACCACCTTCCTCACTCGGCGCCGCCCTGTCGCAGGACGTACCCCACCCCGCGCACGGTGTGCACGAGCCGCGGCTCGCCGTCCGCCTCGGTCTTGCGGCGCAGATACATCACGTACACGTCAAGGGAGTTCGACGAGGGTTCGAAGTCGAAGCCCCACACCGCCTTCAGGATCTGCTCGCGGGTCAGCACCTGGCGCGGGTGGGCCATGAACATCTCGAGCAGCGTGAACTCGGTGCGGGTCAGCTCCACCGGCCTCCCGCCGCGCGTGACCTCGCGGGTGGCGAGGTCCATGCGCAGGTCGGCGAAGGTGAGGACGTCGTTGTCGTCGGCCGCGCCCGCCACGGCCGCCGCGTAGGAGCGGCGCCGCAGCAGCGCGCGGATCCGGGCGAACAGCTCGTCCAGCTCGAACGGCTTGACCAGGTAGTCGTCGGCGCCCGCGTCGAGCCCGGTGACCCGGTCGCCGACTGTGTCGCGGGCCGTCAGCATCAGTATCGGCGTGGTGTCGCCCGCGCCGCGGATCCGGCGGGCGGCGGTGAGGCCGTCCATGCGCGGCATCTGGATGTCGAGGACCAGCAGGTCGGGCTTGTACGCGGTCGCCTTCTCCAGCGCGTCCGCGCCGTCCACGGCGACCTCGGTGTCGTACCCCTCGAAGGCGAGGCTGCGCTGGAGTGCCTCGCGCACCGCGGGCTCGTCGTCGACGATCAGGATGCGCTGGGGGTCACGGTCAGCATCGGCGGGGCTCATCGCTCGCTGTTCCTCAGGGTGCGTGGGTCGTGGGTGGGACGCTCTCAGCCTCGCATGTTCCGGGGCTGTCGGGTGAAGCACGCCGCCCGCTCATCCCCGCATTGCCGCCAGCCGCTTCAGCGGCACCTTGTGGCGGTGGTGGCGTACGGCGGAGGTGCGCAGGCCCATCAGTTCCGGGACGGCCGTCTCGGGCGCCCGCGTTGCCGGGGTGTGGAGTTCCTTCGCCTCTGTCACGGCCAGGGCGGTGTCGGCGGGGCCGGCCACGTCGTCGGCCACCTCGTGCAGAACGTGCTTGATCATGTCGTACTCCTTGTCGTTTGCCCGGGCCGCTCGCCCGGGCCGTTTTGCCCGCTCAGCTCCGGGAGCCGGAGCGCAGCTTGGCCAGGTCGGACTTGACGGTGTTGATCGGGATGGCGAAGCCGAGGCCCACGCTGCCGGCGCCGGACGACTGAGAGCTCGAAGTCGCCCAGTACATCGCGGAGTTGATGCCGACGATGTTGCCGTTCGCGTCGATCAGCGCGCCGCCGGAGTTGCCCGGGTTGAGGGACGCGTCCGTCTGGATCGCCTTGTACGTGGTGGTGGAGGAGCCGGTGTCGCCGTTGAACTGCTGGCCGCCGAACTGGAACGGCCACCGGCCGGCGCCCTGGCCCTGCCCCTGGTTCTCGTCGGTCGGGACGGTCACGTCGCGGTTCACGGCGGAGACGATGCCGCTGGTGACGGTGCCCGTCAGGCCCTCGGGGGAGCCGATCGCGACGACCTGGTCGCCCACCTGCACCCCGTCGGAGTTGCCGAGGGCGGCCGCCTTCAGACCGGAGGCGCCCTCCAGCTTGATCAGGGCGAGGTCCTTGGAGCTGTCGGTGCCGACGACCTGCGCGGTGTACGTCTTGCCCTTGCTGGTCCTCACCTTGATCGACGAGGCGCCCGCAACGACGTGGTTGTTGGTGACGATCTCGCCGTCGCTGGTGATGATCACGCCGGAGCCGGTGGACGTGCCGTTGCCGAGGGTGGCGTTGATCTCGACGACGCTCGGGCTGACCACCTTGGCGATCGCGGCGATGCTGCCCCGCTGGCTGGACGGCACCACAGCGGTGCCGGTGCCGCTGGAGGCGACCGCGTCCTTGCCGGTCAGCTCCTGGAAGACGTAGGCGGTGCCGCCGCCCACGGCAGCGGCGGCGAGCGCCACGGCGGCGAGCAGGGCGACCGGGTCCCTGGCGCGCTTCTTCGGCGCGGGCTCGGCCGGGACGGATGACAGGAAAGCGGTGCCGCCGCCGTGACCGCCGTACGCGCCCTGGCCGCCGCCCTCGGCGAACGCGGCCGGCGCAGGGGAGGCGGGGGCCGCGGCCTGGGACGGCCACACGGTGGTGCCCGGCTCGGCGGTGACCGGCTGCGCGGGCTCGTACGCCGGCGGGGGCGGCCACTCGGGGTTCACGGGAGAGGAGGCGTGCTGCTGGGCGTACGCGGACTGGGGTCCGTCACCCGGGGGGTAGTCGTACTCGCCGCTGCGGCGGATGCTCTCGGTCATGACATAGAGAGTGCCCCGCGATCATGAGAGGCGCCTGAGTCCCCGCTGAGAAGCCCGACAGAACCGCGTATGCCCGATATAAAGACGCCGGAGACTTGGGAAAGCGGGGAAGCGCGGGGTTTGGGGCAGGGAGGTGAGAGCAGGCACCGGACGAACCTTGTCGCAAGCCGACCCGCAGAAACACGGCGCTACCGGCGGAGCTACTCGCACCCGCAGGACTTGCGCACAACCAGCCGCGACGGAAACACCTTCAGCCGCTCACGCCGTGAGCCGGCCACCCGCAACCCGTCGTCCAGCACAAGATCGACCGCGGCCCGAGCCATGGCCGACCGGTCCGACGCCACAGTCGTCAGCGGCGGATCCGCCAGCGCCGCCTCCTTGATGTCGTCGAACCCGGCCACCGCCAGCTCCCGGGGCACATCGATCCGCAGCTCCCGTGCGGCCCGCAGCAGCCCGATCGCCTGGTCGTCGGTGGAGCAGAAGATCGCCGGCGGACGGTCCGGCCCGGAGAGGATCTCCAGCCCGACCCGGTACGCGTCGTAGCGGTTGTACGGCGCCTCGAACAGCCGGCTCTCCGTCGGGATCCCGGCCTCGGCCATCGCGCGCCGCCAGCCCTCGACGTGGTCGGAGACGGGGTCGCCCACCGCGGGCGTCTCGGCCGTGCCGCCCATACAGGCGACGTACTCGTAGCCGTGCTCCAGCAGATGGCGGACGGCGAGCTGCGCGCCGCCCAGGTCGTCGGTGACGACGGCGACGTCGTCAATGGCCTCCGGCCGCTCGTGCAGCAGCACCACGCGGGCGTCCCACGCCTCGATCTCGGCGGCGGCGAGGTCGTTGAGCGCGTGGCTGACCAGAATCAGGCCCGATACGCGCATGCCGAGGAAGGCCCGCAGATAGTGGACCTCGCGCTCGGCGACGTAGTCGGAGTTGCCGACGAGGACCATCTTCCCGCGCTCGGCGGCGGCCCACTCGACCGCGTGCGCCATCTCCCCGAAGAAGGGCTGGCGCGCGTCCGGGACGATCAGGCCTATGAGGTCCGTGCGCCGCGAGGCCATCGCCTGGGCGACCCGGTCGGGCCGGTACCCCAGCTCCTTGATCGCGGCGAGGACACGCTCGCGCGTGGCCGGGGCGACCGGCCGGGGTCCGTTGTTGATGACGTAGCTGACAACGGCAGTGGAGGTCCCTGCCAGCCGCGCCACGTCATCCCGAGTCACCTTGGCCACGCGCGGAGTCTACGCGGATGGATCCGCTCCGGGCAGGGCGTATCAGAGCTTGGCTGTGCGGAAGCAATGCCCTGCCCGAGCGGCCGCTATGCCTCCGCCCTGGCCTCCGCGGTGACCGGAGCGGTTGCGGTGTCCGCATCATCCGGCTTTGGCCGGGCCGCCTTGGCCTTGGCCTCGTCCGCGGCGCGATCCACCTTCTCAGGAGTAACGAATCGATAACCGACGTTCCGGACGGTTCCGATCAGCGACTCGTGCTCGGGGCCGAGCTTCGCGCGCAGCCGCCGTACGTGGACGTCCACGGTCCGGGTGCCGCCGAAGTAGTCGTAGCCCCAGACCTCCTGCAGCAGCTGGGCGCGCGTGAAGACGCGGCCCGGGTGCTGGGCGAGGTACTTCAGGAGCTCGAACTCCTTGAAGGTGAGGTCCAGCACCCGGCCCTTGAGCTTGGCGCTGTAGGTCGCCTCGTCCACGGACAGGTCGCCGTTGCGGATCTCCATCGGGGAGTCGTCGTTGACGATCTGCTGGCGGCCCATGGCCAGCCGCAGCCGCGCCTCGACCTCGGCCGGACCGGCGGTGTCGAGGAGGACGTCGTCGATGCCCCAGTCGGCGGTGACGGCCGCGAGGCCGCCCTCGGTCACGACCAGGACGAGCGGGCAGCCGGGGCCCGTGGAACGCAGCAGTTGGCACAGGCTGCGCACCTGAGGCAGGTCGCGCCGCCCGTCGATGAGGATGACGTCGGCACCGGGAGTGTCAACGAGAGCGGGTCCCTCCGCCGGAGCCACGCGCACGTTGTGCAGCAGCAGGCCGAGGGCGGGAAGCACCTCCGTCGACGGCTGGAGGGCATTGGTCAGGAGCAGCAGAGAACTCATCGCGCCCCACCTGCCTGGGTCGTCATACGGTCGTGCACGGTTCGCTCGCCCATAACGTCTGGTTCCTCCTCGGTCCCTTCCAGGACGTATGCGGCACTGCTCGGTACGTGCGGCTCCCGCGCCCCTGGGACCCGCGCGGCTCCGGGGAGCCACTATGCGATCGACGGCCCCGTACACCTGCGGTTTCCCGCGTCGTATACAACGCTTCCGAAAGCACAAGAGGACTCGGGGGCTTCGCTGCCCGAGTCCTCTACCCAGCAGAATAGCCGACATGAGCTCGGGTTCGGCAGGTCATGTGGCGCGTTCGCCGCTCGTCCCGGAGTCTGAGACGTCTCCACGTACACATGTCAGGACGTTTCTGCGCACGGCGGACGGGGTGTCCGTCGACGTCGTTTACGAGGGCGGTGCGACCGTATACGACGCCCCTGGCGACGCCTCGGCGGCACCCTCCGGTGACCTGGTGTTCGTCATCGCGCACGGCTTCACGGGCGACCTGGACAAGCCGCACGTGCGCAGGGTGGCGGAGGCGTTCGCGCAGTACGGGGCCGTGGTGACGTTCTCCTTCCGCGGCCACGGGGCCTCCGGCGGGCGCTCGACCGTCGGCGACCGCGAGGTGCTCGACCTGGCGGCGGCGGTGGCGTGGGCGCGGGAGTTCGGGCACGCGCGCGTGGCGACCGTCGGCTTCTCCATGGGTGGCTCGGTGGTGCTGCGGCACGCGGCCCTCTACGGCCCCCGGGGTGGCGCGGAGCAGGAGGGGCGCACGGAAGCACGGACGGACGCCGTGGTCTCCGTCAGCGCGCCGGCCCGCTGGTACTACCGGGGCACGGCCCCCATGCGCCGGCTGCACTGGCTGGTGACCCGCCCCGAGGGCCGTCTGGTGGGCCGCTACGGACTCCGGACGCGGATCCACCACCGCGTGGGGGCACCGCCCACGCCCTTCAGGCAGTGGGGGAGGGAGCCGGTTCCGCTGTCCCCGGTGGAGGCGGTCCCGCGGATCGCTCCCACGCCGCTGCTGATCGTCCACGGCGACCGGGACGGCTACTTCCCCGTCGACCACCCCCGGATGCTGGCCGCGGCCGCCGGTGACCACGCCGAACTCTGGCTGGAGCCCGGCATGGGCCACGCCGAAAACGCGGCCGACGACGACCTGCTGCACCGCATCGGGGAATGGGTCATGACCCGGGCGGGCTAGCCTGACGGTGTTCATTACCGAATGACTCGAGGGACGGGATGGCAAAGGTCACGGTGCGCTACTGGGCGGCGGCGAAGGCCGCGGCCGGGGTCGCCGAGGAGCCGTACGAGGCGGCGACGCTCGCCGAGGCGCTCGACGCGGTGCGCGAGCGACACCCCGGCGAACTCGCCCGCGTCCTGCGGCGATGCTCGTTCCTCATCGACGGTGACCCCGTGGGGACGCGCGGACATGAGACGGTACGGCTGACCGAGGGCGGCACGGTCGAGGTGCTCCCCCCGTTCGCAGGAGGGTGAGCGATGACCGACCGGCCGTATGAGGGGTCTCCTTATGAGTCCCCGTACGAGGGGTACGCCCCGTACGCGCAGCAGTATCCGCAGGCGCAGCAGTACTCACAGGCACATCCCCAGCCACAGCAGCAGCCGCAGCCGCAGGCCTGGCCCGGGCAGCAGCCGGCGTACGACGATCCGCAGGCGGCCCAGCAGTACACGCAGCAGTGGCAGGGGCAGACCTGGGAGACCCAGACCCACGCGCAGCAGCCGGCCGCCGCGGCGGAGACGGCGTACCTGCCCCCGCAGGGGTACCAGGAGCCGGCGGCCCACGGCGTCCCGGGCGGTGCGGGCTACGCAGTGGCGCCCGCCCATACCCCGCCGCCCCGCGGACCGCAGCCGCAGCACCAGCCCCAGCCCCAGCACCCGGCGTCCTCGGCACCTGCCGGGGCGCCCGAGGCGGAGCCCGCCTACGGTCCCGCCACCATCGGCGGCAACACCCGCGTCACCGACGCCCAGCGGGCCCGGGCCGAGGGGCGCTCGCCGATCATCGACCCCGGGATGCAGCCGGCCGGGCTCACGGCCCTGCTGGGTCTGCTGCTGGCCGGTACCGCGGAGATCGGCTCGTACGCCCTGCTCGTACCGCTCGTCCTCCTCCAGGCCGTGACGGCCGCGGGCTGGTTCCGGCTGAACGGCATGTGGCCCGCGCGGCAGGGCATCGCTCTCGGCTTCGCGGGGGCGCTCGCGGCCGACGTGGCGGTGCTGGCGGCGGGCCGCGAGCACGCGCCGGCCGCGATCCTCGGCACGCTCGGGGTGTGGGTGCTGCTCTCCCTCGTCCTGCAACTGCGATCCCACGCCGACCCGGACGAGCGGATGTACGGCCTGATGGCGACCGTCGCCTCGGCGGCGCTGTCGATCGTCGCGACCGGATATCTGGCCGCCGGGGCGGACGCGGTGGCGATCGGCGCGGCGGCGGTGGCCGTCGCGATCCTGGCCCGTGCACTGCCGCTGCCGACGGTGGCCTCGGTCGTCGTCTCGCTGCTCGCGGCGGCGGGCGCGGCCATCGCGGTCGGCGGCCTGACGGGGCTGGGCGCGAAGGGCGCGCTGCTCGGCGCGGGCGCCGCGGTGTGCGCGCTGATCGGCCACCGGGTGGCCGCCTACGACTACCCCTCGCGCTTCGTGCACTTCACGGCGGGGGTCGCTCTGCCCCTGTCGGCTGCCGCGCCGGTGGTGTGGGTGCTGGGGCGGGCGCTGGGGTAGCGGTGAGCGGCACCGCCCGCCTGTCACAGATGATCAACAATGTCCCGCTCGGGCTTCCCCTGAGGGTTACGCTCGCGCCTGACGGCCACCCGGTCGTCAAGGGGACCGCCTAGGTGGGGAAACATGCGCGCGCTGCGAATACTTCTGATCGTCGTCGTGATCCTGGGCGTGCTGTTCGTGGTCGCCGACCGGCTCGCGGTGCACTTCGCCGAGGGCCAGGCGGCCGACAAGCTGAAAACGACGGAGAACCTGGCGAGCACGCCGGACGTGTCCATCAAGGGTTTCCCCTTCCTCACCCAGGTGGCGAGCGGCGAGCTCGACGACGTCGAGGTCGGCATCAAGGACTACGATGCGGCGTCCGGCAAGGGCTCCCAGAAGATCCGTATCGACGACCTGAAGGCCGACATGAAGGGCGTCGAGTTCTCCGGCGACTACAGCTCCGCGACCGCGTCCACCGCCACCGGCAGCGCGACGATCGCCTACGACGAGCTGCTGAAGACCGCCAAGTCCGAGCCCACCCAGGTCGCCCCCGGTGTCACCGCCCGCGTGGTCGGCCTGTCCGACGGCGGCAACGGCAAGATCAAGGTCGCGGTCGAGGCCACCGTGTTCGGCACCAAGCTGCCCAACCCGGTCTACGTGCTCAGCTCGGTCACCGTCCAGAACAACACGGTGAAGGTGCACGCCGACACCCTGCCCAAGTTCGGCGGTGTCGAGCTCGCCGAGAGCCGGATCCGGGCGATCACCGACTTCCAGCAGGCGATCGACCAGCTGCCGGGCGGCATCCAGCTGGACAAGGTGCAGGCCGCCAAGGACGGCGTCGAGATCACCGTGAAGGGTTCGAATGTCAAGCTCGCCGGGTAGGACGACGTGCGGTGGATCGGACGGATGTCCGACAGGTGAGACACCCTCGTCCGCACCGCAGATGTGACGGTCTGATCAGGCGCCCGGAAGCCGTGCGGCGGCGGCCCGGGCGCCGTTTCGTTCCCGCATCCCGGACGATCGTGTCTCACTATGCGACACGACGGTGACACGCCCCGCTGTCCGTCCCTACCATCGACGCCATGAAGCGACAGGCGGATCTCACGAAGCGGCGGGCAGTAGACCTGTGCCGCGTCGCCGCCATGCTCTGTCGCCCCTTCTGAGCGGGAGCTCTCCCGTATCGCCGGCCCCGCACCTGACCCGGGGCCACCCGTGCGCCGCGTACGCCAGCGCTGAACCGCGTACCTGCGCCCCTTTCACTCGCACGCCCCGCCGCAACTGCCCCGGAGGAGATTGAGCATGAGCCGCAGCGACGTCCTGGTTGACGCCGACTGGGTCGAGCAGCACCTGGACGACCCGACCGTCGCCATCGTCGAGGTGGACGAGGACACGTCCGCCTACGACAAGAACCACATCAAGAACGCCATCCGGATCGACTGGACCAAGGACCTCCAGGACCCGGTCCGCCGTGACTTCATCGACCAGGAGGGCTTCGAGAAGCTCCTGTCGGAGAAGGGCATCGCCAACGACCACACCGTGGTCCTCTACGGCGGCAACAACAACTGGTTCGCCGCGTACGCCTACTGGTACTTCAAGCTGTACGGCCACGAGAACGTCAAGCTCCTCGACGGCGGCCGCAAGAAGTGGGAGCTGGACGCTCGCGAGCTGGTCGACGGCACCGAGGTTCCCGAGCGCCCGAAGACCCAGTACAAGGCCAAGCCGCAGGACACCTCGATCCGTGCCTTCCGTGACGAGGTCGTGGCCTCGATCGGCAAGCGGAACATCGTCGACGTCCGGTCGCCCGACGAGTTCAGCGGCAAGCTGCTCGCCCCGGCCCACCTGCCGCAGGAGCAGTCGCAGCGCCCCGGCCACGTGCCGACCTCCCGCAACATCCCGTGGTCCAAGAACGCCAACGACGACGGCACCTTCAAGTCGGACGAGGAGCTCAAGGCCCTCTACGAGGCGGAGCAGATCGACCTGTCCAAGGACACCATCGCCCTGTGCCGCATCGGTGAGCGCTCCGCGCTGACCTGGTTCGTGCTGCACGAACTGCTCGAGGTCCCGAACGTCAAGAACTACGACGGCTCCTGGACCGAGTACGGCTCCCTGGTGGGCGTGCCGATCGAGCTCGGCCCGGCCAAGTAAGAATCCCGACCGACCTTTCAAGACCTCTTCAGGAGTTACGACATGTGTGGAGCGAAGGCCGGCGGCCCGGACGCCTCGACGATCAAGCCCGGTGAGACGACGATCCAGGGTCAGGTGACCCGCGACGGCGAGCCGGTGACGGGCTACGTCCGCCTGCTGGACTCGACCGGCGAGTTCACCGCGGAGGTCCCCACCTCCGCCACGGGCCAGTTCCGGTTCTACGCGGCCGAGGGCACGTGGACCGTGCGCGCCCTCGTCCCCGGCGCCACCGCCGACCGCACGGTCGTCGCCCAGAAGGGCGGCCTTGCGGAGGTCGCGATCGCCGTCTGAGGTGTCCTGTGAACGGCTGAGTACGGCTGCGTACGGCTGAGAACGGCTGAAGGGCCGCGCCCCCCGGGTTGGACACCTGGGGCGCGGCCCTTCGGCATGTCCGCGACCGGCGGCGCGGACCTACGCTGGAGGTATGTACGCACGACGACGGCACGTGTACTTCGCCATGATGGGCATCTGCCTCGCGCTGTTCATCCTGGCCTGGGGCGTCGTACGCATCTGGTCCGTCCCGGTCGCGGTCGGCATGTGCGTGGTGGCCATGGTGATCCCGCCGCTCGCCGCCATGGTCGCCAACCGGCGCGGGCCCGAGGACCGCTGGTGGGACGACCCGTCCGGCGACCCGAAGTCCGACGAGTGGTGGGACGAGCTGGACGGCAAGAAGCGCCGCTAGACACCACCGGCTCAGCTCACCCGTCTCGGTGCACGAGCGTCTCAGTACACGAGCGCCTGCGTCTCGTCGCCCAGTGCCTCCTGCACGAAGACCTGCGCGCCCGCGATCCGTACGCCCTCGATGACGTCCTTCTCCGTGATCTCGCGGCGGGCCGCGCACTGGGTGCACAGGGTGATGCGGCCGGCCGCGAGGATCGAGTTGATCAGGTCGGGCAGCGGGGCCGCGTGCGGCAGCTCGAACTCGGCGGCGCGGCCCGGCAGCGCGAACCAGGAGGATTC
Source organism: Streptomyces sp. NPDC005202 (assembly GCF_040608235.1). NCBI lineage: Bacteria > Bacillati > Actinomycetota > Actinomycetes > Kitasatosporales > Streptomycetaceae > Streptomyces > Streptomyces sp. NPDC005202. Next base: position 39,365 of record NZ_JBEXHW010000033.1, on the reverse strand, counting down.
GCCGGTCAGCCACAGGGAGACGTCGACGCCGCTGGCCACGGCCACCGCCGCGACCGTGAACGCCTGCGAGCAGCGCTCGGGGGCATCGGCCCCCGCCGTCACCTTGATCACGAGCTTCTTTGCCATGTCCGAATCGTAATCACCATCCTTACCACTCCGGACGTTACCCATGGGTCTCCTGTGAAGCGCGCATCCGGAAGGCGCGCTTCCCGTTCTGTGGGGGGACGTCTTGAAAGTAAGTAGTCGGAGGACGTCTTGGAAGTAGCGGAAACATCCGAGGAAGTACCGGAAAGACCCGAGGAAGTACCGGACAGATCTGAAGAAGTACCGGCAGCGGAGTTCGAGGCTGCCCGCGCCCGCGGGCGCCCGGGGGGACAGGGCGCTGCGCGGCAGGGACGGCTGGCTGGCGACGCGGGACTTCCTCGCGGAGTACGCGTGGAGGAGCGCTTCGGGCAGCAGCTGACCGACCACGGTCTGCGGCACGTCGCCGCCCGCGGCTGGACCACGAAGGACGGCACGCGCACGCGGATCCCCCTCGTGGACGATCTGTTCTCCGGCTCGCTCGCCCAGTACAACAGCCCCGGCTGCACGGTGCGCGGCGCCGACGTCTCCGTCTACGACGACGACTTCCCGGACGCGGCCCATGACCCTGCAGACCCAGCTGCTCGACTGAGCCTGTGGGCGCACCTCGCCAAGAGGGCCGGGCCCCCGCCGACTAAGCTGGGCCCGGCCCTGTGTACGTACCGCACCCTGCTCAACCGAGGAGCACCCCGTGGAGATCTTCTTCGAAACCCTGCTGGTCCTGGTCTGCGTCGGCGTCCTCGCCTTCGCCGGACTGACCGTGAAGAAGCTGTACCAGGGCCAGCGCTGACCCCGACCTCCCCGACGGCCACGACGAAAAGCTGCTCATGATCGAGATCCCGTCCGACCTCCACAAGGACCTGGTCCCCCTCGCCTTTCTGCTCGGCAACTGGGCCGGTGCGGGCGTGCACGACTTCCCCGGCTCCGAGAAGTGCAACTTCGGCCAGGAGGTCACCTTCACGCACGACGGGCGGGACTTCCTGGAGTACGACTCCCACACCTGGGTGCTGGACAAGGACGGCAACAAGGTGAAGCCGCTGGAGTCCGAGCACGGCTTCTGGCGGATCGACGCCGACCGCAAGGTCGAGGTCACGATGACCCGCGACGACGGCGTCGTCGAGATCTGGTACGGCGAGCTGGCCGACAAGAAGCCGCAGATCGACCTGGTCACGGACGCCGTGGCGCGCACCGCCGCCTCCCGCCCCTACACCGGCGGCAAGCGACTGTACGGGTACGTCAAGAGCGACCTGATGTGGGTCGGCGAGAAGCAGACCCCCGAGGTCGAGCTGCGCCCCTACATGTCGGCCCACCTGAAGAAGGTCGTCACCCCGGAGGAGGTCGAGCGCTGGGCCAAGGCCCTCCCGGACGACCTGCCGGATGACGGGATCGCCTTCTTCAAGTAAGCGCGCCGTCGCACTCGTCCTAGACTTTCAGTGTGGTGAGCACCGACTGGAAGACTGACCTGCGGCAGCGCGGCTACCGGCTGACCCCGCAGCGGCAACTCGTGCTCGAAGCCGTGGACACCCTGGAGCACGCGACCCCCGACGACATCCTCAGCGAGGTGAGGAAGACGGCGTCGGGGGTCAACATTTCCACCGTGTACCGGACCCTGGAGCTCCTGGAGGAGCTCGGGCTGGTCAGCCACGCCCACCTCGGGCACGGCGCGCCGACGTACCACCTGGCGGACCGGCACCACCACATCCACCTCGTCTGCCGCGACTGCACGAACGTCATCGAGGCCGACCTCGACGTGGCCGCCGAGTTCACCGCCAAGCTGCGGGAGGAGTTCGGGTTCGACACGGACATGAAGCACTTCGCGATCTTCGGCCGGTGCAAGGACTGCTCACTCAAGGACTCAACTACCAAGACGTAGGCTTGGGTCCATGAAGAGCCCCCTGCTGTCCCTGCCCGGCGCCGTCCCCGCCGAGGGCGTGGACGAAGGCGTCGCCGCCCACTACGGCGAGCTGTTCCGCGAGCAGCGCGCCCTCGCCGGCGGCACCGGATTCGTCGACCTCTCCCACCGCGGTGTCGTCACCGTCACCGGTGAGGACCGGCTCGGCTGGCTGCACCTGCTGCTCACCCAGCACGTCAGCGAGCTGCCCCCGGGCGAGGCCACCGAGGCGCTGATCCTGTCGGCGCACGGCCACATCGAGCACGCGCTCTACCTGGTGGACGACGGCGAGACGGTCTGGGCCCACGTGGAGCCCGGCACCCAGGACGCGCTGATCGCGTACCTGGAGTCGATGAAGTTCTTCTACCGGGTCGACGTCGCCGACCGCACCGCAGACTTCGCGGTCGTGCACTTGCCCGCCGGTTCGATCACCGAGGTGCCCGAGGGCGTCGTCGTACGGGAGACCGCGTACGGCCGTGATGTGTTCCTGCCCCGCGCGGACCTGGAGTCGTACGCGGAGAAGGCCGGTCCGCCGGCCGGGATCCTCGCCTACGAGGCGCTGCGCGTCGAGCAGCACCGCCCGCGGCTCGGCTTCGAGACCGACCACCGCACGATCCCCCACGAGCTGGGCTGGATCGGCACCGCGGTCCACCTCCAGAAGGGGTGCTACCGGGGGCAGGAGACCGTCGCCCGGGTCCAGAACCTGGGCAAGCCGCCGCGCCGCCTGGTCTTCCTGCACCTCGACGGCAGCGAGGTGCACCTGCCGGTCCACGGCACCGAGATCCGCCTCGCCGACGAGGGCCCGGACGGCCGCAGGGTCGGCTTCGTCACCACGTCCGTACGCCACCACGAGCTCGGCCCGGTCGCCCTCGCCCTGGTCAAGCGGAACGTACCCGTGGACGCGCGGCTGGTGGCGGGGGAGACGGCGGCGGCGCAGGAAGTCGTCGTCGAGCCCTAGCCGGCTAGGACCTGTCCGACAATTCCCGCCGGGCCCGCGACACCTGGCACCGCACCTCGCTGCGTTGTCGGGCACGCCCGCGGACGCCCAGTACGCGGGCGATCCTCCGCCTTGCGATGCACGGCACCAGACGCCGCGGGCTGATCCGACCCGAATTGTCAGAGGGGCCCTGGCGTCGGCGGGCTCAGATCTCCAGCAGGACGGTGAACGGGCCGTCGTTCGTCAGCGACACCCGCATCTGCGCGCCGAACCGGCCCGTCGCCACCGTCGCGCCCAGGGAGCGCAGCTGGGCGACCACCTCGTCGACCAGCGGCTCGGCGACATCGCCGGGGGCAGCCGCGTTCCAGGTGGGGCGGCGGCCCTTGCGGGCGTCGCCGTAGAGCGTGAACTGGCTGATGACCAGCAGCGGAGCGCCCGTGTCACTGCACGACTTCTCGTCGTGCAGCATGCGGATCGACCAGAGCTTGCGGGCGAGCTGCGCCGCCTTCTCCTTGGTGTCCTCGTGGGTGACCCCGACCAGGACGCACAGCCCCTCGCCCTCGATGGCCCCCACCGTCTCGCCGTCCACGACGACGCTCGCGCCGTCCACTCTCTGCACCACTGCACGCATGCCGACCATGATGCCGGGCGGTCGGCGGTGGGCCGCAGCCGGTCCATATCGTGCTTCTTTCTGATCCGTAACCCCCCATCTGGGGCCGATCGGGGGCACTCGGTCACATAGTGGCCAGTTGGGGTGGCACGATGCTTCCGTACGCGCCGGTCGAGGGGACGGTTGAGGCGCATGAGCACATCGAGTACAGAGCAGCCGCCCGGGGCGGTCTCGCTGACCCGTGCGGGAGGTCCGGAGATCCACCGGCCACCCGTGCAGCGCACCGACAGCCCGTGGCTGCCCATGGATCCGCCGGAGCTCGACCTGACCGCGCTGAGCCTTCCCGAGCTGCGCACCCTGCGCCGGCAGGCGCAGCGCGACGAGGCCGACCTCAGCTACGTACGGCGGCTGCTGCAGGGGCGGATCGACATCCTGCGCGCGGAGCTGGCCCGGCGCGGTCCCACGTCTGTCGTGGACACGCAGGAGGCGTCCTCGGCCGGGCAGGTGTCCGTCGTGGAGCGGCTCGCGGAGATCCTCAAGGACGCGCCCGCCCGGCACCGCTCCTCCGCCCGGCATGTGACACTCGGCACGCCGCACAGCGAGGAGTACCGGCAACTGGCCGCTGAGATGCTCGCCGAGGTCGAGCTGTCGGACCTCGACGCCCGCACCGACCTGGAGCTGGGCGCGGCGATGGGGCGGCTCGTGCGGTACGAACAGCAGGTGTCCCAGCGTCGGCAGCAGCTGCAGCGCACGGCCGACGACTGCAGCGCGGAAATCGCCCGCAGGTACCGTGAAGGGGAAGCACAAGTGGACGACCTGCTCATGTGACGCGGTGGCCCTGGAGATCCCAGGCCCCGCGCGGGGCAGGTCTCCCCATGTTTTCGCCTGTTGTCCCCGGAGGCCACCGCCGATGTCCGCGTCAGCCGCCCTGTCGTCCGCGTCCGCCGCCCTGTCGTCCGCGTCCGCCGCCCCGTCGTCCCCGTCCGCCCCCGCCGCACCCCCCGTCCTCGCCGAGGTCGTCCGCTCCGGGTTCGTCGAGGGGCGGCACCGGGGCAGCCTGGTCCTGCTGGGCGCGGACGGGTCGGTGGAGCTGGCGCTCGGGGACGTGACGTCCCCCGTCTTCCCGCGCTCCTCCAACAAGCCCATGCAGGCGGCGGGCGTGCTGCGGGCCGGCCTGGACCTGGCCGGGGAGCGGCTGGCGCTCGCGGCCGCGAGCCACTCGGGGGAGACCTTCCACCGCGACCTGGTCCACAAGATGCTCGACGAGCACGGGCTGACCCCGGCGCAGCTGCAGTGCCCGCCGGACCTGCCTCTGGACCAGGAGGAGAAGGAGACGTACCTGGCGGCCGGGGCGGTCCGCGACCGGGTGGTGATGAACTGCTCCGGCAAGCACACGGCGATGCTGGCGGCGTGCGCGCTGCGCGACTGGCCGCTGGAGTCGTACCTGGACCCCGCCCACCCGCTGCAGCAGCTCATCCACAGGGTTGTGGAGGAGTCGGCCGGCGAGCCGGTCGCGGCGGTCGGCACGGACGGCTGCGGAGCTCCGCTGATGGCGATCAGCCTGACCGGCCTGGCCCGCGCCTACCGCTCCTTCGTCCTCGCCGACCCCGGCACCCCCGAGCGCCGGGTCGCGGACGCCATGCGCGCCCACCCCGAGTACGTCGCCGGTACCCGTCGCCCCGACACCTGGCTGATGCGCGAGGTCCCGGGCGCCCTGTCCAAGATGGGCGCGGAGGCGGTCCAGGCGGTCGCCCTCCCGGACGGCCGGGCCCTGGCCTTCAAGGTCGAGGACGGGGCCGGCCGGGCCCTGGGTCCGGTGCTGGCGCGCGCGCTGACGCTGATGGGGGTGGACTCGCCGGTGGTGGATCGGATCGGGCACGCACCGCTGCTGGGCGGGGGCCGCGAGGTGGGGCGGATACGGGCGGCTTTCTGAGCCGACGAGGGCGGCGGGGCGTGGGCGGCGGGGCGCGAAAACCCCGCGACACCCGGAGCCCCGTCCACCTACCGTCGACCCATGACTGGCCGCCGCTCCGACATCGACGTACGCCTGATCACCGAGGCCGAGATCCCCGACTGGCTCCGCGCCCTGAACACCGGCTTCCTGCGCACCCCCGACGTCTCCGACCGCGAGATCGCCGACTGCCGCTCGTACATCGTCCCGTCCCGCACCCTCGGCACCTTCGACGCCCACCGCTGCGTCGCGACCTTCCGCTCCTTCCCCCAGGAGCTCACGGCCGTCGGCGGCACCCCGGTCCCCGCGGACGCCATCACCAACGTCACCGTCACCGCCACCCACCGGCGCCGTGGCCTGCTCACCCGGATGATGGCCCAGGAACTCGCGGCCGCGAAGGAACGCGGCGACGTCGTCGCCACCCTGATCGCCGCCGAGTACCCCATCTACGGCCGCTACGGCTTCGGCCCCGCCACCTGGACGACGAAGTGGACGGTCGACGTGCCGCGCGCCGGCCTCGACCCCCGCTGGTCGGGCCCGGAGGACGGCGGCCGGATCGACCTCGTGGACAGTGAGGACGTACGCAAGATCGGCCCCGAACTGCACGAGCGGCTGCGGCGCATCCAGCCTGGCGCGGTCAACCGCACCGAGCGCTGGTGGCAGGTCAGCACCGGTGCGCTGCGCGTGGACCGCGTCGCCTGGACCGAGCCCTTCCACGCCGTGTACCGCGGGGCGGACGGCACGGTGGAGGGGCTGGTCACCTACGTGTGTGACAACCACTGGGGGGACGCGAAGCAGCCGCTCGACACGGCCAAGGTGAAGGACCTCATCGCGGTGACCCCGGCCGCCGAGCGCGCCCTGTGGCGGCATCTGTGCTCGATCGACTGGATCACGCAGGTCAAGAGCGGCCGGCGGGCCCCCGACGACCTGCTCCCCCTCTTCCTGCCGGACCCGCGGGCGGCCAGGATCACCACGCAGGCGGACTTCCTGTGGGTGCGGATCCTGGACGTCGTACGGGCGCTGGAGGCGCGGACGTACGAGGGGGCGGGTTCGCTGGTGCTCGAGATCGTCGACCGGGACGGGCTGACCGGCGGGCGCCTGCGGCTGGAGGCGGCGGCCGACGGGGCGTCCTGCACGCCGACGACGCAGAGCGCGGACCTGACCTTGGAGGTGGGTGAGCTGGCGGCCCTGTGGCTCGGTGACGAGTCGGCGGTGCGGCTTGCGGCGCTGGGCCGGGTCCAGGAAGAACGAGCGGGCGCCGCCCGAGTGGCCGACGCCCTGCTGCGTACGTCCAGGCGGCCTTGGTGCCCGGACATGTTCTGAGCGCTCCTTCCTGCCGACGACAGGGGACGCATCCGTAGCTGTGGCTGTTGAGTTGTGGCTGTGCGAAACGATGTTCGGTTGTGGCTGTGCGACGACTGTTCAGTTGTGGCTGTGCCGCGGTGTTGAGTTGTGGCTGTGCTCCGGTTGGCGCTGACCGACCGAGCTCCCGGCTCCCCTCCGGAAGGGTGCCCGGTTCCGGCGTTTCCCAACTGTCACCCTGGTGGCCAACACTCTTGAAGTTTGACCATGTTGCTCAAGTTGGCCACCAACTTCACTGTCCTTATCTCCACTTGGAAGCGTCTCATAACCACCTTCCTGTGAACTGTTCGGAGATGGCGAGAAGTTGTAGTGTTTGGCCGTGGACCCGGAACACGCCTCCGTCCCTGGACGGAAGAGGGCACAACGGCCACAGAAGTCACACCGCGAGGTGGCCGACGAACTGCGGAACCGGATCAGGACCGGTGTGCTGCGGCCGGGCCAGCGCATGCCCACACAGGCCAAACTGGCCGACGAGTTCGGCGTCGAGCGCGGAGCAGTACGGCAGGCCCTGCGCATCCTGCAGTCGGAGCACCTGCTCACCAACATGTCCAAAGGGAGCCCGGCGACCGTCGCGCCCGACCCCGACAGGGCGCTGACCGGCCGCGCGGCCCCGCCGCTGCCTACCACGGCCGCCCTCGCGCCCCGCATCGCCGACGCCTTCGCGGCCCCGCATGTCGAGATCGACGCCCTGTGCCTGACCGCAATCTCGCTCACGCTCGCCATCGGCGAGCCGCTGCGTCAGATCCACGCCGGGCGACTGAAACCGGCCAAGGTCGACGTCCGCGTCCTGCTGCCCAGCCGGGACATCGACCTGGCCTTCCCGGCTCCGGTGGACGCCTCCGCCGCCGGCCGGCTGCGCCGGCGCTGGCTGGCCCAGCGCAACGCCCAGGGCCAGGTGCTCAAGCACAACCTGCTGGCCCTGCGGGCCACCCACGGCATCGACGTGCACGTGACCTTCCGCGCGCTGCCCTTCACCCCGCCGGTCAAGCTCTACCTGCTCAACGGCACGGAGGCGCTCTTCGCGTACTACACGCTGCGGCGGCGCGAGGAGGAGATCGACCACGAACACCTGGAGATGTACGACGCGGAGGGCACGCAGTCGATGCTGTTCGCCTTCGAGCAGGGCGCCGGACTGCGTGACACGACGTTCGTCGAGCAGTCGCATCTGTGGTTCAACGCACTGTGGGAGACGATCAGTTCGGAGCTGCTGCTCACGAGCTGACGTCTCCCACCCGGGGCCGATCTGGGCGCCGTACGACTCACAGGGCGGGCCCGGCGACCAGCAGCGCCAGCACCAGTGCCCCCATCGAGCTGACGGCCGGGCTCTTGGCCTTGGTGCCGATGGTGAGCAGCAGCAGGCCGGTGATCCCCATCGCGCCGTACTTCCACTGGACGAGCTGCTCGAAGCCGACGACGAAGACGGCGGAGAGGAGAGCGATGACAGGCACGGCGGTTCCCCCTTCGGGCTTCCTGGGCGGGACGGGCGTGGGGGGTAAGGAGGCAAAACTTCCGCCAACTCAATAAAGTTGGCAACCAACTCCGTTGTAGTTGTCCCCACTTGGCTCGTACCCATAAACAAGTTTCAAACAACTCCCGTTAGATGGATCAAAGTTGTAGCGTTTGGTCGTGACCCAGGAGAACGTGGCAGTGAACGGCAGCAGAAGGAGTTCGCCCCAGGAGATCGCCGACACCCTGCGGGAACGGATCCGCGTCGGCGAGCTCAAGCCGGGCGACCGCCTGCCCACGCAGGCCGAACTCGCCGAGGAGTTCGGGGTGGAGCGCGGCGCCGTCCGCCAGGCCGTGCGGGCACTCCAGGAGGACGGCCTGCTCAGCAACGTGAGCAAGGGCAGCCCGCCCAGGATCGCGGCTCCGGCCCCGGGCCCCACCGAGCCCCAGCCGACGATGGTGGGGCTCGCGCCCCGGCTCGCGGAGGCCTTCTCCGCCCGGCAGGTGCGGATCGACGCCGCATGCCTGACGGCCGAGACCCTGATGCTGGCGCTCGGCGAACCCGTCCGCCTGATCCACGAGGGGCGCATCCACCCCGAGTCGATCGACGTGCGGATCCTGCTGCCGTCCCGGGACATCAACCTGGCCTTCCCGATCTCGGTGGACCGGCACAGCGACGACGACCCGGTCCACCAGCGCTGGCTCGCCCAGCGCAACGCCCAGGGCCACGTCCTGCGGCACAACCTCAACGCCCTGCGCGCCACCCACGGCATCGACGTGCACGTGACCTTCCGCGCGCTGCCCTTCACCCCGCCGGTCAAGCTCTACCTGCTCAACGGCACGGAGGCGCTGATCGCGTACTACATGATCACCCGCCGCGAGGAGCTCGCGGACGGCGGGACGCTGGACATGTACGACGTCATGGGCACCGAATCCCTGCTGTTCTCCTTCGAGAAGGCGACCGGCCGGCGGGACGCGGCGTTCGTGGACGAATCCCAGAAGTGGTTCGACGCCCTCTGGGAAACCATCACCACGGACCTGACACTCTCCTAGTGACCTCTGATACGACGCAGACTGAACCGATGCCAGCAGAGCCCGGGAAAGAGACCGATCAACTGCGGAACCTGATCACGCGCGCGCGTGTCGTGCTCTGGGACTTCGACGGACCGATCTGCCGCCTGTTCGCCGGGCACTCGTCGGAGCGGGTGGCGACCGAGCTGGTGAAGTGGCTGGAGAGCCGGGGCCTGCACGGCCTGCTGACGGACGCCGAACGGGAGTCGCTGGACCCGCACATGGTCCTGCGCGCCGTGGACCGCCGGCATCCCGGCAGCGACCTGGTCGCGGAGCTGGAGGAACGTCTCACCCAGGAGGAGCTGCGGGCCGCCGCCTCCGCGTGGCCCACGCCGTACGCCGATCGGCTGATCCGCACCTGGACGGCGCTCGGCTCCCGCCTGGCCATCGCCACCAACAACTCGCCGCGGGTGGCGCGCAAGTACCTGAAGAGCCGAGCCCTCCTCTCCTGCTTCGTCCCCCACATCTACGGCCGCACCCAGGACCTCCACCACCTCAAGCCGCACCCGCACTGCCTGAACCGCGCCCTGAACGCCTTGGGAGCGGCCCCCACGGACGCCCTGATGATCGGCGACACCCCCTCCGACCACGAAGCCTCGCTTCGCGCCGGGGTGTCCTTCCTCGGTTACGCGCGCAACGCCCGGAAGGCCAAGCTCCTGCGAGAGGCCGGCGCCGCGGTGATCGTGGAGTCGCTTGAGCCGGTGCTGCAAACCCTCCGGGGTCAGGCCTGAGTCATCAGCAGCGTGAACACCACGGCCGTACCGACGGCGAGACCGACATGACGGGCCCGTACGCCCACCGTGACCGTGACCAGAAGAGCCAGACCCAGCATGCCCAGTCTTGCCTGCGCCTCGCGCGTCAGGAGGAACTCCCCCAGGACCCGGAGCAGTTGCAACAGGACAACGTCCCCCACCCCACCTTCTCGTTCCGGTGATGCAGCCAACTACCGAACCAATTGGCCTGGTTGCGGTTGCCTTGGAATGGATTTCCCCAACCTGGCTGATCCCTTAACTCGGCAGGCCGATATGACTGCCGCGCGGCCGGAAACCGGGTTGGCCGGTGGACTGTCGGCGGTACCGTCAACTCGTGGGTGAAGAACGGACGGGCGACGGCGGCGGCAGGGAGTTTTGCCGGGTCTCCGAGGAGTTGCGGGCCCGGATGGCGGACGGCACGTATCCGCTGCGCTCCTTCCTGCCCTCCCAGCGCGACCTCGCGGAGGAGTTCGGCGTCTCCCGGGACACGGTGCAGCGGGTGCTGCGGGAGCTGAGCAACGAGGGCTGGATCGAGTCGCGGCAGGGCAGCGGCTCGCGGGTGGTCAAGAACCAGCGCATACAGTCGTCGATGGCCAAGGCCACCAGGTCGCGCCGGGGAGTGACGTTGGCTCCGCTCATCAGCGAGGCGTTCGAACAGCCCGAAGTGACGCTCGACGTCTACACGTTGACGTCCGAGTCGCTGGACGCGCACATCCGGCTCCAGGCGGAGCGAATCAGGGGCGGCTTCATCCAGCCCGAGCGCATCGCCCTGCGCATGCTCCTGCCGTCCACCTCGTTGCCGCTGCCCTACCCGCGGGCGAGGGACGACAAGGACGCCCCCCGCCTGCGCGACCGCCTGCACGCCATCACGGAACGACACACGGACTCGCTGCGCGGGGTGCTGGGGGAGCTGCAGACCGAGAAGCTGGTGCCCTCCGTCGACGTGCAGATCCGTCACGCTCCGCTGACCCCGGCCTTCAAGCTCTACGTGATCAACGGTGTGGAGGTCCTCTTCGGACCCTACGAGGTGATCGAGCGCCCGGTGGTGCTCGAGACCGGCGAGGAGATCAGGGCGCTCGACGTGCTGGGGCTCGGCGCCACCCTGACGCACCACGTGCGCGACGCCGACCAGAACTCGCCGGGCTCCGTCTTCGTGGCCTCCATGCAGGCGTGGTTCGAGTCCGTCTGGACCCTGCTGTCCGAGTAGCGGGGATGTGGCTCAGAAGCCCCAGGACTGTGCTGTAGCATGCCCGCACCGCGTGAGCAATAGCTCTGTTGGGCACGTATAGCACGCAAGAGGTGGTGCACAAGCCGACCTCGCAGGTGCTGACGCATACCGGACGCACGGACGAGGGCGTACCACCCATTGCGCCGACTCGCCGCGCTCTGGTCGTGCGCAGTATGTCCGTGACGTACGTTTTGCCTACCTTCATTCTTGCGTGAGTATCTGGAGCGGCCGTGGGCGCACCTCCTCCCCCTCGTCCCTTTCTCGGGGAGCGTGCCCTGCGCCACGTCCAGGAGTTCGTGCAGCTTGCCGCCCAGGGCGAGGCGAGCAGCGGGCACCACAACCAGAACTACGTGCTGCCCCTGACGAAGCGCATGGCGAGTCTGCTGAGCAGGGCGGCCGGCACCTCTGTGACCGTGCGGATCCGGCGCGCCGAGGCGCTGCCCGTGGTGATCAGGACATGGGACAACGAGGCGCGGATCCTCGACGCCGTCAGGGGCGTCCTGCCCCACGCACCCCAGTGCCTCCTCGACGGGGACGGCTTCGCGATCCACAGCTATGTGGAAGGCGTGCCGCTCTCCAGCGTCTGCGCCAACGGCAAACCCGTCGACACCCTGCTGATCAGGGCCCTGGCCGGGCTGCTCGCCCAGATGGCCCAGGTGCGCAGGGGGGCGCTGCCGCCGCTGCCGGTCGGCTGGCCCACGAACGACACGGACAGCCAGGGTTTCCTGCAGACGCTGGCCCGACTGGCGGACCGGCAGATCCGTCAGCCCAATTGGCGTGCTTTCGGTGGACTGTTCGCGGCGCTGGGCATCCCGGAGGACGCCCTCGTCCAGCTGGCCGAGCGGGTCCCCGCCATGGCACGGCGGCCGTACAGCCTGCTCCACGCGGATCTCCACCGCGACAACCTGATCATGTCGTACGGCGGTGATCCGCCCCTGATCTGCGTCGACTGGGAACTGGCGACCTACGGCGACCCCCTGCACGACCTCGCCACGCACCTCGTGCGCATGCAGTACCCCTCGTACCAGTGGGACGAGGTGATCGGAGCGTGGGCGGAGGCCATGCAGCGTATCCGCCCCGCGGCCGTCAACGGCCTGGCCAAGGATCTGCGCCACTATGTGGCCTTCGAGCAGGCGCAGTCCGTCTACCCGGACGTGATGCGGGCAGCGAAGGCGCTGGAGGACTCACTCGACCAGAAGAGCTTGGACGAGGCGACGGCCGCCGTGCACCGGGCACTGGAGACAGCCGCCCATCCGCTCCGGCTCCGAAACGTTCCGGACACGGCCGAGATCGAGCGGATCCTCTTCCGCTGGCAGGCCTCCCGCACGGCGGTCAGGCACGGCGGCCCGGCCCGCGCCGCCAGGGCGATCTCGTGGACGTGGGACCAGCGCCTTCCGGAGCGGCCCGACTTCCCCGCCTCCGCTGTCAGGCACGCCCTGCTCGCCGAGGGCATGGCACCGGCCAGCCGCGTGTTCAAGGGCACCGCGCACCTCAATTCGGTGGTCCGGGTGCCCGAGGTCGACTACCCGGTCGTGGTGCGGCGCAAGGTGGCCAACATCTGCCGCCGTGAGCCGAGTTTCCTCAGTGAGCACGCCGTGCTGGCGGCCATCGAGCGATCGGGGGTCCCGGTGGCGGCGCCGAAGGCCCTCGCCCTGGGGCGCAGCCACCGGGGGCAGCCCTACGCCATCCACACGTACGTCGGACCTGATGACACCGACCGCCCGCCCAACCACCCGGTGCACGGCCTGCTGCCGCACGAGGCGGACGGGCTCGTCGACCAGCTCTGCGCGCTGACGGACGTGAACTACGGGGAGCTCGACCCGGTCGCAGGGGGGGAGGCCTTCTTCACCTGGCTGTGCGACCAACTCGTGATCCTGGTGGCGAACCTGCCGAAGGAGTCGCAGCAGCTGGCCCGGCTCCTCGGGCTGCCCGACGCCCCCCGGCTCGGGCAGATCCTGTCCCGGCACCGTGTGAGCCCCCGCAAGCCGGCCCTGCTGCACGGCGACCTGAACCCGTGGAACCTCGTGCGCCGCAACGACGCACTGGCCCTGACCATCATCGACTGGGAAATGGCGCTGATCGGCGACCCGCTGTACGACCTGGTCCGGCACATGCACCTCACCCCCACCCGCCCGGAGATCCGCGAGCGCATGTTCCGGCGCTGGGAGCACCGCCTGCCCGCCGAGTACACCGCCAACTGGCGGCAGGACTGGCGGGTGTACCGGTGGATCGAGACGGTCCGGTCCGCGTACGTGGACCTCGACCGTCTGGTGACCGGCGCGAGCCTGGACGCCCCCAATGTCCGCCGGGCCGTCGACTCGTACGCGATGACCCTTGCGGTGGCCACGGGTTCCCTCGGCCTGCCCGTCCGCTCGACGGCGAACCCCTATCTTGCCCGCGCTCTGGCATAGGGGGACCATGGCTGGACCAGAAAGCCGGTGCGCCGCGGGGCATGTGACGGCGCGTCGGTAGGACCGGCGTGGGGCGGGGGAGGGGGCGCGCATGGCCGAGGGGACCCGGGTGTCGGCCGAGGACGGCATAGGGCCGCGACTGCGGCGCTTTCAGGAGCGCTACGAGCCCCTGGTCACCCGCGCCCTGCTCCTCGGTGTTTTCGCCACCGGCCTGACCGCCCAGTTCGTCAAGCCGGTCGGAGACGCCCTGGAGGGCAAGGCCTACCTGGGCGGCGCGCTGTTCAGCCTCGTCGGCTACGTGCTGTACGACCAGGTCAAGGAGCTGAGCTCGTCGGTCCGGGTGCCGGCTCGGGTGCTGGTGAACTCCAGCCAGCTGGGAAGTTTCGTCAGCGAGGCTTTCCAGGCCCGCAAGGTGGAGATCAGTTTTCTCGGCTACACGGGCGAGACGCTCTACAACGCTCTGTACCACCGTCTGGAGAACCTCTTCGACAACCCGGGGCCGACCCGGCGGGTCTCCATCCGCATGCTCGTGCCGGACTTCGGCCAGCCGATGATCGTGCCCTCCAGAGTCGGCCAGGACGACGGCCCGGAGGACGACCCCGACTTCCGCAAGCGCATGGAGGGGCGCTGCCGCGAGTACGACAGCGTCCTGTCCGAGCTGGCGGGACGGCTCACGGCGAACAGCAAGGTGGCCGTCGAGTGCGAGTACCGCCTCTACCCAGGCATCCCGCGCGACAAGATCTGCATCTTCAACCGGCAGCGGGTCCTGCACGGCCTGTACGACCTCTCCGCGCGGATGCGCCTGCAGCACAGGGGCCCGGAGTTCTACGACCCCAAGGGGTTCAACACGGACCTCAACGTATGGTCCCGGGAAGGCACGGCTGCCGCTGAGGCAGCCGTTTCCACGTGGAACAAGCACTTCGACGACCTGTGGGCCCTCGCCAAGGTCCCGCCGTGGCGGCAGCAGACCGCGCCCTGACCGGCGCCCGTACCTGCGTAGGCTGCCCGACATGGGGGAGACCGGTGGGCGTGAGATCGGGCTGCGCGAGCACAAGAAGCGGCGGATGTACCGGGAGGTGTCGGACGTCGCCGTCCGGCTCTTCCTGGAGAAGGGGTTCGACGCGGTGTCGGTGGCCGAGGTGGCCGCCGCGGCCGAGATCTCCAAGCCGACGCTCTTCCGCTACTTCCCGGCCAAGGAGGACCTTGTCCTGTACCGATGGCGCCGGGCAGCCGCGGCGACTCCGCCGACCTGACCGGCCTGGAGGACGAGCACCTCGGCCGGGGCGAGTCCCGGGCGAGCGACATCGTCGCCCGCGAGATCGAACGGCCCCGCGTCGGGCCCATGCGGGACATCGCCGCGACCATCCAGCCCGAGCAGGACGACCTCGTCCGCGAGGGCCTCGACGTCTCGGTCTGCGTACAGGGCGCCCCCGGCACGGGCAAGACCGCCGTCGGCCTGCACCGGGCCGCCTACCTGCTCTACACCCACCCCCAGCGCCTCCGGCGCGGCGGTCTGCTGATCCTCGGCCCCAACCGCACCTTCCTCTCCTACATCGCCGAGGTGCTGCCCGCCCTCGGCGAGACCGGGGTGCGGCAGTCGACCGTCGACGACGAGATCGCCCGCCACCCGGTGACCGGTACGGACGACGAGCCGGCCGCCCGCGTCAAGCACGACGCCCGCATGGCCGAGGTGCTGCGCCGGGGGCTGTACGGGTGTCCGCCGAGCGCGCCGCCTCCCTCGTCGTCCCCGACGGCTCGTACCCCGGCGCATCGAGGCGGGGGAACTCGGGCGGATCGTGGCGGACGTGCGCGCCGAGGAGCCGCCGTACGGCATCGGGCGCGAACGGGTGCGGGCGCGAGCCGTCCGCCTGGTGCAGCAGCAGGCGGAGCGGCGGTCCGGGCCGCGCCCGAACGCGTGGGTGCGGAAGATCGAGCGGGCGCGGGCGATCAGTGCGTACGTCGACGCCGTGTGGCTTAGGGGGCGGGCCCGAGGAGGTCGTCGCCGCACTCCTCACTGACCCGGACGTGCTGGCGCGGGCCGCGGACGGGCTGCTCGACGCCGACGAGCAGAAGGCGCTGCTGTGGGCGAAGCCGCCGCGCTCGTACAAGTCCGCGCGCTGGTCGGCCGCCGACCTGGTCCTCCTCGACGAGATGGCCGGGCTGATCGAGCACCCGGAGGGCTACGGCCACGTGGTCGTCGACGAGGCACAGGACCTGTCGCCGATGGAGTGCCGGGCGATCGCACGGCGGGCGTCCTTCGGTTCGCTGACGGTGCTCGGCGACCTGGCGCAGGGGACCACCCGTGGGCCGCCCGGTCGTGGCCCGAGCTGCTCGGGCACCTGGCGCAGGGGACCACGCCGTGGGCTGCGCGGTCGTGGTCCGAACTGCTCGGGCACCTGGGCAAGCCGGACGCGGTCGTGGTGCCGCTCACGACCGGGTTCCGGTGCCGCAGGAGGTCGTCGCGCTGACCAACCGCCTCCTCTGGTGCAGCCGCTCAACGAGCGGGTGCGCTGCGGCGGCGTCCACGTCGACGCGGGCGACATCGTGGTGGCCGACGAGGAGGGCGTCGTCACCGTCCCCGCCGCCCGCCGCGACGAAATCCTCACGGCGGCCCGTGCCGAGCTCGCGAAGGAGGCGGCGGAGACGTTGGAGGAGTGGGAGGAGGCGCACCGGGCGCGCATCGACAGGATCCTGAGGATGTTGTCCAGGAGCTCCTCGCCGGCCAGGTCCGCCACCACGCTCAGCACCGAACTCGTGTCCCAGCGGGCGGTCGCCGGGGTGGCACCCTCGATCCGGGCCGCCACGCTGTCGACGAACTGGGACGCGGTGAGCGGCTCGACGGCGGGGATCTGGTCGACCAGCACCTTGGCCGCCTCCGGCGGCAGGCGGCGGGCCAGTTCCACCCGCTCCGGCCCGCTCACGTGGCCGCCGAGAGCGGACAGCACGATACGGGTGACCCGTTCGGCCTCCTTGGTGGTCGTGTACTGCCCGCGCTCGCGTACCTCGTCAACGAGTTCACTCCACCGCATGACTACTGTCTTTCCCTCCCTGTCTGGTGTGTCGGGACACCAGTGATCAGCTGCTGATCTCCTTCGGCGCGCCGCCGCCACCGGTGATCTGGATCTTGCGCGGCTTGGCCTGCTCGGCGACCGGGATGCGGACGGTGAGGACACCGGCGTCGTACGACGCCTCGATCCGCTCGGTGTCGAGGCTCTCGCCGAGGAACAGCTGGCGGCTGAACGAGCCCGTCGGGCGCTCCGCGACGATCATCTCGGACTCCGAGGGAGCGGGGGAGCGACGCTCGGCGCGCACGGTGAGGACGTTCCGCTCCACATCGAGGTCGATGGACTCGGGGTCGATGCCGGGGAGGTCGAAGTGGATCACGAAGTCGTCACCCGCGCGGTAGGCGTCCATCGGCGTGGCCGCGGGGCGGGCGACGGCCCCGAGCATCTGCGCCTTCCGTGATCTCCTCGGGCCTGTCCGGGCCGGACGGATTCGGCTCCCTGCCGCCGGGCGGGTACCGGCGGCGGCCTGTGTCGGAGTCACCTGTCCCTCGAACATGGGGCCTGTCGGCGCCGTGAGGCTCCGCCGGAACCTCGCGTGCCGCAACCGCCCTCCGCCGGAATCTCGCGTGCCGCAACCGCCCGCCACCAGCGGGTCCCGGCCGGCCTCGGGCACCCCAATCGTTTACCCGGGCGACGTCAGAAGTACGCCAAAGTGGCACCCATAGTAGAAGGAAGAAGGGCAAAGTCGGACATCGGATACCCGTACATCCGAGCACAGAAAGACACCGGACCATGAGCGAGTTCCTTGTAGCGGTGGCAGCGAAGATCGGCGTCGCGGTCGCCGAGGCGGTCATCCTCCGCCTCGCGTGGGAGCTGTGGGCCGCCGTCTCGCGGTCCCTGCGCGCGGCCTCGGCAGCGGCGCCGGCTGCTGCCTGACGCGCAGGCCCGCCGTCGCCCGACGACGCGCACGAACCGTCGTCCTGCGGCACACATCGGACCGCCGCCCTGTGACACGCACGGACAGACGCCCGGGGCGCGAGCGGCTCACGTTTTCCGCCCCTGACCAAGGCAACCGGACCAGGGCCAGCCGGGCGGGGCGACGAGCCCGGCGCCGCGGGACGCTTCCCCCGTCGACTTCCCCGGCCAACGCTGGGGGTGTCCTTGGGGTGCTCCCGGGGAGGTGTCCCCAGGGTTCATCCGACACCCCTCAGTCCCAACTTCGTTCGACCAGATGGAGTCCCCATCACCCCACCGGTGCAGCGGGACTCCCTGGGGGATGCGCCCATGCTTACAGTGGCGGGTGCGCGCCATGGGCGTCCACGTCGGCGCCACGGGTGCTTCGGCGCAGCGCGCCGCCCGACGCACAGACGCCCGACGCACAGGCGCCCGACGCACAGACGCCCGGCGGCGCTGTCGCCGCCGGGCGCCGTTTCGTCGTTCCGTCAGGCGCTCTTCCCGACGTCAGCAGCGCGGGAGCCCGTCTCCGCCGGCGCCCCCGCGCTTCCGTTGTGCTCCCTTCGTTTGCTGCGCAGCAGCCAGGTGGCTCCTCCGACGGCCAGGGCGACCGGCCATTCGAGGGCCCCGGCCACGGCGAGCGCTCCGAGGCCGCCGTAGAAGGCGAGGTCCTTGCCTGCCGGCCTGCGGGGCAGCCGTGAGGCCACCGCTCGGGCGTCGGCCGCCATGTCTCCCAGGGTGAGGTACGGAATCGGCACGGAAGGGCGGAGCGTGCGCATGTGCACGCTCAGGCCCGCGCCCTCATGGGTCTGGGCTTCCTCGGCCTCTTCCTGCTGTGTCTGGCGCTGCGCGGCCGTCTGCCGCGCGGCCCCTGCTGTCCTGGCCATCCCGCCGCCTCCTTTCTACTGGTCCGGGTGATTTTTGCAGTTTGAGCGTTTTGCTCCTCTTTCAATTCTGACGCGCTTTTGGCCGGGTGTGCCCGGTGAAGGCGACTTGGTTCAAGTTGTCGCCGGTGGCTACCCGTGATCCCGTGGGGTCGGATACATGCCGTGGCCGGAGAGGGAGATGCGTTGTGCGGTTGCCGGGAGGCGGGCTGCTGCGGGCCGTCGTGTCGTCCGCCGCGGGTGCGCTGGAGGGCTCCGCCAAAAGACGCGTTCGGGCCTTCGACGGCCGCGCCCACGTCGCCGTACGGGGCCTGCGCGACGGCGGTCTCTCTGACGCCGAGGCGGCGAATCTGGCCGGGGACGTGCAGCAGCGGCTCGCCGCCCTGCCCGGTGTGGACTGGGCCGTGGTGAACACCGTCCTGGCGCACGCCGTCGTCGCCACCGAGGGGCCGCCCGACGCCGAGGCGACCGTGACGGCGCTGACCGACGCGGTCGAGGAGGTGGAGGAGAAGTACGGCATCGAGGGGCCGCTCCCGGAGCACCCTCTGTCCGGCGGCCGAATCGGGCGGGCGGCGCTGGCGGTCGCCCTGCAGGTGGCCGCCGCCCCCGCGGCCGCCGCGGCGGCCGTGACGCACCGCACCCCCGTACCGGCCGGCCTCGCGGCACTCGCGCCCGTCATCGACACCCAGCCCCGGCTCCGGCGCGTGTTCGAGAACGCGATCGGCCCCCGGAACACGGACATGCTCATGACCGCTTTGACGGTCGTGGGCCAGGTCGGCTCCGGCGGACTCTTCGGCATCGGTGCGGACACCGTCCGCCATGCCCTGCGTGTCGTCGAGGCGCACGCCGAGTGCGCCGCCTGGTCGGCGGCGGAACCGGATCTGACGGGGACTTCGCACGCGGCGCGTGCCGAGGGCGCGACGCCCCGGCCGACTCCGCGCGAAGTCCCCCTGAAGGACGGCCCGGTCGAGCGCTACGCGGACCGGGCGCTGGGCGTGGCCGCCGTCTCCTTCGCCGGATCGCTCCTCGTGACCCGGCGTGCCGGGCGGGCGGCCGGCGGAGCGCTGTCGGCCGTCCCCAAGGCACCGCTCCTGGCGCGCGACGCCTTCGCCTGCATCCTGGGCCGGGGCCTTGCCCGCCGCGGCACCGTCGTGGCGGAGCCCGAGGCGCTGCGCAAACTGGACCGGATCGGCACCGTGCTCCTCGACACGGACACCCTCGCCACCGGGGCGTATCTCCTCGCCGATCTCATCGCCCTCGACGAGGGAGCACCGTCGGGGGAACTAGCCGCGATGGCGCACCGGCTCTTCGACGGCTCCGCCCCGGACCGGGTGTGCCGGGACGGCGAGTGGGCACTGGGCCCCGTCGAGCGCCTGTCCCTGCGGGGACGTACCGGCATACACGCCCGGGAGCTGCTGCACCAGGGCGGTGCCCGACTGGTCCTGGGACTCGCACGCGACCACTGCCTGCTGGCGGTGGTGAGCGTGGCGCCCGAGATGCACGACGCCGCGAGCGTCTTCGTCCCGGCCGCGCACACCGCCGGACTCACCGTGGTCACCGCCGGCGAGCACACCACCGACCCCGCCGTGCGCGAGGCCGACGGCGTGACGGTCGGAGGCGACCGGTTGCTCGACTCGCTGCGCGCCCTGCAACGGGACGGGACCGGAGTGCTGCTGGTGTCACGTAACCGGGCCGCGCTCCAGGCCGCCGACGTCGGCGTCGGCATCACCGGCCCTGATGGTTCCCCGCCCTGGGGCGCGGACGTGTACGCGGGCACCGATCCGGCCGCGGCCGTCGTGGTCGTGGAGGCATGCCGCACCGCACGTGACGCGGCGCAGCGCGGAGTCCGGCTCGCGCAGGCGGCGGCGGCCATCGGCACGACCGTGGTCCTGGCCGGACGGACCCGGCGCCCCGCGGCCCGCGGCATGGAAGCGGTCAACACCGCGGCCGTACTCGGAACCGCCACCGGCATCTGGTCCGCCGTACGGCTGCTGCAACGCCCCCTGCCGCAGACCGCACCCCGTCACCCCTGGCACGCGATGGACCCGGCCACCGTGCTCGCCCGGACCGGCGGCACCGAGAGCGGCCTGACGACCGAGGAGGCGCGGGCCCGTGTCACCACACCCGTCGACCGGGCCCCGACCACGTCGCTGGCCAAGGCCTACCTCGCGGAGATGGCCAACCCGCTCACCCCCGTCCTCGCCGCCGGCGCGGCCATGTCGGCGGCGGTGGGCGCCGTCCTCGACTCCGGCGTCATCATCGCGGTCACCGCGCTCTCGGGACTCATCGGGGGCTTCCAACGCCACTCGACCGACCAGGCGGTGGCCCGGCTGCGACGCGAGTCGGCGGTCATGGCCAGGGTGCTGCGGGACGGCGCGGAGACCGGTATGCCCGCCGAGGAACTCGCGGTGGGCGACGTGGTGAACCTCGGCGCCGGCGATGTCGTACCGGCCGACTGCCGGCTGCTGGAGGCACATCACTTCGAGGCCGACGAGTCCGCACTGACCGGCGAGTCGCTGCCCGTCGCCAAGGACGTCACGCCCGTCCTCGCCTCCGACCTGGCGGACCGCTCGTCCATGGTCTA
This sequence comes from Streptomyces sp. NPDC005202, assembly GCF_040608235.1. Lineage (NCBI taxonomy): Bacteria > Bacillati > Actinomycetota > Actinomycetes > Kitasatosporales > Streptomycetaceae > Streptomyces > Streptomyces sp. NPDC005202. The sequence continues at coordinate 18,198 of NZ_JBEXHW010000033.1, read as the reverse complement.
CGAGGGCACGACCGTGGCCGCCGGACGCGGCCGCGCCGTGGTCGTCGCCACGGGCACCGCCACCGAGGCGGGCCGTGCCGCGGCCGGGGGACGGGGCGCCGCACCGGCGGTCGGCGTCGAACGGCGGCTGGCGCAGATCACGCGCACCACCCTGCCGGTGGCGCTCGGATCCGCAGTGGCGGTGATGGCCGCCGGAATGCTGCGCGGGCGCCCCGCGCGGGACACGATCGGCGCCGGTGTGGGCCTGGCGGTGGCCAGCGTTCCGGAGGGCCTGCCCTTCCTGGTCTCGGCGGCCCAACTCGCTTCCGCACGACGGCTGTCCGCACGAGGGGCCCTGGTGCGGGACCCCCGGATCATCGAGGCGGCCGGCCGCACCGACGTCCTGTGCTTCGACAAGACCGGAACCCTCACCTACGGGCGGATCTCGCTCGTCGCCGTCGCGGCGGACGGCGACAGCCGGCCCGTCGACTCGCTGGGGGACCGGCAGCGGGCCGTACTCGCCGCCGCTCTGCGCGCCACACCGCGCCCGCACGGCGGCCGGCGCCTCGAACACGCCACCGACGGGGCGGTCGCCGCCGGTGCGGAGGAGGCGGGCGTGGGCCGGGCGACGGGCGCACCGGGCTGGCGGCGCGTCTCCGGCCTGCCGTTCGAACCGAGCCGCGGCTTCCACGCCGTCCGCGCCCGCAGCGGGGACAGCTGGATCCTGTCGGTGAAGGGAGCGCCCGAAGAGGTCGTCCAGCGCTGCGCCACGCGCGGCGGCCGTCCCCTGGACCGGGCGGGCAGGCAGAGCATCCTGGCGGACGGCGAGAAACTGGCCGCCCAGGGCCACCGGATCCTCGCGGTCGCCGAACTCCGCGACACGACCGCAGCAGGCAGGCTCACCGACGAGGCCGTCACCGGACTGGACTTCCTCGGGTTCCTCGCGTTCGCCGACCGGGTGCGCGGCACCGCCGCCGACGCCGTACGCCGCCTGGCGGACGCCGGAGTGCACATCGTCATGATCACCGGAGACCATCCGGGGACCGCCGAGGCCATGGCCCGCGAACTCAACGTCCTGGACGGACGCCGGGTCGTGACGGGAGCCGAACTCGACGGCCTCGACGACCGTGCTCTCGACGCGCTTCTGCCGGAGGTCGGTGTCGTCGCGCGCGGCACCCCCGTCCACAAGGTCCGTGTCGTACAGGCCTTCCAGCGTCTGGGGCGGACGGTCGCGATGACGGGTGACGGCGCCAACGACGCCCCCGCCATCCGGCTCGCCGACGTCGGCATCGCGTTCGGTACGCGCGCCACGCCGGCCGCGCGCGCCGCCGCCGACCTCGTCGTGACCGACGACCGGCTGGAGACGGTCCTCGCCGCACTCGTGGAGGGCCGCGCCATGTGGGCCTCGGTACGGAAGGCCCTGGCCATTCTCGTCGGCGGCAACCTCGGCGAGATCGCCTTCACCCTCCTCGGAGCCGCCGCGACCGGCACCTCTCCGCTGACGGCTCGTCAACTCCTATTGGTGAACCTCTTCACCGACCTCGCCCCGGCCATGGCCCTCGCCCTCCGCCCGCCCCACCCCGAGGCGGCCGGGCGCATGCTCCTCGAAGGGCCCGAGGTCTCGCTCGGCACGGCCCTCACCGAGGAGACCGTCTCGCGTGCGGTGGCCACCGCGTTCGGCGCCACGCTGGGGTGGCTGGCCGCCCGCTTCACGGGGCGTGCGGCCCGCGCCCGCACCGTCGCCCTCGTGGCACTGGTGGGGGCTCAGCTCGGGCAGACGCTGCTGGTCGGCGGCCGGAGCCAGGCGGTCGTCCTCTCGTCGCTGGGCTCCCTGGCCACCCTGGCCGCCGTCGTCCAGACGCCCGGCCTCAGCCAGTTCTTCGGCTGCACGCCGCTCGGCCCCCTCGCCTGGACCATCGCCCTGTCGGCCGCGGCGGCGGCCACGGCGAGCGCGTTGTTCCTGCCGGCGGTGGTCGGCCGCGTCCGCGCGGGGCTCGCCCAGCGGTGAACGGCGGCCCGCCCGCGGAGAACGCCGTCAGCCGCCCGGCCGCGCGGACCGCCCGCGCCTCCCCGCCCTGCGCTTCAGAGCAGCCCCGCCCCGCGCCTCCCCGCCCTGCGCTTCAGGGCATCGTGGACATGGCGGCCCAGCAGCGCCCCGCCGAAAACGACGAAGCCGACGCCGATGAGCCACGACTGCACGACGAGCACGGTGCCGACCGAGCCGTAGGTGATCGCGTTGTTCACGATGAGCGGGGAGAAGACCCGGTACGAGAACCAGCGCAGGCCGACCAGCCCCAGCATGGTGGCGACCGCGCCCGGCAACAGCGCGCGCCATGGCAACCGCTCGCTGAGCAGGAAGTGCTGCCCCCACCAGAAGAAGAGCACCCCGAACAGCACGGTGAGCGTGATGCGCACGACCGACTCCGGCATTCCGGAACGTAGCACTGCCGCGCTCGCCATCCGGCACCCCGGCGCCGTCGCCTTCCTCGTCAAGGTCTTCGAGCACATGTGGGAACGGGCCCAGCAGGTTTCCATCGTCTCCGAACAGCACCGCCCGAACCTGATGACCGACTCGATCCGTGCCGCCATGCTCCGCATGGTCGTCACTGGCCACACCGACGAAATGATCGCCGCCCGCCTGGGTGTGAGCTCCCGCACGGTCTCCACGCACATCAAAAAGGTCGCCGAAGTCCTGGGCAGCCGCAGCCGCGCCGAACTCGGCTACCTCATCTCCCAGCGCCGCTTGCTGGAACGGGAGGGGGAACCGGTGGGTTCCTAAGGTTATGGGCAGTATGCGGGAGGTTGTCGAGGATCTCGTCGGCGGTCCTCCTGGGGTCACGTGAGGGGCTCCGGGTCCGCGTGCCGCTGCTTATTCAGACGCTGGAGTCCTGCTCCAGTGCGGCGACGCTGCGGTGGGCACGGGATGAAGGGCAGGTGGACGCGTGGGTGGCGCTGCCACTCGTGTACCGCCGGGGTCTTGGGGGTGGTGAGCTGTCACGGGTCATGTGCGGGTTCACGTTCGCCGTGGCGGCCTTGCCGATCGTGGAGAAAGGATTCAGGATTTGCTGGCGGCGGTGCCGCTGATGAGGCGCGGCTATCACCGTGCCGTTGAACACACCCGGCTCGGCGAAAAGGCTGGTGGTGCCGGGCCGGGCATCGTCGCGTCCGGCGGTGCGTGGATAGGGTCCCGAGAGCGCTCCTGTGGCAGGGGGCAGGCGTAACTGGCGACAGATGTCCTGCAAATACGACACCTATCGTGCTCAGGCTCACAGGCGCTCGGGGATGGCGCGGCGCACTCTTGCAAGCGGGGTGCTTGCAATTGTTAGCGGGGGTGGTGCAAGGTGGAGACATGGCATCGCTCAACGTCGGCAATCTCGGTGAGTACCTGCGCGAGCAGCGGCGCAACGCGCAGCTGTCGCTGCGGCAGCTCGCCGATGCCGCCGGGGTGTCCAATCCGTATCTGAGCCAGATCGAGCGCGGGCTGCGCAAGCCGAGCGCGGAGGTGCTGCAGCAGGTCGCCAAGGCGCTGCGCATCTCCGCCGAGACGCTGTACGTGCGGGCCGGAATCCTCGATGCCGAGCGGGACCGGGACGAGGTGGAGACGCGCGCCGTCATCCTTGCCGATCCCTCGCTGAACGAGCGGCAGAAGCAGGTGCTGCTCCAGATCTACGAGTCCTTCCGCAAGGAGAACGGGTTCGGGATCGCCAAGGCGGACGGCCAGGCGGACGACGAGGCCCATGAACCGGTCCAGGTCCGTGAGCGCAGCGGAGACGCGGCCGACGCCGCGAGCGCTCAGGACGGCGACACCGGCGACACCACCGACCGCGGCTCCCGCACGGCCGACGGCGACAGCGGCATACGCCCCTCTCCGGAGGCGAACGGCGGCCGCCGCGCCCCACGCCGTACCCGCACGTCCGGCGGTAGTGACGCCGATCCGCGGCAGACGGCCAGTTGATCCCACGCCCGCAGGGGCCGGGCAGCTCGCCGACCGACCGCGGAAAACCAAAACCCTCAGCCGAAAGCGACCCGGGAGGACCATCACCATGGCCATCACCGACGACCTGCGCAAGACCCTCAGCGACCCGACGCCGCTCTACTTCGCCGCAGGCACCGCGGATCTGGCCCTGCAGCAGGCCAAGAAGGTGCCCGCCCTGGTGGAGCAGCTGCGCGCCGAGGCCCCGGCCCGTATCGACGCGGTGCGCAACACCGACCCGAAGGCCGTCCAGGAGAAGGCCGCCGCCCGCGCCAAGGAGGCCGCCGCCCGCGCCAAGGAGGCCGGTGCCCGCGTCAAGGAGGCCGGTGCCCGCGTCAAGGAGACGCAGGAGACCATCCAGACCAAGGTCACCGAGTTTCTGAACTCCCTCGACTCCGACCTGAAGAAGTTCGGCAGCACCCTCGACACCGACCTGAAGAAGCTCGGCGAGACCGCCCAGGACCTCGCCCTGCGCAGCGTCGGTGTCGCCGCCGAGTACGCCGTGAAGGCCCGCGAGACCTACGAGAAGGTCGCCGAGCACGGCGAGCAGGCCGTGCGGACCTGGCGCGGCCAGGCCGCTGAGGGCATCGAGGACATCGCCGAGGAGGTCGAGGAGCTCGCCGTCGCCGTCGAGCCCAAGGCCGAGCCGGTCGAGGTCAAGGAGGACAGGCCCGCCGAGGCCAACGCCGAGCCCGCCACGGCGAAGAAGACGGCGGTGAAGAAGGCTCCGCCGCGCCGGATCACGACCACGGCCAAGAAGACCACGCCGCCCGCCAAGTAGGAGCGGTACGTCCGCCCCGTGCGGACGGCAGGCACGTGGGCCGGGCACCCTTGGGGTGCCCGGCCCGTTCTACGGGTACGGTGGCCGCATAAGAGACGGAGAGAACGGGCGGTGGGCAGCATGCTGATGTTGGGCTTCGCGGGGTTCCTGGGGCTCTTGAAGATCCTCCTCATGGCCCTGGCCGCGTTCGGCCTGTTCGATGCCGCGTTCCGGCGCGAGGACGCGTTCCGCGCCGCCGACAAGCAGAACAAGGTGTTCTGGCTGATCGTCCTCGGCCTCGCGCTCGTGGTGAGCTACCTGTTCTCGATCTTGTCGTTCCTGCCGGTCATCGGCGTGATCGCGAGCATCGTCTACATCGTGGACGTACGGCCCGCGCTCAAGCAGGTGTCGGGCGGCAGCGGCTGGGGCCGCCGCCGCGGAAGCAGCAGCGACGGCCCGTACGGCCCTTACAACGGCGGGCGGTAGCCACCATCCGGGACGGTGAGCCGCCAACCGGGACGGTGAGCCGGCACGGGCGGATGGTGAGCCGTCAGGGGCGGACGGTCAGTCGTCACGGGCGGACGGTCAGCCGCCACCTGGGCCGGGACGCCTACGGCTCCCGGTCCAGCAGGACCACCGCCACGTCGTCGGTAAGCTCGCCGCCGTTGAGCTCGCGCACCTCGTTCACCGCCGCACGGAGCAGCTCCTCGCCGCGCAGGCCCTGGGCCAGCTGGCGGCGGACCATCTCCACCATGCCGTCCTGGCCGAGCCGCTCGCCGGCCTCGCCGACCCGGCCCTCGATCAGGCCGTCGGTGTAGAGCATCAGACTCCACTCGGCGCCCAGCTCCACCTGCATCCGGGGCCAGCGGGCGCCGGGCAGCAGGCCGAGGGCGGGGCCGTTGTTGTCGTACGGCAGCAGCTGGGCCGGGCGGCCGGGGCGGGCGAGCAGCGGGGACGGGTGGCCGGCCAGGCACAGGCCCGCGCGGCGCCCGTCGGGCGCGATGTCCACCGTGCACAGCGTCGCGAAGATCTCGTCGTCGGCGCGCTCGTGCTCGAGCACCTGCTGCAGGGTTTTCAGCAGTTCGTCGCCGCACAGCCCCGCCAGCGTCAGCGCCCGCCAGGCGATGCGCAGCTCCACGCCGAGCGCCGCCTCGTCGGGGCCGTGGCCGCAGACGTCGCCGATCATGGCGTGCACGGTGCCGTCGGGCGTGCGGACGGTGTCGTAGAAGTCGCCGCCGAGCAGCGCGCGCGAGCGGCCGGGGCGGTAGCGGGCGGCGAAGCGCAGCGAGGACCCCTCCAGGAGGGGGGTCGGCAGCAGGCCGCGCTCCAGGCGGGCGTTCTCCTGGGCGCGCAGCTTGCCCTCGGCGAGCCTCCGCTCGGCCGTGTCGGACCGCTTGCGCTCCACCGCGTACCGGATCGCGCGGCTCAGCAGCCGCCCGTCCAGCTCGTCGCGGAACAGGTAGTCCTGGGCGCCGACCCGCACCGCCTCCGCGCCGCGCTCGGCGTCGCCGGACGCGGTGAGCGCGAGGACGGCGTGCCGGGGCGCGAGCTCGAGCACGTGCTTGAGCACGGCCAGCTCGTCGTCACCACCGGCACCGGACCGGCCGGGCGCCGGCAGCGCGAGGTCCAGCAGGATGCAGTGGACGTCGTCGGTGAGCAGCCGCTCGGCCTCGGTGAGGTTGCGGGCCGTGCGGATGCGGATCGGCTTGTCGGCCGAGTCGAGCAGCTCGGGCACGATCGGCGAACCGCCGGGGTCGTCCTCGATCAGCAGCAGGGTGAGATTGGCGCTGTTGGTGTGGGTGGTGTTGCGGTTGTCCTTCTCGACCGTGGCTTCCTTGTGCGGGGCCTGTGCTGCGGAGGGGCCGCCGCCGTGGGACACGGGCTGCGCCTGACCACTCTCCGCGGCCGGGATCGCTCTCTGCCGCGGTACGGGCACGGGCATTGTCCTGGGTTCCTTCCCTCCCCCCGAGGGCATGGCGGGCACGAGGGACCTCGCCCCACCGACCGGGACCATAGCGGTAGTCGGCGCCGCAACGGAATGGTGTGAGGCCCGTCGCTCGACCTCCGGCCACTGTCATATGCCGCGTTCCGTACCGGAGTTGGACAGGACGGGTCGGGGCTGGAATGACGAAGGTCACGTCCGGAGAGGGTTTGAGGGCGGCTTGGGGTGCGGTGGGTCACGTGGCCCAGGTCACCGGGCCGGCGGTGGGCCGGTGTCCGCCGCCGTAGGCGGAGCCGTCCGTCGCCCTGGTCGACCGCCGTCGGCCGTCAGCGGGTGTGCTTCGTCGGCCGTCGGCCGTCAGCGGGTGTGCTTCGTCGGCCGTCGGCCGTCAGCGGGTGTGCTTCGTCGGCCGTCGGCCGTCAGCGGGTGTGCTTCGTCGGCCGTCCG
>NZ_JBEXHW010000033.1:0-11004 GCF_040608235.1 Streptomyces sp. NPDC005202 | reverse complement strand
ACGTCGGCCGTCAGCAGGTGTGCTCCGTCCGCCGTCCGCCGTCAGCAGGTGTGCTCCGTCCGCCGCCGCCATCAGCAGGTGCCCGTCGTCCGCCGTCAGCCGGCGTCCGGCCGTACGACCCCCAGGATCGGCATCGACCCGGCCCCCGCGAGCGTGACCGTCCGCCCTGGCCGCGGGGCGTGCACGATCGCGCCGTCGCCGACGTACATCGCGACATGGCTGGCGTCGTCGAAGTAGATGATCAGGTCGCCGGGGCGCACGTCCTTGACGTCCACATGCTTGAGCTGCTTCCACTGCTCCTGCGAGGTGCGCGGGACGGGGTGTCCGGCCGCCGCCCAGGCCTGTGAGGTCAGCCCGGAGCAGTCGTACGTCTTCGGCCCCTCGGCGCCCCACTCGTACGGCTTGCCGATCTGGGCCGTGGCGAACTCCACCGCCTTCCTGCCCGCCTCGGACGCCTTGCTGCGGATCTCCTTGAGGACGCCCGTGTCGAGCCAGGCCGTCTGCGCCTTGAGTGCGGCCTCCTGCTCCAGCTGGGCGAGGCGCTCCTGCTGCCGCTTCTCCAGCCTGGACTGGAGTTTCTCGGCCGCCGCGATCCGCTGCTGGATCTTCTTCTTCGCCGCGGCCTTGGCCTTGCGGTTGGCCTCCAGCTTCTGCCACCGGTCGGAGGCGTCCTTCGCGTACTGCTTCAAGTCCTGCTGGGTGCGGGTCATTTCCCCGATCAGACCCTTGGTCGCCCGCTCGCCCTCCAGGACCCGGCCCGCGCCGTCGAGGAAGTTCTGCGGGTCCTCGCTCAGCATCAGCTGCGCCTCGGGCGGCAGCCCGCCGCCGCGGTACTGGGCGCGGGCCGCGGCGCCGGCGCGGTCCTTCAAGTCGTCCAGTTTCTGCTGTCCCTTGACGATCTTCCGGGCCAGATCGACGATCTCGGCCGACTGCTTCTTCGCCTTCTCCTCGGCGGCGTTGTAGGCGTCGGTGGCGACGGCCGCGTCGTGGTAGAGCTTGTCCAGCTTGGCGCGGACGGCCTCGAGGTCCTTGTCCGGCGGGAGCGTCGGAGAGGCGGTGGGGGAGGCGGAGGGTGACGGAGTCGGGGCGGGCCTCGCGCTCGCCAGCGCCGTGCCGGGCGCTCCCAGCACGGTGACCGCGCAGACCACGGTCACGGCCGCCGCGAGCACACTGTGCTTACCCCGTCCCATACTCAGCCCCCAACCTGATTTACAGTCAGTAACTTACGGTCGCCTGGGGATCGTGCCACGCCTCGACGCAAAGCGACAGAGGCGCGAGCGGCGGTTCGCGGTCGGGGCCCGAACGGACGAACACTCCCCTCCCCCCTTCCGGCCCCTCCCATGACGATCTCCCCGCCTGTGTGACGAACGACTCACAAAGATCGTTCCCCGCAGGTCAGGAGGGGGCGGCATCAGTTGCGCGGCGCCAACGCCTGCCAGGACACCGTGACTTCACCCTGCCGCCACCTCGCGGGCCCGTCCGTCACCGGCCAGTCGGCCGCGAGGTCGCGCACCGCGCGGATCCAGCGCTGGCGGGCGCCGTAGGAGGCGTAGGGCGCGGCGGCCGCCCAGGCGCGGTCGAAGTCGCGCAGGAAGGCGTGCACGGCCTCGCCGGGGACATTGCGGTGGATGAGCGCCTTCGGCAGGCGTTCGGCGAGGTCGGAGGGGCGGTCCAGGGAGCCGAGGCGGGTGGCGAAGGTGACCGTGCGGGGACCCTCCGGGCCGAGCGCGACCCACACGTGCCGCCGGCCGATCTCGTCGCAGGTGCCCTCGACGAGCAGGCCCCCGCGCGAGTGCCCGTCCGCCGGGGCGAGCCGCGCGCACAGCCGCTCCCAGACGGCGGCGACCTCGGCCTCGTCGTACTGCCGCAGCACGTTCGCCGCGCGGATGAGGTGCGGCCGTTGGGGGACCGGGACCTCGAAGCCGCCGTGCCGGAAGACGAGTCCGTCGCGTTCGTACGGCTTCGCCGCTGCGACCCGGGCCGGCTCGATCTCGACGCCCACCACGCGCGCGCGGGGGGCGGCGGTACGGAGGCGGTGCAGCAGCTCGACCGCGGTCCACGGGGCGGCGCCGTACCCGAGGTCGACGGCCACCGGATCGGCGGCCCGGCGCAGCTCGGCGCCGTGCGTGGCCGCGATCCAGCGGTCCATGCGCCGCAGTCGGTTCGGATTGGTCGTCCCGCGCGTCACCGTTCCCACGGGGCGGGTCGCTGCGCGGGATGTCATGGATCAGAGGGTATGCGGGCACCCGGTACCGGCCGCACGGCACGCACCGCACGCGGCACGCACCCCACCATCGAACGGTTGAGCGCATCGAACGGTTGAGCGAGGTCCGGTAATGATTGGGCAAAGACCCCCGCACCGGAAATGGCCCCACCCCCTCCGGCGTTACCCCCTGCAGGGTGCTCTGCGCCCAGCGACCGGCATGCCCGCAGCGAGGAGGAACGCCACGTGAGCCAGTACGTCAGCAGGCTCGGGCGTCGCTCCCCGGCGGCTCCCCCGCTGCTCAGGCTGCACCGTCGGCCGCGCCGCGTCGCCATGCTCTCCGTGCACACCTCACCGCTCCACCAGCCCGGCACGGGCGACGCCGGCGGCATGAACGTCTACATCGTGGAGCTGGCGCAGCGCCTCGCCGCGATCAACATCGAGGTGGAGATCTTCACGCGGGCCACCGCCGGCGGCCTCCCGCCCTGCGTCGAGCTCGCTCCAGGCGTCCTCGTCCGGCACGTCGACGCGGGCCCCTACGAGGGCCTCGCCAAGGAGGACCTCCCGGCCCAGCTGTGCGCCTTCACGCACGGCGTGATGCAGGCCTGGGCCGGCCACCGCCCCGGCTACTACGACCTCGTGCACTCCCACTACTGGCTCTCCGGCCACGTCGGCTGGCTCGCCGCCCAGCGCTGGGGCGTCCCCCTGGTGCACGCCATGCACACCATGGCCAAGGTCAAGAACGCCAACCTGGCCGACGGCGACACCCCCGAGCCCGCCGCCCGCGTCATCGGTGAGACCCAGATCGTCGCGGCCGCCGACCGGCTGATCGCCAACACCGCCGAGGAGGCCGACGAGCTCGTCCGGTACTACGCCGCCGACCCCGGCAAGGTCGCCGTCGTGCACCCCGGGGTGAACCTCGGCCGCTTCCGTCCCGGTGACGGCCGCGCCGCCGCCCGCGCCCGCCTCGGCCTGCCGCAGGACGCCCTCGTCCCGCTCTTCGCCGGCCGTATCCAGCCCCTGAAGGCCCCCGACGTGCTGCTGAGGGCCGTCGGGGTCCTCCTCGACGAGCGGCCCGAGCTGCGCTCCCGCATCGTCGTGCCCGTAGTGGGCGGACCCAGCGGCAGCGGCCTCGCCAGGCCCGAGGGGCTGCAGAAGCTGGCGGCACGGCTCGGCATCGCCGATGTCGTACGGTTCCGGCCGCCGGTCGGGCAGGACCAGCTCGCGGACTGGTTCCGGGCCGCCTCCGTGCTGGTCATGCCGTCCTACAGCGAGTCCTTCGGCCTGGTCGCGATAGAGGCCCAGGCGGCCGGCACGCCGGTGCTCGCGGCCGCGGTCGGCGGCCTGCCGGTGGCCGTGCGGGACGGGGAGACGGGGTTCCTGGTGCAGGGGCACAACCCGGCCGACTACGCGCGCGTCCTGCGGGCCTTCGCCGACAACCCCGAGCTGCCGGCCCGGATGGGCGCGGCCGCCGCCCGGCACGCCCAGTCCTTCGGCTGGGACACCGCGGCCGCGGCCACGGCCGACGTGTACACGGCCGCGTTGCAGGCCCATCGGCGTCGCGTACGCTCCCACCATGGGTGAGGCAGAGCAGCAGCGCGCGATGCAGGTCATCGAGGGTGTCCTGAAGGAAGCCGAACTGGAGTGGGAGAGCCCGGAGCCCGGCAACTACGTCGTGAAGCTTCCCGGCACCCGCAAACTGTCGACCACCCTGTCGATGATCGTCGGCAGGCACTCGCTCTCCCTGAACGCCTTCGTGATCCGCCACCCCGACGAGAACGAGGCCGGCGTCCACCGCTGGCTGCTGGAGCGCAACCTCAAGCTGTACGGCGTGAGTTACGCCGTCGACCAGCACGGCGACGTCTACGTCACCGGACGGCTGCCGCTGGCCGCCGTGACCGCGGAGGAGACCGACCGGCTGCTCGGGCAGGTCCTCGAGGCCGCCGACGGCAGCTTCAACACCCTTCTGGAGCTCGGTTTCGCCTCCGCGATCCGCAAGGAGTACGCCTGGCGCGTGGCGCGCGGCGAGTCCACGCGGAACCTGGAGGCGTTCACGCATCTGACCAACCGGTCCTCCGACTGACCTCAGCTCCCCGCCGGATTACGTCACGCCCGACCCCTTTCCCCGCCCCGGGGCTCCGTGGCATGCTCACCGCCGACGCAGATCTGAACGTCGTTCATATCCATGAAAAGTCCCTGAAGGTGACATGGAAGGGCGGGCGGACATGGACCACGCGCACACGGGCGGCAGGGGCACGGGCATCAGCAGACGGCTCCTGCTCGGCAGCGCCATCGCCGTGGCGGCCGGCGCCGCGACCGGCGGCACGGCGGCGGCCGCCGCCCCATCCGGTGCCCCTGCCGGCCAGGTTCCCCTCCTGTGGCGGGAGTTCGTCCGCACCCCCTTCACCCATCCGCAGATCCCGTACGTCGGCCGGGCCGGTTGCCGCGGCGGGGCGGTGCGCTTCCCCCGCCGCCCCGTCGTGGCCGACGTGACGCGCTACGGCGCCGTGGCGGACGGCACCACCGACTGCGCCCCCGCGATCAACCGTGCCATCGCTGCTGCCGGACGGGCCGGTGGTGGCACGGTTCTCATCCCGCCCGGCACCTTCCGCATCGACGGCCTGATCCGCATCGGGCACTCGGGCGTCGTGCTGCGGGGCGCCGGCAGCGGCCGCACGAAGCTGTACGCGACGAAGAACCTCACCGAACTGATCGGCGTGTACGGCTCCCGCTACGGCGGCGACAAGTCGTCCTGGTCCTGGGCCGGAGGCCTCATCTGGCTGGCGCCCGAGGCCCGTTGGGACTCACTCGTCGCCGCCATCAAGGCCAAGGCGTGGCCCTTCGAGGGCTGGACCGGCAACAAGCGCGACGAATGGACGACGCTGACGACGGTGGAACCGGCGAAGCAGGGCTCCTGGACCGTGACCGTCGCCGACGCGTCCGGGCTGCGGCCCGGCCGGCTGGTCCTGCTCCGCCTCGCCGACGACGCCGGGCACACGCTCCTGGAGCACATGGCGGGTGGCGGTCCCGGCCCGGAGGCGTACTACTGGGACGACAAGACCAAGCTGACCTCGTACGTCCCCTACGAGTGGCCGGTCCGCATCGCGCACGTCCGCGGCCGAAAGGTCACCCTGGAACGCCCGCTCCCCCTCGACGTACGCCCGGAATGGGACCCGCGACTGACCACGCACGTGCCGGAACTGACGGGCTCGGGCGTGGAGGGCCTGACCCTGGAGGCGGTGGAGACCCCGCAGTCCCCGCACCTCCTCGACAAGGGCTACAACGGCGTGGTCCTCCAGTGCGCCTACGACTGCTGGGTGGACGATGTGACGGTCCGCCACGTCGACAACGGCTTCGGCCTGGTGGCGGCCTCCTCCTGCACCCTGCGCGGCACGCGCGTGGCGGGCCGGGGCTCCCACCACCCGTACTTCTGCCGCGAGGGCTCGCACGACAACCTCATCGAGGACTTCACGATCGAACAGCGCACGGTCCCGGCACCGCCGAACACCCAGCTCCACGGCATCAACGTCGAGGGCCTGTCCTCCTACAACGTCTGGTCGCGCGGCGAGATGCAGATGGGCACCTTCGACAGCCACCGCGGCCTGCCCTTCGCCAACGTCCGCACCGACATCACCGTCGACAACAACGGCCGCCACGGCGGTGACGCGAGCGCGGGACCGCTGTTCGGCGCCCGCTTCACCCACTGGAACATCCGCGTCACCAACGGCCGCGCCGGCCTGATGAAGATCGACGACCTGGCCCCCTACAGCGCGACGGTCGGCCTCAACGAGGTCACGGAGTTCGACCAGGTCGACGTCCCCGACTTCACCGGTGACCTGCACTCCCGCCTGGAGCTCTACGGCACGGCAAACGTCGTACGACCGCGGAACCTGCACGAGGCTCAGCGGCAGCTGATGCGGTAGCGGCCCGGTGTCACGCCCACCAACTTCCTGAAGTGCCACGTCAGATGGGCCTGGTCGCAGAAGCCGGTCGCGGTGGCCACCTCGGCCGGCCTGAGGCCCACCAGCAGCAGGCGGCGGGCGCGGTCGACGCGGCGGGACATCAGGTACTGATGCGGGGCGATCCCGTACGCGCCGCTGAACGCCCGTACCAGGTGGGCGGGATGGGCGTGGACCAGCCGGGCGGCCTCGTCGAGGGTGATGCCCTCCAGCAGCCCCGGGCCGTCTTCACGTCCGACCTCTTCACCACGGGCAACGACCGCGACAACCGCGCGGCGGTACGGGCCGTACGGACGGGCGACCTGGACCTGGTGGGGCTCGCGGTGTACGGGCCGAGGAACGCGGTGGACAAGGTGCTGAAGGGCGCGCGGATGCATCCGTGAGGGGCACCGGCAGGGGACCCGGAGGTCAGGCCGCGCTGACCTCCGGCTCGGCGCCCATCGGCGTGTCGTCGGGCTTCGGCTGCTCCTGCGGCAGGCGCCGCATCAGCGCCCCGTACCCGACCGCCGCGGCCGTACCGACGCCCGCGCACAGCCCCCACAGCCACGCCCCGCCGAGGTGGTCGATGACGGCGCCGGACATCAGCGGGGCGACGAGGGCGGCCACGGACCAGGACAGGGTGTACACGCCCTGGTAGCGCCCGCGCCCCTGCACCGGCGACAGCCGCACGACCAGGCCGGTCTGCGTCGGCGCGTTGACCATCTCGCCGAGGGTCCAGACGCAGACCGTGAGGGCGAAGACGCCGACCGATCCGGCGAAGGCGGTGAGCCCGAAGCCGTATCCGGCGAGGAGGGAGGAGACGATCAGCAGCCGCCGCGGGTCGCGGTGCTCGATGAAGCGGGTGACCGGGATCTGGAGGGCGACGATCAGGACGCCGTTGACGGCGATCGCCATGCCGTAGTCGGCGGGCGTGAACCCGGCCTCACCCATGGCGACCGGCAGACCCACGGACCCCTGCTGGAAGATCAGCGCGACGAGGAAGGACAACCCGACGACGCCCATGAAGCGGCCGTCGCGGAGCACGGTCCCGAGTCCGACGGCGTCGCCCTTGGCCTCGTGGCCGCCCGACGGGCCGTCCGGCCGGGACTCGGGCAGCTTCAGGAAGACGACGACCGCGCAGACCATGGTCATCCCCGCCTCGATGAGGAAGCCGGCGAGGTAGCTGAACTCGGCGATGAAGCCCGCGGCCACGGAGGAGACGGCGAAGCCGAGGTTGATCGCCCAGTAGTTGAGCGAGAAGGCCCGGACACGGTCCTCGGGCCGCACGATGTCGGCCATCATCGCCTGCACGGCCGGCCGGGAGGCGTTGCTCGCCATGCCGACGAGGAAGGCGACGACGGCGATGGCGACGGGATCGCGCACGAACCCGAGCAGCGCGACGGACACCGCGGTGGACGACTGGGCGACCAGCAGGGTCGGCCGCCGCCCGAGCCGGTCGGCCATCACGCCGGCGCCGAGGGAGGAGACGACACCGCCGAGCCCGTGCAGGGAGGCGACCAGACCGGCGTACGAGGCGGAGTAGCCGCGGTCCAGGGTCAGGTACAGCGCCATGAAGGTGGCGACGAAGGCCCCCAGCCGGTTGACGAGGGTGCTGGTCCACAGCCACCAGAACTCGCGGGGGAGCCCGGAGACGGTTTCCCGGGCGGCACGTCTGAAACCGGCGATGGACATGGGCTCGGATCCCCCCACAGGTGTAAGCGGCTCATGCGGTGAGCACAACTTACGGGGAGAGGGTTGGGAGGGGCCACTCGATTAACAGATGCCGTCAACTGTCCGCCTGCCGGGCGTGCCACGCGAGGGCGGGAATGCGTGGATTACGCTCTGAGGCATGGCCGACGCACCGTACAAGCTGATCCTCCTCCGCCACGGCGAGAGCGAGTGGAACGCCAAGAACCTGTTTACCGGATGGGTGGACGTCAACCTCAACGAGAAGGGCGAGAAGGAGGCAGTCCGCGGCGGTGAGCTGCTGAAGGACGCCGGCCTGCTGCCCGACGTGCTCCACACGTCCGTCCAGAAGCGCGCCATCCGCACGGCGCAGCTCGCGCTGGAGGCCGCCGACCGCCACTGGATCCCGGTCCACCGCTCCTGGCGCCTGAACGAGCGCCACTACGGCGCCCTGCAGGGCAAGAACAAGGCGCAGACGCTCGAGGAGTTCGGCGAGGAGCAGTTCATGCTGTGGCGCCGCTCCTACGACGTCCCGCCGCCCCCGCTCGAGGACGACTCGGAGTTCTCCCAGGCGAGCGACCCGCGCTACGCGACGATCCCGCCGGAGCTCCGCCCGCGGACGGAGTGCCTGAAGGACGTCGTCTTCCGCATGCTCCCGTACTGGTACGACGGCATCGTCCCCGACCTCCTCGCGGGCCGGACAGTCCTCGTCGCCGCCCACGGCAACAGCCTCCGCGCCCTGGTCAAGCACCTCGACCAGATCTCGGACGCCGACATCGCCGGCCTGAACATCCCCACGGGCATCCCCCTGTACTACGAACTCGACGCCGACTTCAAGCCGGTCACCCCCGGCGGCAAGTACCTCGACCCGGAGGCAGCCGCAGCGGCGATCGAGGCGGTCAAGAACCAGGGCAAGAAGAAGTAACGCGATACCAGCGAGCCCCCGACCTGCTGATTCTTGGCGGGGCGGGGGCTTTTTGGTGGGGCTGGGCCGCCCCTGGGCCGTCAGGCTAGACGAGGCGGACCGTCACGCGGATGGACACCGCGAACGCCAGCGGCAGCACGATGGCAGGGTGGGCCCCGGACCACAGGCTCAGCCCCGCCCCGCCGCCTCCGATGAGGCCGAACGGAAGTTCCCGGGGGACGAGGTCGATGCGCAGGCTGCGCCGTGGCACCATGGACTTCTCCATGCGGTTCATGAATTCTCCCATGCTACGGGTAATGATTGTGCCGAATGGAGAGGAGAGGTCGCCCTGGCGTGGGCGGCCTCTCCGCTATTTCGGTGGCAGGAACTTACCTGTTGTGCTTGGGAATTCACAAATCCGCAGCTAAAGCGTGATGCCTATGCCCCACATCCGGCCCGGTGGTGTGTGGGAGCCCGTAGTAACTCTGCATAGGCCGCCCTCGCCGGGATGGGTAAGGGTAGCCTTGCTGGGGGTGGGTAAAAAACCATGAAACCGTTGATCCGTTGAAGCGGGTTTCCGTTGATCCATTGAGTCGTCTCACTTTGACCGGTGCATACTGTGAGCGGCTCCGGTCCCGGCGGGTCGTCACTACGCCGGAGCCGCCGATCTGCCTGGAAGTGAGGATGGCCGTCAGTTAGCGGCCAGCGAAGCTCCATCGAGCACTAATGCTGCTGCAACCAATGCCGAAACTAATGCCGAAACTAATGCCGAAACTAATGCTGCAACTAATGCCGAAACTAATGCTGCAGCTAGTTCTGCAACTAATGCTGCAGCGCGCATGTTGGTGGGTGGGGGCGTTCACTGAGCCTGGTAGATGGCAGCTACGGCCTTGCGGGTGCGTTGCTGACTGGACGGCATGAGGTGCGCGTACACCTGCAGTGTCAGATCCGGGTCAGAGTGACCGAGGTACTCCGCTAGGGCCTTGATGTTCTCCCCGGCGTCCAGGAGCACCGAGGCATAGAAGTGCCGTAGCGCGTGCATCCCGTTCTCGCGGGACTCGGCGTACGGCTCGCCCGGCTTCCGTTCAGGGATCACGCCGGCTGAGGCGAGTGCCCGCTTCCACGCCTCCTCGTTGAGCGACGTACGCCAGACATGACCCCCACGCGGGCCGGTGAAGATCAGCCGCTTGGTCACTGGGGGGGCCGTCCGCGACCTTCCAAGGCAACGTGATCTCGCCCGGCGGGAACTCCTTCATGTGCGCCCGGAGGGCGTCAGCGACCGGCCCGGGGAGCGGGACGTCCCGCAGCTTGCCGCCCTTCGGCGGAGCGAACACGGCCTTGCTGCGGCTCAGCTTGAGCTGCTGGACCACGTGAAGCGTGTCCGACTCGAAGTCGATCGCGTCGACGGCGACCCCAAGAATCTCGCCCTGCCGGAGCCCGCAGCCACCGCCGAGATCGACCATCGTCCGGAAGCGCTCGGGCATGGCGGCCCGAACAGCGAAGACCCGTTCCGGCGTCCACGGCGTGACGCGCTTGGTGTCCACAGTCGGCGGCCGGACCGAGCGAGCCGCGCACGGGTTGCGGGGGAGATGCCCGTCATCCACGGCCGCGCTCAACGCAGCACGCACATTGGAGTAGATCGTCCGGGCATACGAGCCGCGAATGCCGTTCTCCTGGAGCTGCCGCACCCAGTCGCGGATGTGCGCAGGCTGGAAGGAACCGAGCGGACGCGTACCGAGGTATGGGAAGGCGTGCAGCCGGAGCTGCGACTCCATCGAGGCCTGAGTGTTCGGGTCCGCGCCCTGTGTCCCTACCCAGCGTTCGGTGTACTGCTGGAAGGTGATCCGGGCCGCGCGCGGGTCGATGTACTGCCCGCGCGCCATGTCCGCCTCGATGTGGGCGAGCCACTGATCGGCAAGCCGCTTCTGCCGGTCGGGAAAGCTCTTGGCCTTCTCCGTACCGTCCGGGCCGACGTACCGCGCCCGGTAGCGAAGCCCGGAACCATAACGGTCGCTCTTGACCTTGCGGACCTTGCCGTCTGGACCCGTTTCGCTCTTGTACCAGCGGTCTTGGACGTGTCCGGCCATCAGGCAACAGCCCCTTCCATCCAGGGCTTCGGCGTAGTCGCTTGACGTCCGGTTCGTGATGATCTGCCAGCTCGGCGGGGGTTTGGGGAATGTGACAGGCACGGCTTCCAAGATCATGGAGTTCTCTACGCCCCGTGATCCGAGTGGAAGACCGTGCCTGCCGACGCATCATCGCCGATCCCGCCC
>NZ_JBEXHW010000032.1:0-84473 GCF_040608235.1 Streptomyces sp. NPDC005202 | reverse complement strand
GCAACACGGTTGAACGGGCCATCAACAGAATGAAGGACTGGCGCGGCATCGCCACCCGCTACGACAAGACGCCCGAGAGCTACCTCGCCGGACTCTCTCCGCGCAGCGACCATCTGGATCGGCAGCCTCCCGCAAGCCTGTTGATCACAACTGAAGACAGGCCCTAGGCTAGGACCGTCAGCAACCGATCCACATAGAGCTACGGATCAGATGTTCCCCCTGCCACAGCCGTGCCAGATCGGGCGGGGAGCCACGGGGAACTGCGGTGGTCGGCGGTGGCTTTGCCCACGTCTGCCGATGTGGGCGTTCCCGCAGGTCATAGCCAGACCCGCTTCACCTCGCTCCTAAAGCGGGTGTTGCAGGTTCGGATTCTGCCTGGGCACAAGCCAAAACGCCCCGGCTCGATCATGGTCCGGAACGTTTGACGTTCAGATCCGGCATCAGTGGCGGATCAGGTGCCTGGGCGGGGAGCTCGCAGGTGTTGACGCTGGGCCAGCTCTTCGTCGTCGACCAGGGTGAGCATGGGCTGACCCGGCGCACACATCATGGTGACGAGGAAGCGGCTCCAGGAGTCCGTCCGGTTGTTCCCGTCCTGGTAGTGGATGACATCGCCGCCCGGCTCCCAGAACGTCTCCCCGGCCCTGATCACCCGCTCCGGCTCGCCTTCCAGCTCGAAGAGCATCTCCCCCTCCAGCATGTAGCCGAAAGCGGGTCCTGAATGCCGGTGCGGAGGGGTGCCGGGGTCGCCGGGAGGGAACTCGATGAGGACCGTCGTCGCCTCTGCCCCCTCCGGAATGAACGGCGGTTTCACCGACTGCAGCTCGGTGAGCGCCGTCTTCCATGCTTCAGAGCGTGGTTGGCTCTCGGCGCTGCCTGCCGCCGGCTCATTGTTCGACATGGCGAGGCCTCCACTGGTGGGCTGGCTGGGTCAGGAGAGCCAGTCGGTGTAGTGGGTGGGGGCGATGCGGGCGTCGCCCTTGGCGGTGAGGGCGTCGCCGTGGACGGCGGCGAACATGCCGGCGGTGTCGTCGGCGACGACCGTGCGGCCGTCGGGATGGGCGTTCAGGGTGATCCGGCCGAGCTCGTCGAGGGGGAGGACGTCGGGCCCGGCGATGTTGAGGGTGCCGTTCAAAGGGGTACCGGCGGCGACTTCGGCGACGGTGTCGGAGACGTCCTGGGCAGCGATCGGCTGGAGCGGGGTGGTGGGCAGGCGGACGGTGTCGCCCTCGGTGGTCCAGGACAGGACCGCGTCGATGAACTCCATGAACTGCGTGGCGCGGACGATTGAGTAGGGGATCGGCCCGGCCTTGAGGATGTCTTCCTGCAGGGCCTTGGCCCGGTAGTAGACGAGGTCGGCCACCTGGTCCGCCCCGACGATCGAGAGGATGACGACGTGCCCCACCCCGCCCCTATGGCCGGCGGCCAGGAGGTTGTCCATCGAGGTCTGGAAGAACGCCGGGGAAGCGTCGTCGAAGGTCGGGGAATTCGTCAGGTTGACGATGACGTCGGCGTCGGCCACCGCCTCCGTCAGGCCCTTCCCTGTGATCACGTCGACACCTGTGGACATCGAGTGCGGCACGGCTTCGTGTCCGGCCGCGTTCAACTTCTTCACGACCTGCGACCCGATCAGGCCAGTACCGCCGATGACTGTGAACTTCATGGGTCACCTTTCGTCGCACCGATCGGTCATGTGTCCAGATTGCGACAGTGCAATGCGCGGCGCACGCGGTCGTGCGCTCCTGGGCATCCCCGTGGCGCTGCGTGCTGACGGCAACACTGACGGCATTAGGGACCCGAATTCGCGACTGCGAGCACCTACAGCGCGCGGCACCG
Organism: Streptomyces sp. NPDC005202; assembly: GCF_040608235.1. NCBI lineage: Bacteria > Bacillati > Actinomycetota > Actinomycetes > Kitasatosporales > Streptomycetaceae > Streptomyces > Streptomyces sp. NPDC005202. Next base: position 82,640 of record NZ_JBEXHW010000032.1, on the reverse strand, counting down.
GGTCCTGAATTGCCTGTTATGGAGTGGCCTGCTGGGGCAGTCCAACGCCCGATAAGGAAGAGGCCATAGGTTCAGCCCGACCAGCACAAAGACCCAGACCGATCAGGGTCTGGGCCTTTTGGCCTGTTCAGGGCACGTTTCAGAGGGCTTCTTTAGACGGCGTGATCGGCTCGCCGGACTTGCGTACTGGAGGCAAAAGACTCCAGGGTCGGGTGATCCATTCGTTGGGTGACTCTGGGTAGGAGCCAGGCCCGGTCAGCAGCAGAGCGCTGGGCCGTCCCTGGGCCGTCCGAGGCCCGAGGCCGACCAACGGCGACCGACAGTGACAGTCGAGCTGCAGCCGCCAGCAGCAAAACCCCAGGTCAGAGGCCCTCGACCAGACGGGTTTCCGCCCAAGGGTGGCGGTACGGCAAGATGGGGTGCATCTGCCCACTGCCAGATTTCAAGCTGCCGGACGGTTTCTCTTGGCTGAGTTCATTTACACCATGCGCAAGGCGCGCAAGGCGCACGGCGACAAGGTGATCCTCGACGACGTCACCCTGAACTTCCTTCCGGGTGCGAAGATCGGCGTCGTCGGCCCGAACGGTGCCGGTAAGTCGACCGTCCTGAAGATCATGGCCGGTCTCGAGCAGCCGTCGAACGGTGACGCCTTCCTGTCGCCCGGATACAGCGTCGGCATCCTGCTGCAGGAGCCCCCGCTGAACGAGGAGAAGACGGTCCTGGAGAACGTCCAGGAGGGTGTCGCCGAGATCAAGGGCAAGCTCGACCGGTTCAACGAGATCGCCGAGCAGATGGCGACCGACTACTCGGACGCGCTGCTGGAGGAGATGGGCAAGCTCCAGGAGGAGCTCGACCACGCGGGCGCCTGGGACCTCGACGCCCAGCTCGAGCAGGCCATGGACGCCCTCGGCTGCCCGCCCGGCGACTGGCCCGTCACCAACCTCTCCGGTGGTGAGCGCCGTCGTGTCGCGCTGTGCAAGCTGCTCCTCGAGCAGCCCGACCTGCTGCTCCTCGACGAGCCCACCAACCACCTCGACGCCGAGTCGGTGAGCTGGCTGGAGCAGCACCTGGCCAAGTACGAGGGCACCGTCGTGGCCATCACCCACGACCGGTACTTCCTGGACAACGTCGCCGAGTGGATCCTCGAGCTCGACCGCGGCCGCGCCTACCCCTACCAGGGCAACTACTCCACCTACCTGGAGACCAAGGCCGCCCGCCTCAAGGTCGAGGGCCAGAAGGACGCCAAGCGGCAGAAGCGGCTGAAGGAAGAGCTGGACTGGGTGCGCTCCAACGCCAAGGGGCGTCAGGCCAAGTCCAAGGCGCGTCTGGCCCGCTACGAGGAGATGGCCGCCGAGGCCGAGAAGATGCGGAAGCTGGACTTCGAGGAGATCCAGATCCCGCCGGGGCCGCGCCTGGGCAACGTTGTGGTCGAGGTCGAGAACCTCAGCAAGGCCTTCGGTGACAAGGTCCTCGTCGACGACCTCAGCTTCAGCCTGCCCCGCAACGGCATCGTCGGCGTCATCGGCCCGAACGGCGCCGGCAAGACCACCCTGTTCAAGATGATCCAGGGCATCGAGCAGCCGGACTCCGGCACGATCAAGGTCGGCGACACCGTCAAGATCTCCTACGTCGACCAGGGCCGCGAGAACATCGACCCGAAGAAGACGCTGTGGGAGGTCGTGTCCGACGGGCTCGACTACATCAACGTCGGGCAGGTCGAGATGCCGTCGCGGGCGTACGTCTCCGCGTTCGGCTTCAAGGGTCCGGACCAGCAGAAGCCTGCCGGTGTCCTCTCCGGCGGTGAGCGCAACCGCCTCAACCTCGCACTCACCCTGAAGCAGGGCGGCAACCTGCTGCTCCTCGACGAGCCGACCAACGACCTGGACGTGGAGACCCTGTCCTCGCTCGAGAACGCTCTTCTCGAGTTCCCGGGCTGCGCCGTGGTCGTCTCCCACGACCGGTGGTTCCTCGACCGCGTGGCGACGCACATCCTCGCCTACGAGGGCGACTCCAAGTGGTTCTGGTTCGAGGGCAACTTCGAGTCGTACGAGAAGAACAAGATCGAGCGGCTCGGCCCGGACGCGGCCCGTCCGCACCGCGCCACCTACAAGAAGCTGACCCGGGGCTGATCTTGCGCCACATCTACCGCTGCCCCTTGCGCTGGGCGGACATGGACGCGTACGGCCACGTCAACAACGTGGTCTTCCTCCGCTACCTGGAGGAGGCCCGTATCGACTTCCTGTTCCGCCCGGACAAGGACTTCAAGCAGGGGTCCGTGGTGGCGCGCCACGAGATCGACTACAAGCGGCAGCTCGTCCACCGGCACGAGCCGGTGGACATCGAGCTGTGGGTCACGGAGATCAAGGCGGCGTCCTTCACCCTCGGCTACGAGGTCAAGGACGGCGACCAGGTCTACGTGCGGGCCTCCACGGTGATCGTGCCGTTCGACTTCGAGGCGCAGCGGCCGCGCCGGATCACCGCGGAGGAGCGCGAGTTCCTCCAGGAGTATCTGGAGGACGCCGACGGCGAGGAGGAGGCCGTCGCCGCATGACGGTACTCCACCTCGCCGACGAGACGGAGGCGGCGGACCTCGCGGCCTTCCTCTCCCGGCTGCTCCACTACGACCGTTCCGCCGCGGTGCGCCTGCAGGCGGCGGGCACGGCACTCGCGGTGTTCGGGCGGCCGGCGTCCTTCGAGGTGCTGGCCGTGCGCGCGGTGCGGCTCGCCAAGCCGTACGAGAACGGGCTCGACGTCACCCTCGACGTGACCGTCTCCGCGGGTGAACTCCTGGAGTCGGTGGACGAGTCGGCGGTCACGGCCGCCGTTCCGGCGGCGGTGACCGGGCCGCCGTGGGCGGGTGTGCTCCCGCCGCGCGGTGGCTGGCGGCCGGAGCCGGGGCTGCCTGCGGCGGACTCCCTGCGCGCCATGGTGGCCGTCGCCGTCGCCGAATTCCGCTCACGGACGCAGGAGTTGGCCCCCGAACAGCGCACGCGCGCCGAGCTCGACCGGATCGGGCGGGAGATCTGGTCCCGGACGGTCGGGGAGACGCGGTTGCCGGTGCGGGCCGTGCACGCGGCGCAGTCCCTGGGGTTCCTGCGGTCCTCGCCGGCCTCGGGCGAGGGGGGCCTGGGGCTGTTCTCGTCGGGGGCGTGGCTCCGGCTGCGGACGCCGTTCGGGTCGATCGCCGTACGGCGGGCGGGGCTCGGGGCGCTGGGCGTGAGCGTGCGCTGATCCCCGGGCCGTGGTCCGGCTCGGCGGCGAGCCGGTCGGTGTGGCTGGTCGGTGACCGGTTGCTGCCTCGGTGGCGTTCTGCGCGGCCGAGGGAGTCATGGTTCCCTTTCTGCCGCCCTGTGAGGTGAATCACCCCTCGGTTCTCGTGCCGACGGATCGTCTATGTCCTCCGTCCGGCGGTCTGAGACGATGGACGGGTGAAAGAGATTCGGCGCGGCACGCTTCAGAAGCAGACCTTCTACGAGCAGGTCGGCGGGGAGGAGACCTTCCGCCGGCTGGTCCACCGTTTCTACGAAGGAGTCGCCGAGGACCCCGTCCTGCGGCCCATGTACCCCGAGGAGGACCTCGGTCCGGCCGAGGAGCGCCTCACGCTGTTCCTGATCCAGTACTGGGGCGGCCCGTCGACGTACAGCGAGCGCCGCGGCCACCCGCGCCTGCGGATGCGTCACGCGCCCTTCACGGTCGACCGGGCGGCGCACGACGCCTGGCTGAAGCACATGCGGGTCGCCGTCGAGGAGCTCGGCCTGTCCGAGGAGCACGAGCAGACGCTGTGGAACTACCTGACGTACGCGGCCGCTTCGATGGTGAACACCCCCGACTGAGTGCTCCCCTGCCCTGAGTCCCGGATTCCGGTCGTACGGCGCCGGATTCCGGTCACAATCCGGTCAAGCTCGGTCCACAAGCGCTTACCCGCGACCCGTCGTCTCTGACAACATCGCCCGAAGGCCTGGACAACGGCGGGGGCTGGGTGGCGGGGTTCGCGGGATTCGTCCTGTTACGTGCGCGGGCGCATCGTCTGCTCCTGGCCGCCGCCCTGCTCACGGTCCTGTTGACCACGGCCGTGCTGGCGACCCTCGCCGCCTACTCCGGTGCGATCGGCGACTCGGCGCTGCGCCACTCCCTGCGGGACACCCGCAACGCGGCCGACGCCACCCTGGTCGTCAAGGCCGATGTGCCGCCCGCCCGGCGCGCGGCCGCCGACATCGCCGTACGGAACAGGGCCCGCGCGGCCTTCGACGGGCTGCCGGTGACCGTGCGGACCCTGGTGCGGTCGGGCCCGTACGCCCTGCCCCGCTCGCTGCAACCGCCGGCCGAACTCCCCCAAGCTCCCGGCTCCGCTCGAGCAGGGGACACCCCCGTCGGGGACCCGGACCTGACGCACTTCGCGGCGCTGGACCACACACAGGTGCGGATCGTCGCCGGGCGCCTCCCGCGCCGGACGGTGGGGGACCTCGAGGTGGCGCTGCCCCAGACCGCCGCCCGGCGCCTCGGCCTGCGGCCCGGCGCCCGGCTCACCCTCGCCGACCGGCTCGGCGGCCCGAAGGTCCACGTGTGGATCACCGGGCTGTACCGGCCCGCTCAGGCCGGCGCACCGTACTGGCAGCTGGACGACCTGGGCGGCCGCGGAATCCGGAAGGTCGGCTTCACCACGTACGGTCCCCTCCTCGCCGACCCCGGCGTCCTCACCGGCCGGCAGGTGAGCGCGGGGCCGTCGGCGTGGCAGGCGTCGGCGGACTTCTCGGCGCTGACGACCGCGCGGATCGGCGCGCTGCGCACGGCGGTCCGGGACGGCGCCGCGTCACTGCGGAAGGCGGTCGCGCCGGGAAGCACACCCGTCGTCACGACCTCGCTGCCCGACGTCCTGGACTGCATCGACCGCTCGCTGCTCGTCTCCCGGTCGACCCTCCTGATCGCCGCGCTCCAACTGGCGCTGCTCGCGGGCTACGCGCTGCAGGTCGCGCAGCCCGCGCCGCCGGAGATCACGGCCGTGGCGACCGACGGGTTCCTGGCGTCCACGGGAGCGCGTTCCGGGCAGCGCGTGGACGTGACGTTCGGCGGACGGAACCTCCCCGTGCGGATCGTACGGTCGGTGCGGGCCCTGCCGACCACGGCCGGGGCGGGGGACGGGACGGCCCGCGACGGCGGGGCCCTGGTGGCCGATCTGCGGTCGGTGAACCGCGTGCTGGAGGTGCGCCACGGCGAGAGCGTCGTGCCCACCGAGTGGTGGCTGCGGACGGCTCAGGGCGACGCGGCGCAGGTGGCCGCGGCCGTACGGTCCCTGCCCGATGTCGATCCGGCGCAGGTCGTGGTGCGGGACGAGATCGCCGCGCAGTTGCGCGACGACCCGTTCGGCGTCGGGCCCGCGGCCGCCTTCACTGCAGCGGCCGTGGTGGCGGCGCTGGCCGCGGTCGGCTTCGCGGTGAGCGCGGCCGGGGCGCTGCGGGCGCGGGGCGCCGAGTTCGCCGTACTGCGCGCCCTCGGCGCCCCGCGCCGCCAACTCGCCCGCATGATCGCCGCCGAGCAAAGGGTGCTGGCGACCTTGGCGCTGGTGGTGGGCGTGGCCCTGGGAGCCGTGCTGACCCGAGCCGTGATCCCGCTGATCGTCCTGACCGCGCAGGCCAGGAAACCGGTGCCGAGGATGCTCGTCGAACTGCCGGCCGCCCGCGTGGCCGTCCTGCTCGCGGCCGTCGCCGTCGCACCGCTCGCCGTCACGGCGGCGCTGACCCTGCGCCGAGCCGACCCGGCGACGTCCCTGCGGGACGGGGGAGGTGAGTGAGCTGAAGCCCGTCGTCGTGAAGCCCGCCGTCGTGAAGCCCGCCGTCGTGAAGCCCGCCGTCGTGCACCCCGTCGTCGTGCACCCCGTCGTCGTGGAGCCCGTCGTCGTGTACCCCGTCGTCCCCTGGATCCGCGTCCGGCTGCGCACCGCGCCCGGTGCCGCGGCCGCCCTGGCGGTGCTGGTCGCGCTGACCGCCTGCCTGGCCGCCGCGTTCCCGCGCGCGCTCGACCGGTACGAGGACGCCGGCCTGGTCGGGGCGGTGGCGCGGGCACACCCCGACCGGACCACCGTCGGGCTGTTCGCCCCGCCCCCCGGCCTCCAACTCCCGCAGCGGCAACGGGAGCAGGCGCTGCTCCCAAAGACCCTGCGCCGGCAGTACGCCGAGGTCCTCGGCGCCGTCGAACGCCCACTGGCCGCCGACCTCGCCCAGTCGTCGTACGGGGTGCGGACCGCCACCGACCTCGCGGTGCCCGACCGTTGGATCCCGAGGCCCAGCGGGCTGCCCGCGCACGTGGCCCTCGTCGCGCAGAACGGGCTGGCCGCCCATGCGTCGGTGCGCACGGGCCGTCTGCCGCGGGCGACCGGCCGGGTGACCGCGGCGACCGCCGGCGTGGAGGCCGCCGTGAGCGCCGAGACGGCCAGGAGCCTGCACATCAAGGCGGGTTCGGTGATCCACGTACCCGGCGTGGGCCGCCCCCCCCGCTCATCGTCCGCGTCACCGCCATCGTCACCCCGCGCGATCCCGGCGGCGCCTACTGGTCCACCGCGCCCCTGCTGCGCACCCCGTCCCTGGTGCGCCTGCCCTCGACGGACCCCGATCCGCAGACGTACTGGCTCGGCGCCCTGCTTCTTCCGCCCGAGGCGGCCCCCGCCCTGCTGGGCACGGCCGGAAACCCCTGGCGCTACTGGCAGGTGGCCCCCGACCCCCGCACCCTCCACGCCCACGACCTGGGCCGCCTGAAGTCCGCGGTCGCCGCCCTGGAGTCCGGGCCGGGTCTGCGCCAGGTCCGCACGGTCACCGATCCGGGCACGGAGGCGGACACCGGCCTCGACGACGTGCTCACCGCCTACAGCCGCCTCCGCTCCGGCATCGGCCCGCTGGTCGCCGTCGCCGCCTTCGGCACCGCGACGGTCGCCGCCTTCGGCACCGCGACGGTTGCCGCCTTCGGCACCGCGACGGTCGCCGCCTTCGGCACCGCGACGGTTGCCGCCTTCGGCACCGCGACGGTTGCCGCCTTCGGCACCGCGACGGTCGCCGCCGTCGTCCTGCTGATGGCCGGCGGCCTCGCCGCCAACCGCCGCCGCGCCGAACTCGCCCTGCTGCGCGCCCGCGGCGTCTCCCTGCGCGGCCTCGCCGGTCGGCTGCTCGCCGAGACGGCGGTGGTCGCCGTCCCCGCGGGCGCGCTCGGCCTCGCGGCGGCGCTGCTCGCCGTCCCGCAGGGCCGCCGCTCCCTGGCGATCGCGGCGGCCGCGTCGGTCACGGCCGTCGCCTGGGCCGCGCTGCCCCTGCGCGCGGCGGCCACGCACCGCACCGTGCGCGTCCACGGCCCACGCGAGGACGCGGTGTCGGTACGTCCCTCCCGGCGCCGCACGGTTCGCGGAGCTCACGCTGCTGGTGCTCGCGGCGGGGGCGGTGGAGGCGTTGCAGCGCAGGGGTGTGTCGGGGGCGTCGGCTGCCCCGGCCCCGTCGGGCGCTTCCGGAGCCGCCGGCTCGTCCGGAGACCAACTGGTGTCGCTGGCACCGGTGTTGGTGGGGGTGATCGCGGCCTTGGTGCTGGTCCGCCTGTACCCGTCGCCGTTGCGCTGGCTGGCGCGCCCGGCCGTCCGGCTGCGCGGCGCGGTGGGCCACCTGTCCCTGGCCCGCGCCGGCCGTACGTCCGTCTCGGCTGCGCTGCCCTGCTGGCGCTGCTGACCGCGGTCACCACTGCGGCCTTCGGCGGCTCCGTCCTGGCGGGCGTGGCCGGGGCCCGCGACCACGCGGCGCTGCTCGCCGTCGGCGCCGACGCCCGCGTCGAGGCGACCGTCCCGCTGCCGGCGGCGCTGCCCGACCCCGAGGCGCCGCACGGTCGCCATCCGCGACGGCCGCACCTCAACGGAGCTCCTGCGCCGCAGCGAGGTCGACGCGGCGACCGGCGACGAGAGGGTGGTGAGCCGCGAGTACGCCATGCTCGACCGCGCCGGCCGCCTCCAGCTCCCCGCCGAGTACACCCGGGCCCTCGGCATGCGTGACCGCGTGGCGCTGGAACTGGAGCCGGACCACATCGCCGTCCGGCCGGACGACAGCGAGCGGGACTGACCGAGCCGCCCGACCCCGGGGACCGCCCAGGGCTCAGAACCACCGGATCCGACCGGTCGAATCCGGATCGGCGGAGTCGGTACTCGCCTCGGACCGAGTCCCGCAGCACAGTGGACCCATGGGCGCGCACGCTGTCGACAAGGAGCTGGAGAACCTCGCCGCCGCGGCGCGGGCGGCACTGGTGCGCGAGATCGACGCGAGCGGGGCCTGGGCGTCCGACCCGGGGTGGCGGGAGGCGTTCGAGGCGGTGCCGCGGCATCTCTTCGTGCCGTACTACTACGTCGCCGGTGGGGGTTCTCCCTGCTCGAGCGGAGCCGAGAGCTCGGGGGAGGGCGGCTACGAGCGCCGGTGGGGCGAGAGCCCGGAACCGGAGGCGCGGGAGCGCTGGCTGCGGGGTGCGTACGCCGACGCCCCGCTGGCCACCCGGCTGCGCGACGGCGAGCTGGTCTCCTCCAGCAGCCAGCCCTCGCTCATGGCGAAGATGCTGGCCGAGCTGCGGGTGGAGGACGGCAACCGGGTCCTGGAGATCGGCGCCGGCACCGGCTACAACGCGGCCCTGCTCGCCCACCGGCTCGGCGACGAGGACCTCGTCACCACCGTCGACCTGGAGCCGGAGATCACCGAGTCGGCGCGGCAGCACCTGGCCGCCGCCGGGTACCACCCGGTCGTCGTCACCGGCGACGGTGCCCGCGGAGTGCCCGAACGCGCTCCCTTCGACCGGATCATCGCCACCTGCGCACTGCCGTCGATCCCCCGCGCCTGGCTCGCCCAGTGCACGCCCGGCGCCCGGATCCTGACGCCGATCGCCACGGGCCTGGTCGCGCTGACCGTGCGGGACGCCGCGCACGCCGAGGGACACTTCCTGGACACGTCCGCCTACTTCGTGCCGCTGCGCGGCGTGAGCTGGCCCGAGGTTCATGCCCCGCAGCCGGGCGGGTTGCCGCGCCGGGCCCGGGAGGACGAACTGTTCCGCTTCCTGCTGGCGTTGACCCGCGGCCGCCTCGACGCGCAGGAGGCGTACGCCCTGTGGGAGCGCGAGGGTCGGCCGCAGCGGGAGCGGTACGGGATCACGGTGAGCGACGAGCGCGAGTGGGCGTGGCTGGACGACCCGCAGGGGCCGCACGCCTGGCCCCTCCCGGGCTAGGACCTCACAATTCCCGCCGGGCCCGCGACGCCTGGTACCGCACCTCGCTGCGTTGTCGGGCACGCCCGCGTACGCCCAGTACGCGGGCGACCCTCCGCCTTGCGATGCACGGCACCAGACGCCGCGGGCTGATCCGACGCGCATAGTCGGACAGGCCCTAATAGCCAGTGCATCCGGCCCGTGGAGCGCTGCCGGGCCCGCGAGTCCTTCCGGCGCCGGTCAGGCGCCCTGGCTGCGCCGGATGGTGATCGTTGTCCACGCGCCCACGTGCACCCGGTCGCCGTCCTGCAGCGGCACCGGAACGAAGGGCTGGATCGGCTCCTCGGAGCCGTTGACCGTCGTGCCGTTGGTCGAGTTCTGGTCGACGATCGCCCAGCCGCCGTCGGGCTGCTGGACCAGCACCGCGTGCTGGTGCGAGACGCCCGGGTCCTCCGGCGGCACCGACAGGTCGATGTCGGGGGTGTCGCCGGTGGACTGGCGGCGGCGGCCGATGGTGACCTGGTTGCCGGTCAGCGTGCGCTGCTGCTCGGGCGAGTACGCGGGCAGGTTCAGGCCCGCGGCCTCGGGGCCGGAGCGCTGCATCATCGCCATGAAGTACTCACGGTCCGGACCGATGGTCGCCGTCCAGGTCGCCGGCTGCTGATGCTGCTGCGGGAAGGCGGGGCCGGGCGGGGCCTGGGTGGAGCCGGGCTGCGGGTAGCCGTAGCCGCTGCCCTGACCGGCACCGGGGCCGCCGGGTCCGGTCGGGCCGGACGGTCCCGTGGACGACGGCGGGGAGAGCACCCAGTCGTCGCCACCGCCGAAGGGCGGGCCGCCCGGCTGCGGCCGGCCCGTCTCCTGCGGGAACGCGGGCGGAGCCGGCGGGCCGGACTGCTGGAACGCCTGCGGGGCGCCCCCCGTCGCACCGGGACCGGTGGGCGGGGTCGGCCCGGGCGGCGGCGGAACGGGCCGCGACGGGTCGGAGCCGAAGCCGGGCGGTCCGGACGGTCCGGGGTTCCCGCCGAAGCCGGAGGGCCCCGGCGCCCCGGTGCGGCCCGAGGGCTCGCCACTGAAGGGCGGGCCCGGCGGGATCGGCTCGGCGGGCCGGTTCACCTGCGAGGGCCGGGAGCTCTGGTACTCGTACGAGTCGCCGCCGCCGTAGGAGGGGCCGGGCGGCTGCTGGAAGCGGGCGGCCGGGCCGGGCGCCGGCGGGGTGTACGAGGTCGCCGTGTTCGTCAGGAAGTTCCACCGGCACTCCTCGCAGAACGGCGCGCCGCCCTCGCGGGGCGTGCGGCACTGCGGGCAGAGCTCCGGCTCCGGGTCCGGTCCGGCGGACAGGTGCCCGCGACCGGCGGACTGGCCGCCCGGGCCCGGCGCCGGCGGGAAGCCGTAGCCGCCGGCCGGGGGAGGCGGCGGGGGAGGTGGAGGTACGGCACCGGCCATGCGGTGACCGCAGACCTCGCACCAGTCGTCGGAACCCGACTGGTGTCCGTTCGGGCAGGTCGGCATGTCGGCGCTTCCCCCTCTCCTTTTCCGGCCGCTTCGACCGGATTTCTCCAACCCCAAGGGGTCAGGCTCGCTGTTTGTCAGTGTCTCTCTACGTCACTTCTTTACACGAACAGTCTTTGTGGACCGTGTCTCGAGAGTCATCTCGTCGGCCTCCTCGACCTTCGCCTTCAGTCGCACAGTACCTGCCGCGGCGTCGACCACGTCCACCACCTTCGCAAGCAGTTTCGCAGTATCCGCGTTTCCCGAGGCGCTGGCGAGCTGAACCGCTCGGCCCAGTTTGGCCGTTGCTCCATCGAAGTCTCCCGCTTTGCGTAGATCGAGCCCCTGTTGGATGGCCTGTGCCAGTTCGGCCTGGCCGGTGTAGTGGGCGACCTGGGGGTTGATGGAGGTGGAGGCGGTCATGTCGTCGGTCCACACGGCCCTCACCAGGCCCTGGGCGCCGAGGTTCTGGGCCGTTCCTCCCCCACTCTCGGCTCCGCTCGAGCGGGAGGGGCCCCCAGGCTGGGGCACGACCAGGGAGACCCGGGCGGCGAGCATCTCCTGGCCGATGTTGGCCGAGGGCACCTCGACACAGAGGTGGTAGTCACGGGACTCGTCTCCCCAGGACCCGGTGGGGTAGTCCCCGGTGCGCGGGCCCGCCTCGGTGCGGCGGTCGGTCAACTCCTCGACGGTGGGCGCGACCTGCTTGACGAACTTGATGGCCGTGCCGACCGGCGTCCACACCCTGAGGGCGACGTCCGCGACCTCCTTGCCCATCGCCGTCTCCATCATCTGCGTGAAGTCGGCGGCCAGGCCCGCCGGGTCGGCGACGATGTCGGCGGTGCCGAGCAGCGCGGAGGCGATCCCTGTGACTTCTTTCACTTCCCAGTCGGTGCCCACGCCGCGGGCGTCACAGGTGAAGCGTCCGGCGCACGCGTCGAGCGAGGCCTTGAGGTCCTGCGGCGACTCGTGCTCGTTGCGGCCGTCGGTGAGCAGGATGCCGTGGCGGATGGCGACGTCCGCCGAGGACAGCAGCCGGTCCGCCAGCCGCAGCCAGGTGCCGATGGCCGTGCCGCCACCCGCGCTCAGCTTGCGCAGCGCCTGCTTGGCCTGCTCGCGCGTGGTGGCGTCGGCCACCGCCAGGCGGCCGCCGCCCGGGTAGACCTCCTTGGCCACGTGGGTGCCGCCGATCACCGCGAAGTGCACGCCGTCGCGCAGGGTGTCGATCGCGGCGGCCGTGGCGTCCCGAGCGTTGCGCATCTTGGTCGGCGGGTAGTCCATCGAGCCCGAGCAGTCGACCATGAGCGCCACCGCCGCGGACGGGCCCCCGCCGGGCGCGTACAGGTGGGGCGCCGCGACCGCGCCCCCGATCGTGCCGCCGCCGGTCGCGGTCACCGTGACGATCGCGTTGACCTCGCGGCCGCCCTCCGGCAGGTACTCGTTCTGGTACACGTCCATCGAGAACTGCGGCACGTTCGACTTCGAGAAATTGGCCATGCCTTCTCAGATCCCCCTCAGAACCCCCGCGGGCGGGGATGACGGCTGTGAACCGGACCAGTCCCCTCCGGTCCGTTGGGGCTTCCCCGTGCGAGGTGCCCGCCGGGGCTTCCCGTCGTGTGCCCCGGCGCACGGCCTCAGGCCGATCCTGCCCTTTGCGGCGGGGCCGGGAACGGCACGACGGCCACTGTTACGTTGTCGTGGCCCCCGCCGTCCAGGGCGTGGCCGACGAGCACCCGGGCGCTGTGCAGGGGCCGCACGGCGGCGTCGAGGGGGAGGGCCTCGGCCATCTCCTCGGCCGTCTCGGCGTAGTTCCACAGACCGTCCGTGCACACCACCACTACACCCGGCCGGTCGGGCTTGAAGGAAGCGGTGTGCGGCTCCAGTTCGTAGGCGTCCGCGCCGAGCCAGCCGGTGATCGCGTGGGCGCGCTCGTCGGCGTACGCCTCCGCCTCGCTCATCAGGCCCGCGGCGACCATCTGCGCGGCCCACGAGTCGTCCTCGGTGAGCCGGGCCGGGGGCGAACTGCGATCCACCGGGACCCAGTAGGCGCGGCTGTCGCCGACCCAGCCGACGACCAGCAGGCTGGAGGTGACCACCGCGCCGACCAGCGTGCAGGCGGGCGCGTTCTGGTGCGGGGTGTGCTCACGCGCCGAAGCGGGCTCCTCGGCCAGCGAGTTGACCGCGTGCGCCGCGGCGACGATGGCGTCGTGCATGGCCTGCTGCGGGTGTGCGCCGCTGGGCAGCGCGGCCAGCAGACACTCGCTCGCCGTCCGGGAGGCGGCCAGTGAGGCGTCGTCGGGGCGGGTCGCCGAGGACACGCCGTCGCAGACGATCGCGATGGTCACGGGCGAACCGTCGGGCAGCGCGGTGCAGCCGACGGCGAAGGCGTCCTCGTTGCGGTGGTGGCGCAGGCCCCGGTCGCTGACCGCGGCCACCGGGCCCGCCTCCTGCTCCATGTGGTCGCGTTCCCGCGGCTGGGCGTGTCCGCAGTTCTCGCAGTAGCCGTCGCTGTCCACGCGGCCCGCCCGGCAGGCCACGCACACCGGGGCGCCCTTGGTCGCGCCCTCGGCCGCGGTGGTGACGTCGGCGGCCACGCGCGGGTCCGGCGCCTGGAGCGGGTACTCCTCGGGCTCCGGCGGGCGGTCGAACCGCACGCCCGAGGCAGGGGACACCGGGGAGCCGGTGAGCGGCGGCGGCGCGGGCTGCGGCGGGTGCGGCAGGTCCGACGACAGCGGGGCGCCGCCCGAGTCCGTGCCCTGGAGGTCCGTCGGCAGATACAGCCGCGCCGGGGCGTCGGAGCCGTCCGGCTGGGACACGACCGGCCAGACGGCGCCCTCGGCACCCTCGGCGCCCTCGGGAGGCGCGGCCTGGTGCGGCACCGAGCCGTTGTCGATGGTGAGCGTGGGCGTGTCGTCCGGCGGGGCGGCGGCCGCGGACAGGTCGTATCCGCACGCGCCACAGAAACGGTCACCCGACTCGAGCGGCTCCGCACAGCTCGGGCAGGCGGACAACTGGTGCATCTGCGACATCAACTACACCCACGTCCGGGGGCGGTAACGGTTGGCACGTTCCACCAGGTCGATCCTCTCCTCACCGCCGGGCGCCAGCCGGGCCAGCGTGCGGTACGAACGCTCCAGGCCGAAGCGGAGTCCCCGCTCGTCCAGGTCGCTGCCGAGCAGCACCCGCCGGGCGGCCGGGTCGGAGGCCTGGCCACCGGAGAGTATCCAGTCCAGCGCGCAGCCGAGGACTTCCGCCGACAACTGCTCGCGCCGCGCCGGGTCCAGACCGTACGCCTCCAGCGCCTCGACCTGCCCGGCAGCGGCGGTCAGGTCCTCCAGGAACGGTGCGTCGGAGGCGACCGCCGTGCGTTGACGCAGCCGTGCTCTGACGGCCGCCACGCGTGCGGCCGTGTAGTGGATGGAGGACTCCGGAACCGACTCCAGGGTCCGTACGGCCCCGCGCCGGTCGCCGGTGGCGAGCTGGACGCGGGCCAGGCCGAACCCGGCGCTCACATAGCTCGGGTCGGTGGACCACACCAGGCGGTAGTACTCGGCGGCGTTGTCGAGCTGGCCGAGCACCTCCGCGCACAGGCCGAGCGCCAGCTTCGGCGCGACCTCGCCGGGGAAGGCGTCGTAGATCGCGTCGAAGGCGAGGGCCGCCTCCTCGTGGTCGCCGGTGACGAGGGAGGCGACGCCGCGGTACCAGACCACCCGCCAGTCGTCGGGGTCCTGCTCCTCCAGCTTGCGCAGGGTCTCGAGCGCGGTGGCCGACTCGCCGGTCTCCAGCCGGGCGCGGACCTGGCGCAGCCGGGTCTCGGCAGACTGCGCCGGTGCCGCCGCGAGCGCGTTGATCAGCTCGCCGGGCGCGGACGTCAACAGGCCGGCGAGGAAGGCCGCGTTGGGGTCGGAGGGATCGACGTGCGGAACGGGCAGGGCGAGCGCCGCGGCCGGCGTGTTGACGGGCCTGACGACGCTGGAAGTGCTCGGAATGCTCAGGGTGCTCGGGGTTCCGTTGCCCAGGGCGTTGGCGGCTGCGCCGCCCGGCCGCTCGGCACCTGCGGTGCCCGCAGAAAGAGCGGGGGAGTGGGAGGGAACGGGCGCGGAGAGGTGGCCCTGCTTCCTCGCCCGCACCACCCGCGCTCCCAGGCGTGACACGTCCCCGTCCAGCTTCGGGAACAACTCCGTGTCCATCACCTTGAGTTCGGGACCGAACAGCGTCGACAGGGCCGGCCGCGCGCGTCCCGTCTGCAGGGAGACGACCTCCCGCAGCACGCCCGTCAGCTGCTCCGACATCTCCTGCGCGGAGGCGAACCGGCGGGCCGGATCGGGGTCGGTGGCGCGGACCAGGAGCCGGTAGAAGGACTCGTACTGGCGGAAGACCTCGATGTTGTCGGGGTCGGGCAGGGAGTCCACGAAGACGTTCGTGTAGCCCTGGAAGTCGAAGGTGAGGACGGCGAGCGTACGGCCGACGGTGTACAGGTCGCTCGCCACCGACGGGCCGACCTCCGCGACCTCCGGCGCCTGGTAGCCGACCGTGCCGTAGATGGCCGACTCGTCGTCGTCCATCCGGCGCACCGCGCCCATGTCGATCAGCTTGAGCTGGTCCTCGGTCTGGATCGCGTTGTCGACCTTGAAGTCGCAGTACAGCAGGTTGCGGCTGTGCAGGTGGCCGAGGGCCTCCAGGGCCTCGATGCCGTACGCGCAGGCCTGCTCCACCGGCAGCGGGTCGCGCTTGCCGTCCGGTGTGCGGCGGGAGTTGGCGATCTCCTTCAGCGACTTGCCGCCGACGTACTCCATGACGATGTAGCCGTCGAGGGAGCCGGTGCGCTGGTCGAGGTGCTCGACGAAGTTGTAGATCCGCACGATGTTGGCGTGCTCGATCTCCGCGAGGAAGCGCCGCTCGGAGATCGCGGCCGCCATGGCGTCCTGGTCGCCGGTGTCGAGCAGGCCCTTGAGCACCACCCAGCGGTCGGAGACCGCGCGGTCCACGGCGAGGTAGATCCAGCCCAGGCCGCCGTGCGCCAGGCAGCCCACGACCTCGTACTGGCCGTGCACGATGTCGCCGGCCTTCAGCTTCGGCACGAACGAGTACGGGTGGCCGCACTTGGTGCAGAAGCCCTCCGTACGGCCCGGCCGGTCGCCGCGGGCGCGCCCGACCGGCGCCCCGCAGTCGGAGCGCGAGCAGAACCGCTTCCGCTCCGGCACCTCGGGGTTCTCCAGCACCATCGAGCGCGGGTCGGGCCGCGGCACCTGTGGCACCTGCACCAGACCGGCACCTAGCCGGCTGCGGCCGGACGACCCGGCGGTGGAACCGGAGCTGCGCACCGACACCGAACGGCTGCTGGACCGGCCCGACAGGGAGCGCGAGAGCCGTCCCGACACCGAGCGGCGCGACTTCGACGACTGTGAGGACGTACGCGAACTCCGGGCGCTGCGGGAACTGCCGCTGCCCGCCGAGCCGCGCGAGCCCCGGCCGCCGCCGGTGACGCCGGTGGGCGGCGAGCCCACCATGCCTTCCCCGAGCTCTCGACCGCGCTCGAGCAGGGGAGACCCCGATGCCGACACCACCGGAGCGAGACCGCACGTGTCGCAGTACAGCTCGCCGCCGCCCACGTCCTCGTAGGTCCCCCCGCAGCCGGGCCGCTGACAGTTCTGCCCTGCCTGACTCATGAAGACTCCCCCCTCCGGTCCTCGGGCCCGCCCTGCCTCGGCACGCGCGAGGTGCCGAGCAGTTCGGCGGCCGCCTGCTGGTAGCGCAGCACGGCCTGTTCGGCGACGCGCAGGTCGCAGGGCGCGCTCCACAGCATGCGGCGTGCCGTGTCGTACCGCTCGACCAGCAGCGGGTCCTCCGCCAGGCCGTGCCGGGCGACCTTCGCCTTGTACGCGTCGAGGCGGCCGCGCAGCTCGGCGCGGACCGCCAGTGGCGCGGTGACCGCGGTCAACGACTCGCGGGCCCGCATCAGTTCGTCCTCCGCCTTCTGCTCCAACGACTCCAGGAGCGGCGACAGTCGGTGCCACTGGGCCTGTCTGCGGTACTCGGCGGCCGTCGCCAGCTGCTCCTGCAGCGCGGTCGGCGGGCCGCTGACGACCGGCACTTCCGTGGCGGCGATCTTCGCGAGGACCTCACCGCGTGCGGTGCGCGCCTCGGCGAGCGTGCGGTCCGCGCGGGAGAGCACGTCCCGCAGCTTGATCAGCCGCTGCTCGGCGTCCTGCCGGACGCCGAGCACGGCGTCGATCTCCCGGCGCACCTCCTCCAGGGCCTGCGCCTCACGGTCGTAGAGCGTGGTGTCCGGCTTGCCGCCGCCCGGCGCCGAACTCCCCTGCGCCGGGATCCAGAAGGCGAGCGGGTCGGAGATCACCTGCTCGCGCAGCTTCGTCAGCGTGCGCGTGATGCGCTCCAGGTCGTCGCCCGCCGGGTGCTCGCCGGGCCGGACGCCGACCGAGTGCGCAAGCCGGCGGGTGCGCTGGAGCTCCGCGGCCAGTAAATCGATGCGGGCGGGCAGCGCCGACCATACGGCGTCGGCGGCGACGACCATGTCCAGCGAGCTCGCGTACAGCTCGTTCATCCGGTCCACCAGCGCCGCCAGCGAGAACCGCTCGCTGAGCCTGCCGGAACCGCCGTGCAGCGTCGGCGCGTTGGCCGTGGCGACCGCCGTCGCCGCGCCTGCGACCGTGACGGACTCGCCGCGCAGCAGCTCGGTCAGCTCCACCAGGTCCTCCCTGCTGGACCAGCGGCGGCGGGCGCGGATCTCCCGGGCGGTGCGCAGGGCGTCCGTGTACGCGTCGAAGTACGCCCACAGCAGCGTGATCGACGCCTCTGTGGCGGTCCAGCGTTCCTTGGTGAGGCCGGTGAGCTCGGCGCCCTCGAGGAGTCTGCGGCCCGCGTGGTCCTGCAGGGCGAGGAGCGAGGTCTCGATCGCCTCGTGCTCCGCGCCGAGCCGCGCCAGCGCACGGTCCACCTCGTCCCGGTCCATCACCGGCCCGGCGGGGTCCGTGACGCCCATCGATCACCTCTCGCTGCTGTGTTCCGTCAGTCGTACGTCGGTCGGTGGCGGGTCACTTGTAGTTCGCCGCCGGCGGGGTCGCCGACTCCGAGTCCTTACCCAGCGTCGGGGACAGCCACTTGTCGTACGACGTCTTCCATCCCCCGTCCTTGCGGTAGTTCTCCAGTATTCGGTTGACCTGGCGTACCAGATCGTCGGCGCCGCGCTTCATCGCCACGCCGTAGTACTCCTGGGTGAAGGTGCCGCCCTTCAGCGCCACCGTCGGGTCCTGCGCGGCCTGGCTGGCGGCGAGCGCGCCGTCGGTCACCACCGCGTCCACCTCGCCGAGTTGCAGCCGCACCAGGCAGTCCAGCTGGTTGGGGACGGTGGTGGAGATGTCGGTGGAGGCGGGGAGCTTGCCGGTCTTCCTGTCCGCGGACAGCTGGTCGTACGCCGTGGAGCCCTTCGCCGAGCAGATCTTCCGGCCGGCGAGCGTCCGGTCGTATCCCGTGATCGCCGACGTCTTCGGCGCCAGGACCTGCTGGCCGGTCAGGAAGTAGGGGGCGGAGAAGGCGACCTGCGTCAGGCGGTCGCAGGTGATCGTCATGGTGCGGACCACCATGTCGACGCGGCCGCTCTTGATCGCGGGGATGCGCTCGTTGGTGGGGATGGCCCTGAACTGGACCTTGTTCTCGTTGCCCAGGATGTCATGGGCGATGCGGTGAACGAGGTCGATGTCGAAACCCTCCAGCTCGCCGGAGGAGTTGTTGGGGTTGCGGTAGCCCCAGCGGTAGCTGTTCTGGTCGACGCCCACCGACAGATAGCCGCGAGCCCTGATGGCCCTGATCGTGTCGCCCTCGGCGCCCGACGGGGACAGGCTCTGGTCCTGCGGGTTCTTGCACTGCTCGGCCTTGGCCTGCAGGGCCTGGGCCGTCCGCCGTCCGCCGGCCGAACCGCCGTCGCCGTGCGACCGGATGAGCGGCAGCAGCAGGACGAACGTCACCGCCAGGGCGCAGACGACCGCCATCGCCCCCACACCGCCCCAGCCCTTCAGGCCGGCCCGCAGACGTCGTGCCCGCATCGTCACGCCCCCTTTCACCGGTACTCCGACAGCCTGCGCCCGATGCCCAGCACGGCGCCGGCCGCGCCGAGGGCCGCGAGCGCCGCGGAGCCGACGGGCAGGCCGGTCATCGCGTCCCGGCCGTTGCCTGCAGCCTTCTTGAACTCGTCGGTCTCGTGGGTGAGCGCCGACGCCAGGGAGGTGTCGACGTTGTCGAAGCACTCGCCCGTCGACGCGTCCTTGGCGGTGGTGCCGATGACCCGGTCGCGCGCCTTCTGGTAGTCGCCCGAGTCGTTGGCCTGGCGGGCCAGCTTGTGCCGGGACTTCCAGACCTTCATCGACTGGTTCGCGACCTGCACGGGCTTCCTGCCCGCCGTGTCGTCGGCGAGGTGGTCGGCGTCGGCGAGCCTCCTGCCCAGCGCGTCGATCTCCTGGTCGTACGCCCAGTCGTAGGCGTCCATGACCGTGCCGTCCTTCAGCGTCTTGGTCTCCGCGCCGCGGCTGACCAGGGTCAGGTTCTCGTCGCTGCGGGCCTTGAGGGAGGCGATGCGGGCGTCGTGCAGCACGTTCAGCGAGCGGACGCCGTGGGCGTAGGAGCCGTTGAGGCCCGCGCGGGCGACGCTGTGGCCGATGACCAGCCACAGCAGGACCACGGTGGTGCTGGCGGTGGCGGCGACCAGGCCGTGGTTCAGCACCCGGTTCGTGCGCCGGTAGTTGCGCCGCTGGGCCCACGCCAGGGCGGCGAGGGCGAGGACGCCGAGGGCGATCGCGGCCCAGGGGTACGGGGTCGCGTCCGCGTAGTCGGCGCGCAGGCGATGGTTCTCCTTCTGGTAGAGGTCCTCGGCCGCCGGGAGCATCTGTTTCTGCATCGTGTCGTTGGCGGCGCGCAGGTAGGCGCCGCCGACCGGGAAGCCCTGGCGGTTGTTGGCGCGGGCCGACTCGACCAGGCCCTTGTAGCGGGGCAGGAGCTCGTTGAGCTTGGTGATGGTGGCGGCGGAGGGGGAGCCCGGGTCCGAGTTGGCGGCGGCGGTGACGAGCTTGGCTGCCGCGGTGCGGACGTCGGACTCGTAGCGCTCGCGGGTGGCTCTCGTCTCCTGAAGGCCTGCCAGATAGCCGCTGGTCGCCATCGTGTTGGCGTCGGCGAGGGAGCGGTAGATGTCCGCGGCGTCAAAGCTGAGGGGCTGGCTGCTGTGCAGCACGTCGTCGGCGGCGGTGGCGCGGTTCGTTGTCTGCCAGGCGGTGACGGCGCCGAAGGCGACGACGAGGAGGGCGAGGACGGCGCCGATGATGCGCAGCCGGCCGGGTTCGGTGGTGGCGGCGGCGCGCAGGCGGTCGACGCCCTCGGCGAACGCGGTGCGGCGCGGGGGCGCGGGGGCCGTGGCGGGGGACGGCGGGACGGGGACAGGGGGCTGCCCGGGTCCGGGTTGTGGTGGTACGGCCGGCATGGTGGGCAGGCCGGATCCCGGTGGTGCCGTGCTGCTCTTCGGCGGGTGTGTCACTGTTGACCTCCCCCGTGGTCATCCGTCGCCGCAAGTCAAGTATCGCTGCCGGGACTGACATCCGCACCGGCCTTCACTGGATCTTGATCGGATTGCAGCGCAGTCGCCCTACGGCGCACAACGCAACGCCCCGCACCACCCCTTGCCCATGAATACGCCGGGGGAATCGGTTCGGTTCCCTCGGCCGGGTGGGTGACCTGGGTCGGACGGCACGTCCCGCTCCCGCCGTCGTCGAGCCGCGGGCAGGTGCGCCTCTCCCAAGTGCCGTGCCGCCCCGGGGGTCTCCAGGGCGGCACGGGGGGTGCTGGGGGTCTTCCAGGGCGGCACGGGGGGTGCTGGAAGTCTCCAGGGCGGCACGGGGTGGGGGTCCCCTGCTCGAAGAGCTCGGGGGAAGGCAACCCGCCGGCACCGGGCTGCGCGACCCACGTGGCGGCAACCGCAGCGCCGGGCAGCCACCAAACCGGCGCTCAGGATTCGAAGTACGCCCGCACCCTCTCCTGCACCTCCGCCGGCGCTCCCACACGGTCCAGCCCCAGCAGCGCCGCGCCCAGCACCGGACGCGCCCTGACCACCTGCGGTACCGCCTTCGGCGCGCGCTCCGACAGCAGTTCCCGGATGCGGTCGTCCAACTGCGGATGCTGCGCGGCCAGGACGCCTCCGCCCAGGAGGACAGGGGTCTCCTCGTCCAAGAGGTCCAGGCGGGTCAGGGCGATTGTCGCCATCACCACCACCTCCTCTGCCAGGCGGTGGACGATCGCGCGGGCGACCGCGTCGCCGTCGGCTGCCGTGGCGAACAGAACGGGAGTCAGCTCGTGGCGGCGGTGGTGTTCGACGTGTTCCAGGTGCAGGGCCTCGATGAGGGCGTACATGGAGTCGAGGCCGAAGTGGGCGGGGAGCGTGCCCGCCAGCGTCGTGGGGGCGCCGCGGCCGTCCTCCGCGCGGGCCGCGTGCCACAGGGCCTCCTCCACCAGGCCCCAGCCGCCGCCCCAGTCGCCGGAGATGCGGCCGAGGGCCGGGAAGCGGGCGGTGCGGCCGTCGGGGCGCATGCCGACGCAGTTGATGCCGGCGCCGCAGACCACCGCGACGCCACGGGGTTCGGCCACGCCCGCGCGCAGGATCGCGAACGTGTCGTTGCGGACCTCCACCGTCGAGCCCCATGCGCGCGCGTGCAACGCGGCCGCCAACTGTTCCTCCTCGACGGGGAGGTCGGCGTTGGCCAGGCAGGCCGAGACGTGGGCCACCGACGTGACTCCGGCCGCCGCGTAGGCCCGCTCGACCGTTTCCGCCAGTGCGCCCACGGCTGTCTCGACGCCCACGGCCGGCGGCCGGAAGCCGGCGCCGCGGGCCGTGGCGAGGACGCTGCCGTCGGCCGCCACGACCGCCACGTCGGTCTTGCTGTTGCCCGCGTCGATGGCGACGACGCTTGCGGTCAGGCCCACGCGAGGTGCTCCCGGTTGTGCGCGATCAGCTGGTCGGTGAGGGTGTCGGCGTAGGCGTACTGCCCGATCAGGGGGTGGGCGAGCAGGGCGCGGAAGACGCGGTCCCGGCCGCCGCGCAGCGCCGCCTCCAGGGCCAGGTCCTCGTACGCCGTGACGTTCGCCATGAGGCCCGCGTACAGCGGGTCCACGGGCGGGACGGGGAGAGGAGTCGGCCCCTTCGGTCCCACCGCCGCCTGTACCTCGATCACCGCGTCGTCCGGGAGGAAGGGGAGGGTTCCCTTGTTGTGGGCGTTCACCACCTGGTACGGGCTGCCGCCTCCGCCCAGCAGGGCCGCGGCCAGGTCCACCGCCGCCTCCGAGTAGTAGGCGCCGCCGCGCTTGGCGAGCAGGGGCGGTTTCTCGTCGAGGGTCGGGTCGCCGTACATCGTCAGCAATTCGCGTTCCATCGCCGCGACTTCGGCTGCCCTGGACGGTTTCCTGCGCAGTTCCTCCACGACCTCGTCGTGCGCGTAGTAGTAGCGCAGGTAGTACGACGGGACCACACCCAGGCGGTCGAGGAGCGGGCGGGGCAGGTGCAGGTCGTCGGCGATCGTGTCGCCGTGTTCGGCCAGCAGCTTGGGCAGGACGTTCTCGCCCTCGGGGCCGCCCAGGCGCACCCCGGTCTCCCAGGTGAGGTGGTTGAGGCCCACGTGGTCCAGGTGGACGTCCTGCGGTGCGAGGCCGAGCATCCCGGCGAATTTCCGCTGGAAGCCGATCGCCACGTTGCACAGGCCGACCGCCTTGTGACCGGCCTGGAGCAGGGCGCGGGTGACGATCCCGACCGGGTTGGTGAAGTCGATGATCCAGGCGTGGGGGTTCGTACGGCGGACCCGTTCGGCGATGTCCAGGACCACGGGGACCGTGCGCAGGGCCTTGGCCAGGCCGCCCGCGCCCGTCGTCTCCTGGCCGACGCAGCCGCAGTCGAGGGGCCAGGTCTCGTCCTGCCGGCGGGCGGCCTGGCCGCCGACGCGGAGCTGGAGCAGGACCGCGTCGGCGCCCTCCACGGCCGCGTCCAGGTCGGTGGTCGTCACGATCCGGCCGTCGTGGCCCTGGCGGGCGAAGATGCGGCGGGCCAGGCCGCCCACCAGCTCCAGGCGGTCGGTCGCCGGGTCGACGAGCACCAGTTCCTCGATGGGGAATGTGTCCCTGAGCCGGGCGAAGCCGTCGACGAGTTCGGGGGTGTAGGTCGAGCCGCCGCCGACCACGGTGAGTTTCACTGCAGATTCCTCGCTTTCAAGCACCGGGAGCGGTTTTTGTCGGCCGGGGTCCGGGGGTTGTCCCCCGGGGAAACAGAGCATGCCTTCAACCCTTTACTCCGGTGAGCGTGACACCCTCGACGAACGCCTTCTGGGCGAAGAAGAACACGAGGATCACGGGGGCCATCACCAGCACGGTGGCGGCCATGGTGAGGTTCCAGTCGGTGTGGTGCGCGCCCTTGAACGACTCCAGGCCGTAACTCAGGGTCCAGGCGCCCGGGTTCTCCGAGGCGTAGATCTGGGGGCCGAAGTAGTCGTTCCAGGCGTAAAAGAACTGGAAGAGGGCGACGGCCGCGATGCCCGGCTTCGCCATGGGCAGGACGACCTTCAGGAGCGTGCGCAGGTCGCCGCAGCCGTCGACCCTCGCCGCGTCCAAGTACTCGTTCGGGATCGTCATCAGGAACTGCCGCAGCAGGAAGATGGAGAACGCGTCGCCGAACGCCATCGGGATGATCAGCGGCCACAGCGTCCCGGACAAATCCAGTTGCTTCGCCCAGAACAGGTACATGGGGATGATGATCACCTGCGGGGGCAGCATCATCATCGAGATCACCAGCATGAGCGACAGGTTGCGCCCCGGAAAGCGGAACTTCGCCAGCGCGTACGCCACCGGGATCGACGACACGACGGTCAGGACGGTGCCGAGGCCGGCGTAGATCAGTGTGTTCTTCCACCAGGTCAGGAAGCCCGGCGTGTCGAAGACCTTCCGGTAGTTGCCCCACTCCCACGTGTGCGGGATCAGGTCCCGGCTGAGCGCCTGGCTGTCGCTCATCAGCGAGGTCAGGAACACGAACACGAAGGGGAGCGTGAAGAACAGGGCGGCCGCCACGCCGAGGGAGTGGATCGCGATCCACTCCAGGACCGCCCTGCGCCGGGCCGTGTGCTCGGCGGGGGAAGCGGGTGCCTTCAGTTCGACCGGCTTGTCCAGCACTTGGGTCATCGTCAGTCACCTGCCTGGATGAGACCGCCCCGGCGCCGCATCAGGAACGCGGTGAACACCATCGACAGGGCGAAGAGGACCAGTGCCACCACGCAGGCCGAGCCGTAGTCGAAGCGCTGGAAGCCGAGGTTGTACACGAGCTGGGGGAGGGTGAGCGTGGACTTCTCCGGGTAGCCGGGCTCGAACTGCGTGCCCGCGCCCTGGATCACGCCCGAGGCGACCTTTCCGGCGATCAGCGGCTGCGTGTAGTACTGCATCGTCTGGATCACCCCGGTGACCACCGCGAACATCACGATCGGCGAAATGTTCGGCAGCGTGACGTACCGGAAACGCTGCCAGGGCGAGGCGCCGTCCAGCTCCGCCGCCTCGTACTGCTCCGTCGGTACGTCGAGCAGCGCGGCCATGAAGATGACCATCAGGTCGCCGACGCCCCACAGGGCGAGCAGGGTCAGGGCCGGCTTGGACCAGGCGGGGTCGTTGAACCAGCCCGGGGCCGGGATGCCGATCTTCTCCAGGAGCGAGTCGACCGGGCCCGTACCGGGGTTGAGGAGGAAGGCGAAGGCCATGGTGGCCGCCACGGGCGGGGCGAGGTAGGGCAGGTAGAAGAGCGTGCGGAAGAGGCCCGTACCCGTCTTGATCTTGGTGATGAGGATGCCGACGCCGAGTCCGAAGACGACCCGGAGGGTGACCATCACCAGGACCAGCCACAGGGTGTTGCGCAGGGCGGGCCAGAACAGCGGGTAGTTCTCGAAGACGTACGTCCAGTTCTTCGTGCCGCTCCACGTCGGCGGTTTGAAGCCGTCGTAGTGCATGAACGAGAAATAGACGGTCGAGATCAGCGGATACGCGAAGAAGACCGCGAAACCGATCAGCCAGGGCGACATGAAGGCGACTGTGCGAAGCGCCGCGCGGCGGCGCTTCGACGCCAGGGTTACGGTGCTCATTCCCGTACTACTTCGCCTGCGCGATGTTCGTGTCGATCTGCTGGGCGGTCTTTTCCAGGCCCGCCTTCAGGTCCTTCTCCTTGCCGCTCTCGTAGTCGTAGCCGAACTGCTGGATCGTCACCAGGTACTGGCCGCCGTTGATCGACGCGGGAGTCGTGGTCGAGTTCGGGTCGGCTGCGATGTCCAGGAACGTCTTGAAGCGCGGGTCGTACTTCAGCTTCGGGGACTTCAGGGCGGCCAGCGTGGACGGCACGTTGTGGATGTCGTTGGCGAAGCCGACCACCGCGTCGGTGTTCGTGGTCATGTACTTCACCAGCTCCCAGGCCGCGTTCTGCTTGTGGCTGGTGGCGGCGATGCCGGCGATGGTGCCGGTGATGTAGCCCTTGCCGTACTGGTCGGCCTGGTCGTCGGGGACGGGCAGCGGGGCGACGCCGATGTCGAACTTCGGCTTGGCGTCCACGGCCATGCCCAGCCGCCACTCGCCGTCGAGTTGCATGGCGACCTGACCGGTGTGGAAGGGGTGCTTGGGGCCCCACTCGTCGCCGAGCGTGGCGCGGTACTTCTCCAGCTTCCGGTAGCCGCCGAGTTCGTCGACGAGCCTCTTCTGGAGCTTGAAACCGGCCTGGAAGGCGGGGTCCTTGGCGAGGTTCGACTTGCCGCTGGAGTCGAAGTACGTCGGCGAGAACTGCGCGAAATAGTGCTCGGTCGTCGACTCCCAGCCGTGGTAGTCCGGCATGAAGCCGAGCTGCTGGTAGCTGTCGCCCTGGGGGATCGTCAGCTTCTTGGCGTCCGTCTCGAATTCGGACCAGGTCTTCGGCGGGCTCTTGATGCCGGCTTTCGCGAAAGCCGTCTTGTTGTAGTAGAGGCCGTACGCGTCGCCCAGCAGCGGCACCGTGCAGCGGTTGCCGTCGAACTGGGTGTACTCGTTCATCGCCTTCGGAAACGTTGTCTCCGGTTCGATGCCCGACTTCTTGAAGAATGGGTTGAGGTCCACCAGCGCGCCCGAGGAGCAGAACTTGCCCACGTTGTTGGTGGTGAAGGAGGAGATCACGTCCGGCGCCTTGTCGCCGCCGGTGCGCAGCGCCTGGTTGATCTTGTCGTCGGTCATGTTGCCGACGACGTTGACGTGGATGTTGGGGTGCGCCTTCGCGAAGCCGGCAATCAGTGACGTCACGGCCTTGACCTCGTTCGGCGCGCTCCACGCGTGCCAGAAGTTGATGGTCGTGTCCTTCGACGCGTCGTCGGTCGCGCCGGAGCCCGACTGGCCGGTACAGGCGGTGGCGAGGAGGGCTATGGAGGCGGAGGCGGCGAGAGCGATGGCCGCTTTTCGGGATACTTCGGGCATGGCTGGATCTCCCTGGGGCGGGCTCGGGGCGGTGAGGGAAGGGGAGGTCGGGTACGGCGGGTCAGCGCGAGGTGTCGAAGACCTCGTCGCGGGTGGCCGCGAGGGCACTTTCCAACGCGCCGCGCAGCACGGGGTGTTCACGGACATCGCCGACGACGAGGTGAGGCCGGGAGGCGGCCAGCTCCTCCAGCTCGGCCTGGACAAGGGCGCGCAGCACCTCGCCGCCGGCGGTGAGCGAGGCGCCGCTGAGGACGACGAGTTCGGGGTCGATGACGGAGACGAGGGAGGCGAGACCGGTGGCGAGCCGGGTCGCGTACGTCTCCAGGAGCTGGTGGTGAGGGCCGGTGGCGTGGTCGGCGGCCTGCGCGACCAGGGTGGCGGCGGCCTCGGCGTACGGGCCCGTCGGCACGTCCGTGATGCCGAGCTCCCGGGCCAGCTTCGGCAGCGCCTGCGAACCGGCGAGCTCCTGGTAGCCGCCGCTGTTGGCCTTGGTCACCTGGCGGACCAGGGGGGTACCCGGAACCGGCAGGAAGCCGACCTCGCCGGCGCCGCCGGTCCAGCCGCGGTGCAGCCGGCCGCCGAGAACCAGCGCGGCGCCGAGGCCCTCCTGGTTCCACAACAGGACGAAGTCCCGGTGGCCGCGGGCCGCGCCGAGGCGCTGCTCGGCGATGGCGACGAGGTTCACGTCGTTCTCGTACTCGACCGGCATCGGCAGGGCGGCCGCGAGTTCGTCGAGCAGGGTGGGGGAGTGCCAGCCGGGCAGGTGGGAGGCGTAGCGCAGCCGGCCGGTGTTGGGGTCGAAAGCGCCCGGGGTGCCGATGACGAGGCGGTGGATGTCGTCCCGGGCCAGCCCCGCCGCCTTCACCGCGCCGTCGAGGGCGTCGGTGACCTGCCGGACGACGGGCTGGGCAGGGCGCCTTCCGGGGGTGGGCAGCTCGTACTCGCCGACCGTGCGGCCGGTGATGTCGGCGACGGCGGCGCGGATGCGGTCGGGGGTGACGTCCAGGCCGGCGGCGTACGCGGCGGCCGGGTTGACCGCGTACAGCTGGGCGTTGGGGCCCGGGCGGCCCTCACTGGTGCCGGTGGCCAGGACCAGCCCCGCGGCCTCCAGGCGGGCCAGGAGCTGGGAGGCGGTCGGCTTGGACAGGCCGGTGAGCTTGCCGATCCGGGTGCGCGACAGCGGTCCGTGCTCCAGCAGGAGGTCGAGGGCGGCGCGGTCGTTCATGGCGCGCAGGACGCGCGGGGTGCCCGGCGTTCCGGCGGTTCCTGCCATGTGTCTCGACACCTGCCCTTCAACTGCCCAGCTTCTCAACATGATCACCTGGAAGTCCACGGCGGGTCGCGGGCCTTCCTAGATCACTGTTAGGAAAGTTTCCTATTCGGGTGGGAGGAACGTAAGCCCGGGACGAAGCGGGCGTCAATAGACGGCGCCCCCGCGGCAACAGACTCGTTACCTGCGGGGGCGCGGGGGCGCGGGGGCGCGGCGCGGTGCTGCGTCGTCGGCTCGGCGGGGCGGGCTACTTCGGCGCCGGCCGCTGCGGCGCGATGGGTGCCGCCGCCTCCGCCTGCGGGGACGCGGTGTTGGAGAACGCCGAGGGGGCCGCGACCGCCGCCGTCGGGTCCGGGGCCTCGTCCTCCTCCGCCGGGGCCGTGGCGCCGCCGACGATGCGGATGTCGGCCGCGTCGAAGGCGCGCTTGATGCGCCAGCGCAGCTCGCGCTCGACGGTGAGGGCCTTGCCGGGCATGGTCTTGGCGGAGACGCGGACGACCATGGAGTCCAGCAGGACGCTGTCCAGGCCGAGGACCTCGACGGGGCCCCACAGGAACTCGTTCCAGGGCTCTTCCTTGCTCATCTTCTCGGCGACCTTGTCCAGCGTGGCCTTGACCCTGTCCAGGTCCTCGGACGCCTTGACGGTCACGTCGACGCCGGCCGTCGCCCAGCCCTGCGAGAGGTTGCCGATGCGCTTGACCTCGCCGTTGCGGACGTACCAGATCTCACCCTTGTCGCCGCGCAGCTTGGTCACCCGCAGACCGACCTCGATCACCTCGCCCGAGGCGACGCCCGCGTCGATCGTGTCGCCGACGCCGTACTGGTCCTCCAGGATCATGAAGACGCCGGAGAGGAAGTCCGTGACCAGGTTGCGGGCGCCGAAACCGATCGCCACACCGGCGACACCGGCCGAGGCCAGCAGCGGGGCCAGATTGATCTGGAACGTGGCCAGGACCATCAGGGCCGCGGTGCCCATGATCAGGAAGCTCGCCACGGAGCGCAGCACCGAGCCGATCGCCTGCGAGCGCTGTCGGCGGCGCTCGGCGTTGACCAGCAGACCACCGAGCGCGGTGCCGTCCACCGCCTGCACGGTGCGGTTCATGCGGTCTATCAGCTTGGTGATCGCCCGCCGGACCACCACTCTCAGCACCGCCGCGATCACCAGGATCAGCAGGACCCGAAGGCCGATCGCCAGCCACGTGGACCAGTTCTGCTCGACCCAGCTGGCGGCGTTCGTCGCGCTCTGCTGGGCGTCCTGGAGCGTGGGGACCGTCGGGGTCGTCGTCTCCGAAGGGGACGGCGACGGCGACGGACCGGCGGCCAGTAGGACGGCGGGCAAGGACACGGCAGATACCTCCAGGTGCGTCCGCCCTCCGGCGCAGCGGTCAGTATCGTCGAGGTCACGGTAAGGTCACCGGACGGGCAGAACCACCACATTAACGGGGCGCGGTGTGTGGATTCCCGCGTTGTTCGAAGGAGAGACGGTGCTCACTCGCCTCTGAACAGGCCGTGTGAACGAGTCGCCGAGTGGGGGATGCATCAGGTGTGGTCGAAAACACTCCCAGCCCGTTACCGGGACATGGTGGCGCTTCCACCAGGCATGAGGGGAGACTGGCTGCAGATCGTCCCGGCGCGAGCCACGCGCCGCCGGCGTACAAGGAGGCATCCGTGCCGCATGTCCTGGTCCTCAACGCGTCGTACGAGCCGCTCGGCGTCGTACCGCTCCGCCGCGCGCTCGTCCTCGTCCTTGAGAACAAGGCAGTCTGCCTCGAGGAGTCCGGCGCCTTTATGCACAGCGCAACCGTCAAATTCCCCGCACCCAGCGTGGTCCGGCTCAAGCGATTCGTCCGGGTTCCCTATCGGGGACCCGTTCCTCTGACCCGAAGGGCGCTGTTCGCGCGCGACGGGGGCCGGTGCATGTACTGCGGTGGCGTCGCAACCAGCGTCGACCACGTCATTCCGCGCTCCCGCGGTGGCAAGCACGTCTGGGACAACGTGGTGGCCTCCTGCCGCCGCTGCAACCACGTCAAGGCCGACCGCCACCTCGTCGAGCTGGGCTGGCGGCTGCGTCACAAACCCGCTCCGCCCACCGGCCTGGCCTGGCGCATCATCGGCACCGGCCATAGGGATCCGCGCTGGCTGCCGTACTTGCAGCCGTACGGCGCGGACGACGCCCTGGCCCGGATCGACGGCATTTCCGCCTGACCGTCCGGGCTTTCGTATTGCCTGGGCCAGGGGCTGCCCGCCTCGGCCGGAGTGCCGCTCCGGTCCGGGGGTCCCCCGTGTCACCGGAGGGCTGCTCTGGTCCGGAGGGGTCCCCCGCGTGTCACCGGAGGGCTGCTCTGGTCCGGAGGGGTCCCCCGCGTGTCACCGGAGGGCTGCTCCGGTCCCGGGGGTCCCCCGTGCCCCCGGGACCGGACGCTCACGCGTACCGCAGCTCCGTCGGGCGCACCGAGCGGCGCAGCAGCGGCAGTGAGGCGGCCGCGGCCAGCAGACAGGCGGCGTACACGCCGGCGGGCACCAGCAGCGCCGCGTACGGTACGGACCAGCCGGCGTGCGCCTCGGAGGCGATCCGCCCGTACCCGATGCCGATCGCCAGGCCTCCGGCGCCTGCCGTCAGGACGGCCGGGGCCAGCGGCAGCGCGGTCTCCAGCAGCAGTGCCCGGGCGAGCACCGCCCGCGGCACCCCGGCGGCGACCTGCGCGGCCAGGCCCCGGCGGCGGGTGGCGAGGGACTCGGCGGTGCCGACCGCGAGCCCGGTAAGGACGATCACGAGGGCGACCAGGATGGCGGCGGCCGTGAGGTTCAGCCCTGTCGTATAGAAGGACATGTCCATCCCGAGCTGGTTCACGCGCCGCATCTCGCGCAGCTCGTCGAGCAGCACCTGCCGGACGCCCACGAACCCGGTTCCCACGACCGTCACCAGCAGCACCGCCGCGTGGGTGCGGGCCGCCGCCCACGGGTCGTCCCGCAGCCGCTCCGCCGCGATCAGCACCGCGGGCGACCCGGTCCGGGCCGCGAGCTGCCGCCCGGTCAGCGCGGACGTGGCGCCCGCGAACCACACCGAGCCCGCGCCGACCGCCAGGAGTGCCCCGAACACGGTGAGCGGCACGGTCCCGGAGCCCGGGCCGAGCACGCGCGCGGACGTACTCGCCACGGCGACCGGTGCCGCCACGACCACGACCAGCAGCGCGCCCAGGAACAGCAGCCCCGGCCCGCGTCCCGTCCGCGGCCGGGTCCGCCGCACCCAGCCGAGCGGCGAGGCCACCACCCGGCGCAGCGCCAGCACCCCGGCCGCCGTGCCCAGCACCGGCACGGCCACCGCGATCAGGGCGATTCCGGTCCAGGCGAGCGCGGTCGGCCGCTGCCACAGACCCAGCAGGACGAGCACCGAGACGGCGGTGGCGAGTGCCGAGCCCAGCAGGCAGGCCAGCCCCGTCTCGAGCGCGGCGATCCGCCGGACCCGGCCCGGGGTCGCGCCGGCCAGCCGCAGCGCGGCCATCCGCCGGTCGCGGTGCACCGCGCCGATGCGGGTGCACTGGCCGAGGAAGCCGAGCACCGGAACCAGCAGGAGCAGCAGGGTGACGATGACGCCGGAGCGCTCGCCGGGCTCGTCCAGCAGACCGTTGCCCAGGGACACGCGGAAGTACCCACGGATCGAGGCCAGGACGGCAGCGGCGAGGCCCAGCCCCGTCGCGCACAGCGCCCCCACCGCCGTGAGGGCGATCCGCCACCACTCGCGCCGGTCGGACCCCTGGACGAGCAGCCAGGCCAGCCGCAGATCGGACCTCATGCGGTCACCCCCAGCGGAGCCGTCACGCCGTCCTGCAGCCGCACCTCGCGGTCGGCGTACGCCGCCACCTGGGCGTCGTGCGTGATCAGCAGCACCGCGGCACCCGACTCGCGGGCGGCGTGCACCAGGGCCGTCATCACCTGCTCGGTCGCCAGGGAGTCCAGCGCCCCCGTCGGCTCGTCCGCGAAGACGACCTTCGGGCCGGTCACCAGCGCCCGCGCCAGCGCCACCCGCTGGGCCTGGCCGCCGCTCAACTCCCCGGGGCGCAGCGTCTCCTGCCCCTGAACGCCGAACCGCTCCAGCCACGCGCCGGCCCGCTTCTGGGCGTCCCGGCGCGCGGTCCCGGCCAGCATCAGCGGCAGCGCCACGTTGTCGAGGGCCGTCAGCTCGGGGATCAGCTGGCCGAACTGGAAGACCACGCCGAAGTCGGTGCGGCGCAGCTCGGCGAGGCGGTGCTCGGGCAGGGTGTCCAGGCGCTCTTCGCCGTAGGTCACCGAGCCCCCGTCCGGGCGGACGATGCCCGCGAGGCAGTGCAGCAGCGTGGACTTCCCGCTGCCACTGGCGCCGGTCACGGCGACGATCTCGCCGCCGCGCAGCTCCAGGCCGGCGCCGCGCAGCGCCGGGGTCCTGCCGTGGGCCTTGACGAGGTCTCGGGCCACCAGAAGGGGCGCCGGGTGGGTGGTCATGCTCGGTCGACCTCCGCGGTCAGATTGGTGAGCCGGGCCTGGGTGGTGGTCATCCAGCGCAGGTCGGCGTCGAGGTGGTTGAGGGCGTAGTCCGCGGAGAGCACGGTCGTCAGGTCGGCGCCCGGGGCGGTCTTGACCGCCGTCAGCTCCCGCATCCGCTCCATGTGGGCGGCCCGCTGCGCCCGCAGATGGGCGGCCGGGTCGCCGCCGGTGAGGATCGCGACGACGACCTTGGCGAAGATCTCGTTCGTCACGAAGGGCGCGGGCGGTGTGATCTCCCCGGCCCAGGCGGCCAGTTCGCGGGAGCCCTCCGCGGTGATGCGGTACAGCGTCCGCTCGGGGCCGCCGTCGGAGTCGGTCCCCTCCACCTCCGCGAGGCCGTCACGGACCAGCCGCTGCAGGGTCGTGTACACCTGCCCGTAGGCCAGCGGGCGGGCCTGCGGAAAGTGGTCGTCGTGGCGTCGCTTGAGGTCGTAGCCGTGGCTCGGCCCTCCGGCGAGCAGCCCCAGCAGGATGTGGCGGGTACTCATGGAGATCAGTATGTACTCAATACATGTACTGAGTGAATAGTGAGCGCCGAAAATGATCGGCGAAATGATCGGCGATAATGATCGGCGAAATGATCGGCGGAAGACCTCGGCGCGAGCCGCCCGCGGCTCAGTCCACGACCGCGTACGCCTCCACCGACCACAGCGAATAGCCGTACTGCGTGGCCCGCTTCTCGCCCTGCACCCGCACGTACCGCACGTCGCGCTGGTCCATCCGCAGGACCTCGCGGCCGCCCCGGCTGTCCTTCACGGTGGCGGCGGTGCGCCAGCGGCGGCCGTCCGCGGAGACCTGGACGCGATACGCGGACGGGTGCGCGTCCTGCCAGTGGAGGACCACCTGGCCGAGCCGTACCGGGCGGGCCAGCTCCACCTGCCACCACGCGCCGTCGTCGACGGGCGAGGACCAGCGCGTGCCCGGGTCGCCGTCGTTCGCCGCCGACGCCGGGAAGTCGGGCGTCTCGTCGCCGGACGAGCTCGCGGTGCCGGTGCGGGCCAGGTCGGGGCCCGCGGTGCGCGGGAAGGCGCGGACGGTGAGCGTACGGGTCACGCCCGCGAAGGAGATGCGGACGTCGTACGGCCGCGACGGCGAGGTCGGTGGCACGGTCACCTCGACGGGTACCTCCGTCGTCGTGCCCCGCTGCAGCGTCAGGGAGGCGGCCGGGACGCGGACCTCGATGCCCTCGGGGGCCTCGACGGTGACCTTGCCGCTGACCTCGGCCGGGCGCAGAGAGGCCAGCCGGGCCGTCAGCCGCTCGGTTCCGCCGATCTCCGCGTCCGTGCTCGTGCGCGACAACTCCAGGTCCGCGGCGGGCGAGTCGGCGAACCACGGAACCAGGTGGCGTACGCGGGAGGGGGCGGGGCCGGCCACGCGGACGGCGTCCACGGGATCCTCGGTGGTGAGCCAGGGCCCTTGTCCGGCGGGGGGCTCGCCGGTCGCCCGGTGGGAGCCGGTGCCGGTGCCGGTGCCAGTGCCGGTGCGGGTCGTCGGGTGGGTGCCGGTCGTCGGGTGGGTGCCGGTGCCGGTCGTCGGCCGCCGGGGGACCGTGAGCTCCGTCGCGCCCGTCTCCCGCAGCGTCCCGATGCGGCGCCAGCCCTTCCCCGGGACGTGTGCCTCGACGTCTCCGCTGGTCCCGGGGTCCGTCAGTACCGTCACGGAGGCCAGGGCACGGGCGCGCGGGAAGCGGAGCGTGCGGCCGTCCCCGGCATCGCCCCGGTTCACGGCCGGTTCGTGCGCCAGGCCCGCCCAGGCCTCGTAGGCCTGCTCGGCCCGGTCGAGGAAAGGGTCCAGCACGCCCTTGCCCACGGTCACCCCGCCGTGCCCGAGGTCGACGCGCAGCCGGCCGAGCGTCCGGTACGCGGCCCAGGCGGCCGCCGCGTCGCCGGTGCGCTGGGCGCGCAGCATGTCGAGCACCGCCGCGCCCGCCTCGCCGTAGCGGGCCAACTGCGCGGACCACGGGGCGACTTCGGCGGCCAGGCCGCTGTCGCCCGCCAGACGTTGCGGCGTCTCGCGCAGCACCGTGAAGGCGGCGCGCAGCCGCCGCTCGGCGGTGTCGTACGCGGCGCGGTCCGTCGTCGTGCGCGCCTGCCAGAGGTCCGCGATCAGGGGCCGCAGATACGCCGACTCGGTGCCGCCGAGGACCGAGGACGCGTCGTTCCCGGCGAGCGCCGAGAGCGCCTCCGCGCGCCGCCCGTCGCCCGCCGCGAGGTCGGCGACCGCCGCACGCCAGGACTCCTGGGGGCGGTAGTCGCGGGGGTTCCAGGCGTAGTCGGCGGCCGTGAACAGCGGGATGCGGGAGGCCTCCGCCTGCCCCATCGCGTTGGCGAGGAGCGCGGCCGAGCCGCTCGCGACGGCCGGTTCGCGGCCGGTGTAGGGGCCGAGGAAGATGCGGTCCTCGGCGTAGTCGTTGACCGGGTAGTTGTCCATGGTGACCAGCGGATGTCCGAACACCTCCTTGGCCTCGGCCAGTTCGCGCCCGGTGATGGTCCGGGGCACCACGCCCACACCCGTCCACGCGACCTGGACGCCCTGGTCCAGCGCGGTCGCCAGTGCCCGCCGGTACGGCGTCGCGCCGTCCTCGTAGAACTCGGTCGGCATCAACGACAGCGGGGCGGCACCGGGGTGACGTTCCGCCAGGTACCGGGCCACCGCGTTCGCCACCCGTGCCTGCGCCCGCGCCGCCGCGTCCGGCCCGGACCCGAACCGGTCCGCGTCCGCGCCGCAGTGCCACTCGCTGTAGCTGACGTCCTGGAACTGCAGTTGGAAGGCCCGGAAGCCGAGCGCCCACATCGCGTCCAGCTTGCGCGTCAGCGCCCGTACGTCGGCGTCCGACGCGAAGCACAGGGACTGGCCCGGGGCCACCGCCCAGGCGAGCGTGACGTGGTTGCGGCGCGCCCGCTCGGCCAGCTCCCGGAACGCCGCCCGCTGCCCGGCCGGGTACGGCTCGCGCCAGCGCTCCTGCCGGTAGAGGTCGTCGCCGGGAGCGTACAGATACCGGTTCTGCTTGGTCCGGCCCATGAAGTCCAGCTGCGCGAGCCGCTGCTCCTGCGTCCACGGGGTGCCGTAGAAGCCCTCGGTGGTGCCGCGCACGGCGGTGCCCGGCCAGTCACGGACGACGACGCCCGGGACCGTACCGTCGGGGCGGACCAGTTGACGCAGCGTCTGCACGGCGTGGAACAGGCCGTCCTCGCCGGCGCCGGTGAGGCTCATGCCGCCGTGGCCGACGGTGAGGAGATAGCCGCCGGAGGGGAGCGCGTGGCGCGGATCGCGGTGCGGCTGCTCGGTGCGCGCCCGCACGACCAGGGCGCCCGCCGGGGCGGAGTCCGCTTCACCGGCCGTCGTGATCTTCCGAGCCCCGGCCTTGCGCAGCAGCGCGCACAGGGCGTCGAGGGCGTACGGGTCCGCCGTGGCGTCGGTGATCAGGGCGACCTGCTCAGGGACCGCGACCGTGCCGCCGGTGGTGCGCAGGGACTGGGGGCGGGGCCAGACGGCGACGTCGGGGGAGGCGGCGGAGGGCTGCTCCGGATTCGTGGTCGCGGTACCGGGGACCGGCGGAGCCGCGTCGGCCGCGGGAGCGGCCGCCAGGGATCCGGCGACGACGGCGAACGCGAGGGCGGCCGCCCCCTTCCCGCGCCGAAGCTGCACGGACCCCCTCCTCGTCGTCGGCCATCCCCATGGCAGTGTCGAAGAACGTCGAAGAACGTCGAAGAACGTCGAAGAACATCGAGCCCACCATCCGCGCGGTGAGGTGTCAACGGGAGTGGCCAATGTGCCGCGTTTGCCCCAACCTGGAGAGCGCGGAATGTGACCAGAAGCACGTAGTTCGTTTGTGTGCGTCTGCCGTCGCGCGCACTGGGTAGGGCTGCGGTAATCCGCTGGATGCCGTACTCGACAAGGAGGCCCCCGTGGCCGCACCGGCACACCTTCTGCTCTCGGCCCTGTCCAAACGCACGGCGGAGCCGCCCGCCGACCCCCACCTGTGCGTCTTCAGCGCGGAGGGCCCCTGCACCGAGGCCCCGCTGACCAGCGAGCCACCGCTGCCCGATGCCGAGCCGCTGACCAGCGAGCCGCCGCTCGCCGAGGCCGCGCCCCTGACCAGCGAGTCCTCCGCCGAGCTCGCTGCCGCGCTCGAGCAGGGGGCACCCCTGTCCGACCCGGACCCCTGCAGTGCGGAGCTGTAGATGACGGCGCCGCGGCCGGCCGAACTTCCCACCGAGGACCTGACCCGGCTCGCCGAGCTGCACGGCGTCGCCACGTCCTACAGCCCCTCCCCGGGCCGTACGGTCACGGCCTCCGCCGCCGCGGTCGTCGCCGCCCTGGCCGCCCTCGACGTCGACGCGAGCACCCCCGAGGCCGCCCGCGCCGCACTCACCGCCCGCGAACGGGAGCTCGGGGAACGGCTGCTGCCGCCGACCGTGGTGTGGTGGACCGGTGACACGCCCGGCCCGAGCGAGGGTGCGCCCGCCGCCCTGGCCGGGCTGCCGCCGGGCACCCGGTTGCGCATCGAGACCGAGCAGGGCGAGACCCGCGCCGCCGCCGACCGCCTCCCGACCGGCGTGCACCGGCTGACGGCCACCGCCCCCGACGGCCGGACCCAGCAGGCGCACCTGGTCGTCGCCCCGGCCCGGCTGCCCACGCCGTCGGGACGTTCGTACGGGCTGCTCGTCCAGCTCTACTCCCTCCTGTCGCACCGCTCCTGGGGCATGGGCGACCTGGGTGACCTCGCCGAGCTGAGCGCATGGGCCGGGCGGGCGCTGGACGCCGGGTTCGTGCAGGTCAACCCGTTGCACGCGGCGGTGCCCGGCGCCCCCGCCGACCCGTCCCCCTACCGCCCCTCCTCGCGCCGCTTCCCCGACCCGGTGCACCTGCGCGTCGAGGACATCCCCGAGTTCGCGTACGTCGAGGAGCGCGAACGCCTGCGGACGCTGCAGGAGCGGGCCGAGCGGCTGCGCGCCGCCGTCCTCGACAAGGGCGCGCTGATCGACCGGGACGCGGTGTGGGAACTCAAGCGGGAGGCGCTGGAGCTGCTGCGTCAGGTGCCGCTCGGCCCTACCCGCCGCGCCGCCTACGCCGACTTCCTCGCCGAGGAGGGCGAGGCCCTGGAGGACCACGCCACCTGGTACGCCCTGGCCGAGGTGCACGGCTCCGACTGGCACAGGTGGCCCGCGGGGCTCCGGGATCCGCGGTCCGCCGAGACCGCCCGCGCCCGCGCCGAGCTGATGGACCGGGTCGACTTCCACTCCCGCCTCGCCTGGCTCACCGACGCCCAGCTCACCGCCGCCCAGCGCACGGCGCGCGAGGCGGGCATGCCGATCGGGGTCGTGCACGACCTCGCGGTGGGCGTGCACCCCGCCGGGGCCGACGCCTGGGCGCAACAGGAGTACGTCGCGGCCGACATGTCGGTCGGCGCCCCGCCGGACGCCTTCAATGCGCGGGGCCAGGACTGGGGCCTGCCGCCGTGGCGCCCCGACCGCCTGGCCGAGTCCGGCTATGCGCCCTTCCGCCGCCTGCTGCGCGCCCTGTTCCGCTATGCCGGCGCCCTGCGCATCGACCACGTCATGGGCCTGTTCCGGCTGTGGTGGATCCCGCAGGGCCGGCCGCCGACGGAGGGCACGTACGTCCGCTACGACGCCGAGGCCATGCTCGCGATCCTGGTGCTGGAGGCCTCGCGGGCCGGGGCCGTGGTGATCGGCGAGGACCTGGGGACCGTCGAGCCCGGGGTGCGCGAGACGCTGAACCGGCGTGGGGTGCTCGGCACCTCGGTGCTGTGGTTCGAGCGGGACTGGGAGGGCGACGGCCGGCCCCTGCCCCCCGAACGCTGGCGCGCCGACTGCCTCGCCACCGCCACCACCCACGACCTGCCGCCCACCGCGGCCCGCCTCACCGGCGAGCACGTCGAACTGCGCCACCGCCTCGGCCTGCTCACCCGCCCGCTGGAGGAGGAGCGCGCGGAGGCGGCCGCGGACACGGGCGAGTGGTTGTCGCTGCTGACGGAACTGGGCCTGCTGCAGGGCACGAGCGGCGGCCTGTGCATGTCCTCGGAGGAGGCCGAGATCCAGGCCGTCCACCGCTTCCTGCTGCGCACCCCGGCCCGCATGATCGGCGTCTGGCTCCCGGACGCCGTCGGCGACCGCCGCCCGCAGAACCTCCCCGGCACGTGGGACCAGTACCCGAACTGGCGCCTGCCCCTCGCCGACGCGGACGGCCGCCCCGTGACACTGGAGGAACTGGCCGCGTCGCCCCGGCTCCACGCGCTGACGGACGTGTTGCGGGCGGGGGTGCGCGGGGCGAAGGGCGGGGATGGTTGACCGTGGAGGTGCCGTGGACGGCTCGGGAGAGGGTTCCCGGTGCCCCGTACGGCACCCCGGGCGCGCGGCCCGTTCGGGCGTTTGCTACTTTTGCACCGTGGACAAGAAGAACGCCCTGCGCGCCGGCGCCCTGGCCGCCGGTACGACGCTGATGATGCTGCTCATGTCGTCCCCCGCGCTCGCGCTGACCCGCGACGACGGCGACGACCCCGGCACGGGCCTGAGCGTCATCCAGACGCTGGGTCTCTTCGTCGGCGTCCCGCTGGCCCTGTTCGTGATCATCGCGGGCCTGGTCGTCGTGCTGGACAAGTCCCGGGCCAAGCAGCAGGGCACCAGCCGCAACATCAACGTCAAGGCGAAGGCCTGACCGGAACGTCCTGAGAAGGTCTGACGGAACCTTCTGAGAAGGCCGACCGGCACCTTCTGACACGGGGCCGCCCGCACCGGGCCGCCCACCGCAGGCTCCCGCCGAGGGCGCCGACCCCGCCGTATGTACGCACACTGCCATGCGTGGGCGAGGCCGGCGCCCTCGACGTGTCTCACGGCTCGGGCGTGTTTCCGGGGCGCGTCTGTCACGGGCTCGGCGCGGTCAGGTACCGCTGCACCGTGGGCGCCAGCCACGCCACGATCTCCTCGCGTGTCAGCGCCACGGCCGGCGGGAACCGCAGCACGTAGCGGGTGAGCGCGAGCCCCAGCAGTTGCGCCGCGCACAGCGCGGATCTTGCCGGGACCTGCTCGGGGTCGGGGCACACCTGCCGGGCGACCGGCAGCAGTTGGTCCCGGAACACGCCCTGCATACGCTCGGCCCCGGCCGCATTGGTGGCGCTGACCCGCAGGATCGCCGTGAGCTCCCCGTTCTCCTCCCACAGGGCGATGAAGTGCGACACCAGCGTCCGCCCCACCTCCTCGCGCGGCAGTGCGGCCAGGTCCGGCAGCCGCAGGTCGAGGGAGACGGCCGCCGCGAACAGGCGCTCCTTGTTGCCGTAGTACCGCATCACCATCGACGGATCGATGTTCGCGTCCTTGGCGATCGCGCGGATGGTGGCCCGCTCGTACCCGTCGGCGGCGAAGCGCTCGCGCGCGGCGTCGAGGATGGCGGTGCGGGTGGCGTCGGAGCGGCGCGTGGGGGCGGGTGCGGGGGAGTTTCCTTCAGGCATGCCAACAAATGTAGGCCAACAGGCGTTGACAAGTCCAGGGCTCGGGCCTACGTTTGCCAACGAACGTTGGCCAACAAGTGTTGACCAACGAGCGTTCGCCAACGAATGCTGGCATCCAGGAGGCCCTCATGACCGGCAGCACTGGCACCCCCGCCCACACTCCCATCCCCACCCCAGTGATCATCGTCGGCGCCGGCCCCACCGGCCTCCTTCTGGCCGGTGACCTCGCCACCGCCGGCGTCCCCGTCACCCTCCTCGAAAAGCGGCCGCACAAGATCAGCAACCTGTCCCGCGCCTTCGTCCTGCACGCCCGCACCCTCGAGCAGCTCGACGCCCGCGCCCTCGCTGACGACCTGGAGGCCGTCGGCCGCCCCCTCGACCGGCTCCGGCTCTTCGGCCGGCTCAGCATCGACCTCGCGCACCTCCCCTCCCGGTTCAACCACCTGCTCGTCCTCCCGCAGTCCGAGGTGGAGAAGGTCCTGGAGCGCCGCGCGGTCGAGGCCGGCGTGGACTTCCGGTACGA
Organism: Streptomyces sp. NPDC005202; assembly: GCF_040608235.1. NCBI lineage: Bacteria > Bacillati > Actinomycetota > Actinomycetes > Kitasatosporales > Streptomycetaceae > Streptomyces > Streptomyces sp. NPDC005202. The sequence continues at coordinate 42,659 of NZ_JBEXHW010000032.1, read as the reverse complement.
GACCGAGGTGACCGGGCTGGCCCAGGACGCCGACGGTGTGACGGTCGAGGTCCGTAGGACCGGCGGGCGGCCGGAGTCGTTGCGGGCCGCGTACGTCGTCGGCACAGACGGGATGCGCAGCGCCGTGCGCAACGCGATCGGGCTGCCCTTCCCGGGGCACTCGGTGATCCGTTCCGTCGTCCTCGCGGACGTGCTGCTCGCCGAGCAGCCCGAGGCGCTGCTCACCGTCAACGCCGTCGGCGACGCCTTCGCCTTCATCGCGCCCTTCGGCGACGGCTACTACCGGGTCATCGGCTGGAACCGCGGCCGCAACGTCTCCGACAGCGAGCCCGTCGGCCTGGACGAGGTCAAGGAGATCGCCCGGCTCGCCCTCGGCCGCGACTTCGGCATGCACGACGCCCGCTGGATGTCCCGCTTCCACAGCGACGAGCGCCAGGCGCCCGCCTACCGGGTCGGCCGCGTCTTCCTCGCCGGCGACGCCGCCCACGTCCACACCCCGGCCGGCGGCCAGGGTATGAACACCGGCCTGCAGGACGCGGCCAACCTCAGCTGGAAGCTCGCCCAGGTCGTCACCGGCCACGCCCCCGGGGCGCTCCTCGACACCTACCAGGCCGAGCGCCACCCGGTCGGCAAGGCGGTGCTGCGCAGCAGCGGCGGCATCGTCCGCCTCGCCATGGCCAAGCGCCCCTGGACGCTGGCCCTGCGCGCCGCGCTCACCACCGTCCTCACCACGGTCGCCCCGGCCCGTCGCAGGGCGGTCGGCCAGATCACCGGCATCGGCTACCGGTACGCCTCTCCTCGCGGCTCCCACCGTCTCGTCGGCACCCGCGTCCCGGACGTCGCCCTCGCCGGCGGCGGCCGCCTCTACGAGGCCCTGCGCGGCGGCCGGTTCGTGCTCATCGCTCCGCAGGAGTACGAGGTCGGCCGGGACCGCGCCGACCGGCTGACCGCGTCACGCTGGGCAAGCGACCGCCGTACGGCCCTGCTGGTCCGCCCCGACGGCTACGTGGCCTGGGCGGCGGACTCGGCCGACCCGGCCGCGATCGAGTCCGCGGTAGCGGCCCACGTAGGCTGAGCAGCCGCCCGCCGGGGGGCGTCAGACGTGAATTTCCCGGACGCGTGGCAGTGTTCGAAAAGAATGTCCGTTCGGTGTGTACACCGGTGAGCAGCAGCTCCAGAAGGGAACGATCGGCTTTCTTCCGACGCGGCGATGCGGTCGGTGAACTTCGTCCACAGATGGGCGGCCGGGGTGGACGGAACGGCTCCGTGGCGGTCGGGCTACTGCGGGGAGCCCTGGGTCCCCGTCAGCAACTCTCGCAACAGGTCGGCCAGTTGGCCGGTCTGCTCGTCGTCGAGGGTGGACAGGGCCTCCGTCTGGACGGCGAGGCCCGCGACGACCGCCTCGTCGATGAGCCGCAGGCCCTTGTCGGTCAGCGTCACCTGCAGGCCGCGGCGGTCGTGCGGGTCGGGGGAGCGGCGCAGCAGTCCCGCGCGTTCCAGCTTGTCGAGGCGGCCGGTCATACCGCCGGTGGTGAGCATGAGCGTCGCCGAGAGCTGCCGGGGCGAGAGCGTGTACGGGGCGCCGGTGCGGCGCAGCGTCGCGAGGACGTCGAACTCGCCGCGGGAGATCCCGAACGGCGCGTAGGCCTTCTCCATCCGGTCGCCCATCGCCCGCGAGAGCCGGAAGATCCGCCCGAAGACCTCCATCGCCGTGGTGTCGAGGTCGGGTCGCACGGCCGCCCACTGGTCGATGATCGCGTCGACGGCGTCCTTGCGCTGTTCCGGGCGTGCACTCATGGCTGGAGTATCCGCCGCCGCTACGGTCACCCGCAAGAAAGTGGCTTGACGGAAAGTAGCTTAGAGCTAAGCTACTTTTCGCTCGAGCCACCTGGGTCCGGCAACCGCCGGTCCCGCTTCGAAGGGTGCGTCCCATGGTCGCCAGTCGCACAGTCCTCATAGCCGTCACCGCCCTGGCCCCCGTCTCCTGGGGCACCACCTACGCCGTCACCACCGAACTCCTCCCGCCCGACCGCCCGCTGTTCACGGCCCTGTTGCGCGCCCTGCCTGCCGGGCTCCTGCTGATCGCCCTGGCCCGGGTGCTGCCGAAGGGCGCCTGGTGGTGGAAGTCGGCGGCCCTGGGCGCACTCAACATCGGCGCCTTCTTCCCCCTCCTCTTCCTGTCCGCCTACCGGCTGCCCGGGGGCATGGCGGCCGTCGTCGGCTCGGTCGGCCCGCTGTTCGTCGTGGGCCTCTCCGCGCTGCTGCGGGGCAGCGGCCGACGGCGCGGGCACTGCTCGCCGGGATCGCGGCCGCGTTCGGCGTCAGCCTCGTCGTACTGAAGGCCGCCGGGGTTCTTGACCCCGTGGGCGTCCTGGCCGCCCTCGCCTCGACCGCCTCGATGTCCACCGGCACGGTGCTGACCAAGAAATGGGGCCGCCCGGCCGGCGTGGGTCCGCTCGCGCTCACCGGCTGGCAGCTGACCGCCGGCGGCCTGCTGATCGCGCCCCTCGCCTTCCTGGCCGAAGGTGCGCCCGCGCCGGACGCCCGGGCCGTCGGCGGCTACGCCTACCTCGCCCTGGCCAACACCGCGGTCGCGTACTGGCTCTGGTTCCGCGGCATCGGCCGGCTCACCGCTACCCAGGTCACCTTCCTCGGCCCGCTGTCGCCGCTCACCGCCGCCGTGGTCGGCTGGGCCGCGCTCGGACAGGCCCTCACCCCCGTCCAACTGGCCGGCATGGCACTGGCGTTCGGGGCGACGGTGGCGGGGCAGCTCGGGGTGCGCCCGGCCGGCCCGGCCCGCGTACCGGCACGATCCTTCGGTTCCTCCGAAAGGAATGCTCGAAAAGATCCGACGGACCTGACGAGTCAGGCGCTGCGACGGTAGATCCGGCCGCGATCACCTACCAGCGAAAGGACCCGCGTGCCGACGTCCTCCCCCGGACAGGATGAGAAGGGGCGCCCGGTCGAGCACCGGGCGCCCCCCGTCGGTACAAGAGGAACTACTCGGCCGCCGCCGCGTCCGCCGCCTGGGCCTTCAGGGCGCGTTCGACGCCCGCCCGGGACTCCAGGACGAGCCGGCGCAGGGCCGCGCTCGGCTCGGCGGAGGCCAGCCACTCGTCCGTCTTGCGCAGGGTGTCCTCGGACACCTGGATGGACGGGTAGAGGCCGACCGCGATCTGCTGGGCCATCTCGTGGGAGCGGGACTCCCAGATGTCCTTGACCACCTCGAAGTACCTGTCCGTGTACGGCGCCAGCAGCTCCCGCTGGTCGGTCTGGACGAAGCCCGCGATGACCGCCTCCTGGACGGCGTTCGGAAGCTTGTCGCTCTCCACGACCGACGCCCAGGCCTCCGCCTTGGCCTCCGGCGTCGGACGGGCGGCGCGGGCGGTGGCCGCGTGGCGCTCGCCGGCCGCCGTCTTGTCGCGCTCGTACTCGCCCGCGATCTCCGCCTCGTCGAACCGCCCGACCGCCGCCAGCCGCTGCACGAACGCCCAGCGCAGCTCCGTGTCGACGACCAGGCCCTCGATCGTCTGCGAACCGTCCAGCAGGGCCTCCAGCAGGTCCAGCTGCTCCGGTGTACGGGCCGTCGCCGCGAAGGCGCGCGCCCACGCCAGCTGGTGGTCGCTGCCCGGCTCGGCCGTGCGCAGGTGGGCCAGCGTGGCCTCGGTCCAGCGGGTGAGCAGGGCCTCGCGGGCGGCCGGGTCGGCGTACACGTCGATGGCCAGCTTCACCTGGCGGTGCAGCGACTGCACGACACCGATGTCGGACTCCTTGCCGATGCCGGACAGCACCAGGGACAGGTAGTCGCGGGTCGCGAGCTCCCCGTCCCGGGTCATGTCCCACGCCGACGCCCAGCACAGGGCGCGGGGGAGGGACGACTCGAAGTCGCCGATGTGCTCGGTGACGAAGGCGAGCGACTGCTCGTCCAGGCGGACCTTCGCGTACGACAGGTCGTCGTCGTTGAGCAGGATCACCGCCGGGCGGCGCTTGCCGACCAGCTGCGGTACGGCGGTCAGCTCGCCGTCGACGTCCAGCTCGACGCGCTCGGTGCGCACCAGCTTGCCGCTCGCGTCGTCGAGGTCGTACAGGCCGACCGCGATCCGGTGCGGGCGCAGGGTCGGCTCGCCCTTCGCGCCGGCGGGCAGAGCGGGGGCCTCCTGACGGATGGCGAAGGAGGTGATGACACCGTCGGCGCCGTCATGGTCCGTCTCGATCGCCGGGCGGAGGATGTTGATGCCCGCTGTCTCCAGCCACTTCTTCGACCAGGTCTTCAAATCGCGGCCGGAGGTCTCCTCCAGGGCGCCCAGCAGGTCGATCAGGCGCGTGTTGCCATAGGCGTGCCGCTTGAAGTACGCCTGCACGCCCCGGAAGAACTCGTCCATGCCGACGTACGCGACCAGCTGCTTCAGGACGGAGGCGCCCTTGGCGTACGTGATGCCGTCGAAGTTGACGAGGACGTCGTCCAGGTCGCGGATCTCGGCCATGATCGGATGGGTGGACGGCAGCTGGTCCTGCCGGTACGCCCACGTCTTCATGGAGTTGGCGAAGGTGGTCCACGCGTGCGGCCAGCGCGACCCGGGCGCGTAGGCCTGGCAGGCGATGGAGGTGTAGGTGGCGAACGACTCGTTCAGCCACAGGTCGTTCCACCACTCCATGGTGACCAGGTCGCCGAACCACATGTGGGCCAGCTCGTGCAGGATGGTCTCCGCGCGCACCTCGTACGCCGCGTCGGTCACCTTGGACCGGAAGACGTACTGGTCGCGGATGGTGACCGCGCCCGCGTTCTCCATCGCGCCCGCGTTGAACTCCGGCACGAACAGCTGGTCGTACTTCTCGAACGGGTAGGCGTAGTCGAACTTCTCCTGGAACCAGTCGAAGCCCTGCCGGGTCACCTCGAAGATGGCGTCCGAGTCGAGGTACTCGGCGAGGGAGGGCCGGCAGTAGATGCCGAGCGGCACGCTCTGCCCGTCCTTCTCGTACACGCTGTGGACGGAGTGGTACGGGCCGGCGACGAGCGCGGTGACGTACGTAGAGATGCGCGGCGTCGGCGCGAACACCCAGACGTTGTCCTGGGGCTGCGGGGTGGGCGAGTTGGACACGACCGTCCAGCCCTCCGGTGCCTTCACGGTGAACTGGAAGGTGGCCTTCAGGTCCGGCTGCTCGAAGGAGGCGAAGACCCGGCGGGCGTCCGGAACCTCGAACTGGGTGTAGAGGTACGCCTGGTTGTCGACGGGGTCGACGAAGCGGTGCAGGCCCTCGCCGGTGTTGGTGTACGCGCAGTCGGCGACGACGCGGAGGACGTTGCGGCCCTCCAGCAGGCCCGGCAGGGCGATACGCGAGTCCTTGAAGACCTCGGCGGGGTCGAGGGGGTCGCCGTTGAGCGTCACCTCGTGGACGGTCGGGGCCACCAGGTCGATGAAGGACTCGGCGCCGCTTTCGGCGACGTCGAAGCGCACCGTGGTCACGGACCGGTAGGTACCGCCCTCCTGCGCGCCGGAGAGGTCGAGATCGATCTCGTACGAGTCAACGGTGAGCAGCTGCGCCCGCTGCTGCGCCTCTTCGCGAGTCAGGTTTGTGCCAGGCACGCGGTCATCTCCTCGTGATGTGTGGATTGCGCCATCCTTCCATGTGACGTCCACGGAAAGCGATGTCCGGATCCCGCCGGTGAACGGAGTCGGCGGGGGCAAGCCTGGACGCATGACGACCGACACGACTGCGGACACGACTGCGGACACGACGACGTACACCGCCCGGCCCATCCCCCCGGCGGTCCTGCGGCAACTGCGCGCTCTCGATGACGCCGGGCGGCCGATGGTCCCCGTCACCGACGGCGAAGGCGGCGCGCCCCTTCGCTGCTGTCTGCGCCGGAGTGAGGCGGGCGAGCGGATTGCCCTCGTGTCGTATGCGCCCCTGCGGCGCTGGGCGGCGCAGACGGGCGCCGATCCCGGGGCGTACGACGAGCAGGGACCCGTGTTCATCCACGCCGAGGAGTGCGCGGGCCCGGGCGACGGGAGTGCCCACCCGTTCACGAACGCGCACCGCGCCGTCCGCCGCTACTCCGCCGACGGCAGGATCCTCGGCGGTCGGCTCGTGGAGCGGCCCGAGGAGTTCCGTGCGGCCTTTCACGACGCGTTCGACGACCCGGACGTGGCGCTCGTGCACGTCCGGGCCGTCGAGTACGGGTGTTTCCTCTACGAGGTGCGCAGGGACTAGCCCCGCGGTTCCGCCGCCACCAGCTCCGCGATCTGGACGGCGTTCAGAGCCGCGCCCTTGCGGAGGTTGTCGTTGGAGACGAACAGGGCGAGGCCGTTGTCCACGGTCTCGTCGCGGCGGATGCGGCCGACGTACGACGGGTCCTTGCCGGCCGCCTGGAGCGGGGTCGGGATGTCGGTGAGGACCACGCCGGGGGCGTCGGCCAGCAGCTCCGTGGCGCGCTCCGGCGACAGCGGGCGCGCGAACCGGGCGTTGACCTGGAGGGAGTGGCCGGAGAAGACCGGGACGCGGACGCAGGTGCCGGAGACCTTCAGGTCCGGGATCTCGAGGATCTTGCGGGACTCGTTGCGGAGCTTCTGCTCCTCGTCGGTCTCGTTCAGCCCGTCGTCGACGAGGTTGCCCGCGAAGGGGAGCACGTTGAAGGCGATGGGGCGCTTGTAGACGGCCGGCTCGGGGAAGTCGACCGCCTCGCCGTCGTGGGTCAGCTTGTCGGCGTCGGCGACCACCTTCTGGGTCTGGCCGTGCAGCTCCGCGACGCCCGCGAGGCCTGAGCCGGACACCGCCTGGTACGTCGCCACGACCAGCGCCTCGAGGCCCGCCTCCGCGTGCAGCGGCTTCAGGACCGGCATCGCGGCCATCGTCGTGCAGTTCGGGTTGGCGATGATGCCCTTGGGGCGGTTCACGACCGCGTGCGGGTTCACCTCGGACACCACCAGCGGTACGTCCGGGTCCCTGCGCCAGGCCGAGGAGTTGTCGATCACGACCGCGCCCTGCGAGGCGACCTTCTCGGCCAGCGCCTTCGAGGTCGCGCCGCCCGCCGAGAACAGCACGATGTCCAGGCCGGTGTATTCGGCCGTCGCCGCGTCCTCCACCGTCACGCCGTCGAGGACCGTCCCCGCCGAGCGGGCCGAGGCGAACAGGCGCAGCTCGTCCAGGGGAAAGTTCCGCTCCGCGAGGATCCTGCGCATGACCGTGCCGACCTGACCGGTGGCTCCGACGATTCCGACCCTCACGGTGACTCCCTCTGCGTGTTCTGTACGTGCGTGTTCTCGGCCGAGGCCTTTCCATCATGCGGCCGACCCCGGCCCACGTGTCCAATTCTTTGCGCGGCGTGCCCGAGGAATGGGACGAGCCGACCCGGCGCACGGATGCGGTCCTCCGGCGTCCACACCGGGTGAGCTGCAGAAATTCGCTCGGTGAGGCCTCCGTGCCGCAAGCTGTGCTGCCTCGTGCCTGCCCGCCCGCTGCCGGCGCATACGGCGGTGTGACGTACGCCTCTGCCTCGAACCGGGAAACGGAGCCGAACGTTTCCGGCGGCTGCGGCGTCGTAGAAGAAACGCGGTGAGGGGGTCGCTTGTGCTGCGCAGAAGGGTGCGCCGTGGCCAGGGGGCGGACCCCGGTGCGGACGATCCGCTGGACGATCCGCTGGACGCGGCCCAGGAGCGCCGGGTGCGGGCGGTGCTCGCGCTCGGCGGAGTGCCGCAGGCGGACTGCTGGACGGGGTGCCGCAGGCGGACTGCTGGACGGGGTGCAGCAGGTCCGGGTGCAGCAGGTCCGCCTGCGGTTGCTGGAGCGGGCGGCGAACGGCATGGAGGCGCCGCGCGACGTCTCGGCGTGGGCCGCGGTCGTCGCCTCCCACCTGGCGATGGACTGGCACCGGGCCACGCGCCGCCAGGTGGGGGCACCCCCACGCCCTTGGGCAGTGGGGGAAGCTCGGGGAGCGCCTCGCCGCGCTGCGGCAGCCCGAGCACGCCTCCGGCGAGGACACCCACCTGCTCTCCCTCGCCGTCGCCCAGGGCCTGGACGAGCTGCCCGACCCCCAGCGGCAGGTCCTGGTCCTGCGCTTCTACGCCGACGTGCCGGTCCGCTCGATCGCCGAGCAGCGCGGGCGCTGCCCGCCTCCAGGTGCTGTTGCGCTGGTCCGCTCCCGCGTACTCACCTGCCAACCCGGACCCGGCGGGTTAACGTCCCTGTGTGCGTCAGAACTTGAGGGTGGCGGCCTACGCCGTCTGCGTCCGTGACGGACGGCTCCTGCTCGCCCGCGGCCGTGACAAGCGCGGCGCACCCGAGTGGACGCTGCCCGGCGGCGGCATGGAACACGGCGAGGACCCCCACGACACCGTCCTGCGGGAGCTGGAGGAGGAGACCGGCTACCGCGTCGAGGTCACCGGCCTGCTCGGCGTGGACTCCGTCCGCCGCCGCTTCCCGCGCCGCTTCGGCCGCTCCGTCGACCACCACGGCGTACGGCTCGTCTACGAGGGCCGGGTCGTGGGCGGCGAGCTGCGCCACGAGACCAACGGCTCGACCGACATGGCGGCCTGGCACCCGCTGGGCGAGGTGCCCTCGCTCGCCCGGGTCGGCCTGGTCGGCGTGGCTCTCACGCTGTGGCGCGAGCGGCCTCCCGCGGCGCGGGTGGCACTCCCGGAGGAATAGCTCCCGTACCCCGAAAGATGAACGAGCAGTAACCGCGCCCCGGCCGTCCGACGAGCGGTCGTGGACGCACAGGGTAGTCCAAGATCGACGTACGGTGATCGGCGCTGCGCGTTGCCGCCGCGTTCACGCGCAGGTCACTCCCGGTGCCAAGCATCCGGTACGAGCGGGACGTTCGCGTCAGCGACCGCCCGCGACCACTGCCGACGCGTTTCGCACCCGGGGAGATCGCGCCATGTCGCGCATACGCTCTGTCACCAGCTCCGCGCTGGGGGTCAACCGCCGTACCGTCCTCGCCGCCGCCGGCGCGGTGTCCCTCTCCGTGGGCGTCGGATACGCCCTGCGGCCCACCGACAGCCAGGCCGCCACCGCCGACGGAACCTCCGCCTCCGGCTCCGGCTCCGGCGAGGCGCCGATCGCGTCGTCCCTCCCCCAGTCCCGAACGCGCTCGACCGGGGGGACCCCCATGGCGCCGGCCGCCCCGCTCGCTCCGTACACCAAGGGCACCACCCTCGCCTCCGTCGCCGCCCCGCGCACCGGCTCCGGCTACCGCCGGCTCGGCGACGGCCCCGGCTGGAAGCGCGTGGTGCGCAGCGAGCTGGCGGCGCCCAAGTCGGGCCGGGCCGGCCGCCGTACCGCGCTCGCCGCGTTCGTGCAGTTCACCGACCTGCACCTGATGGACAGCCAGCACCCGCTCCGCCTGGAGTACCTGCGCTCCACCGACCAGCACGCCTGGCGGCCGCACGAGGCGCTCACCGTGCCGGGCGCCGTCTCGCTCGTCGAGCGGGTCAACGCGCTGCGGGGCGCCCCCGTCACCGGCGCCCCGCTCCACTTCGTGATGACCACCGGCGACAACACGGACAACAACGCCCATTCCGAGCTGGAGTGGTTCATGAAGATCATGAGCGGTGGGCGCATCACGCCCAACTCCGGCGACCCGCGGCACTACGAGGGCGTCCAGAACAGCGGGCTCAAGCTGTACTGGCAGCCCGACTCGCCCCTGCGCGACGCCGACAAGCAGCTCGGCTTCCCGCATCTGCACGGCTTCCTGGCCGCCGCGATCCGCGAGGTGCGCAGCCCCGGCCTCAACCTTCCCTGGTACTCCACCGTCGGCAACCACGACGCCCTGCCGCTCGGCTGCTACGCGCACGGCGACCCCTACCTCGCCGAGTACGCGATCGGCGGCAAGAAGCTGATGAGCCTGTCGGCCTCGGAGGCCAGGAAGCTGCAGACCGCCATCAAGAACGCCAAGGACCCCAAGGGCGTGCAGTTCCGCGAACTGCTCAAGGCCCACGCCCGGGACATGCGCTCGGTCACCCCCGACGAGAAGCGGGCCCCGTACACCCCCGCCGACTACCTCAAGGCGCACCTGGACCCGGCCTACACCGGGCTGGGCCCGGTCGGCCACGGCTACTCCTCCGCCAACCTCGACGCGGGCACCCAGTACTACAGCTTCCGCATCGCCGACGACGTCATCGGCATCAGTCTCGACACCACCGACCCGGGCGGGCACTACGAAGGGTCCATCGGGACTGCCCAGTTGAAGTGGCTCGACAAGACCCTCCGCGACAACAAGGACTCGTACGCGGTGGTCTTCAGCCACCACACCAGCAAGACGATGACCAACACCCGCCCCGACCCGGCCCGCCCCGGCGAACGCCGGCACAACGGCTCCGAGGTCATCGCCCTCCTGGGCAGCCACAGCAACGTGCTCGCCTGGGTGAACGGCCACATCCACAAGAACGTCATCACCCCGCACTCCGCGCCCGGTGGCCGCTCCTTCTGGGAGATCTCCACCGCCTCGCACGTCGACTACCCCCAACTCGCCCGCGTCATCGAGCTGGTGGACAACAAGGACGGCACGTTGTCGGTCTTCACCACGCTGGTGGAGTCTGCAGCCCCGCACCGCACGGATTTCGCCGACCTCAGCCAGACCGGCCTGGCAGCCCTCTACCGCGAACTGTCCTTCAACGCTCCGGGCGCCAACAAGACGCTGGCGGGCAACGCGGCGGACCGCAACACGGAGCTCGTGCTGAAGAAGGGCTGAGGGCCGGCCGGCAAAGGACCGAAACTCACTCAACTGGCAGACTGTGGCGCAACCTTCGCGGACACCGCCCGAGTCCCCCGCGACCGAGCTCGACGACGAGAAGGGGGAAGGCGATGACGGTACGAACGGCACTGGTGGGAGCGGCGGCCGTGGTCCTCTCCGCGGTGCCGGCGGGGCCGGCGCTGGCGGCGGTTCCCGCCGGAGGCGGCCACCACGAGGCGACCCGCGCGGCCGTCCGGGCCGCGGTCGGGGACGGCGTGCCCGGGGTGACGGCGACCGCGCAGGACGGCAGGGGCACCTGGTCGGCGACGGCGGGCTTGGGCAACGTGCGGACGGGCACGCCGCGCAGCGCGGACGACCGGTACCGGGTGGGCAGCATCACCAAGACCTTCGTGTCCACGGTGCTGCTCCAGCTGGAGGCGGAGGGCAAGCTGTCGCTGGACGACACGGTGGACAAGTGGCTGCCCGGGGCGGTGAGGGGCCACGGCCACGACGGCCGCCGCATCACGATCCGCCAACTGCTGAACCACACGAGCGGCATCTACAACTACACGGCCGACGAGACCTTCGCCCGTACCCACTTCCTGAAGGACGGCTTCTTCCGCCACCGCTACGACACGCTGAAGCCCGAGGCCCTGGTGGAGGCCGCCATGTCCCACAAGCCGGACTTCGCACCGGGTACGTCCTGGAACTACTCCAACACCAACTACGTCCTGGCCGGCATGGTGATCGAGCGGGTGACGGGCCACGCGTACACGGAGGAGATCCGCAGGCGCATCATCGACCCCCTGCACCTGAAGGCCACGTCCCTCCCCGGCACGAGGGTCACGGTCCCTCACCCCAGCCGCCGCGCCTACTCGAAACTGGCGGAGACGACGACGGGCCCGACGTACGACGTCACGGACCTCAACCCCTCGCTGGCGTCCTCCGCGGGCGAGATGATCTCGGACTCGGCCGATCTGAACCGCTTCTACACGGCCCTGCTCCGCGGCGGGCTGCTGCCGCCGCACCAGCTGAAGGAAATGAAGACCACGGTGGAGATCGACGGCGTCCCGAACTCCGCATACGGCCTCGGTCTCATCGACCACACCCTCTCCTGCGGCGTCCACGTCTGGGGCCACGACGGAGGCATCCACGGCTCGACGTCCTCCGCGGTGACGACGGCCGACGGCCACCACGCTCTCTCCTTCAACTTCAACGCCGACTGGACGGGCGACAGCGGCGCGGTGATCGAGGCGGAGTTCTGCGGCACGTAGGTGCGGGTCACCGGCCGACGCACGAGGAGGGGCCGCCGGCAGCACCGGTGGCCCCTCCTCTCCCCTCCTGATGCCTCCCCGGGTCACTACCGCGGGAGCACCACGACGTACGCGGCCGGATCCCTGTCGACCGCCGCCATCAGCGCCGTGCGGACCACCGTCGCCTGTTGCTCCATCGCGTCGCGGAGCTTTTTGGGCGTGATGTGGACGACCGTGATGCCGAGGCGCTCCAGGTGCTCACGCTTGCGGGTGTACTCCGACCACAGGGCGTCGTCGTCCTGCCGGTGGCCTTGGCGCGGAGCGCGGGTGTCCAGCTCCACCGCCACCGCCTGTTCCGGCCAGTACGCGTCCAGACCGCCCAGGTGGGGGCCGCCCGGCAGGCGTAGATCCACGTTCCACACCGGGTCGGGCAGGCCGTACTCCCGGACCATCCGGTACAGGCGGTTCTCCGCGATCGCGCGCCCCTCGGCCAGCAGCGAGTCCACCGCGTCCACCACGTGCGGCCGGCTCAGCAGCCGGGCCTGGGTCAACTCCTTCACCACGGCCGCCGGTTCGCAGTGGCCGCCGCGCACCGCCTCCGTCAGCAGCCGCCGTACCACGCCCGCGTCCGCCAGTTCGGCCACCGCGTCCGCCAAAACCCGCGGCACCGGCGCCACCGGAAGGCCGGTGACCGGCTCGGGGGTGGGCAGGGCGGCCGTGCGGACGATCCGCGCACAGCCCGTCGAGCGCAGCCGGCGCATGCGGGGCACCAGGATGTCGATCTTCTCCAGCGACAGCAGGGCAGGTGCGGAGGCGAAGCCGTGGAGGGTCAGGGCCGCCAGGCCGGTGATCATCACCTCCGCGTACACCGGCCGGTGCGGCTCCTGCGCGGTCGGCTGGGTCGGCACCCCGGGTGCCGTCTGCGGGAGCGGTCCGCGTGTCGCGTACATGAGCACCGCGTGCAGCCGCTCCTCGCTGGTCGGCGGGCCCGGGTGGAGCAGGAAGACGCCCGGGAGGATCTGCTGCCAGGGTCCGCCGGGGCGGCACTGCTCGTCCCTCTCGGCGGCCGAGACGCCGTGCGCGCGCAGCTGGGCGGCGGTCAGGACCCGGCGGTGCACCTTGGCGAGGTGGCGGAGGGGGCGGGGGGAGAGCGGGGTGTTGTGGTTCATGCCCCGGGAGTTCCCGCGCCCGATCCACCCTCTAACCGCTGTTACACGCCCGTCGACGAACCCGGACAAGGCCGCCCTAAAGCACGCGTGTTCGGGTGCCGAAAGCACCTGGTCCGTTCGGGTGGGGGCCAGGGGTTACGGGGTCTATTGCCTGAATTCCGTAACGGTTACCGAAGGCCGGAGCTTTGGCCAAAGGTGTGGTCTAGCGATCGGCCGCACCGGCCGCCGCCGCGTCGCACGCCTGCGCCCGCAGCGCCCGCGCCAGGTCGTCCCGTGCCTCCAGCACCAGGCGGCGCAGGGCGGGAGCGGCCCCCTCGTGGGCGGCCAGCCACGCGTCCGTCGCGTCCAGGGTCTCCTGGAAGTCCTGCAGCGACGGGAACAGACCCCGCACGATGTCCATCCCGATCTGGATCGACCGCTCCGCCCACACCCGCTCGATCGCCGCGAAGTACTTCGGCGCGTACGGCGCGAGCAGCTCCCGCTGCGACGACTGCACGAAGCCCGCGATCGTCGCCTCGACCAGTGCGTTCGAGAGGGCGTCCGACTCCACGACCTGCGCCCACGCCTGCGCCTTGACGGCGGCCGAGGGGCGCGCGGCCAGGCAGCGGACCTGGTGGCGCTTGCCGGAGGCGGTGTCGTCCCGGGCCAGTTCGTCCGCGAGCACCTTTTCGTCCGCGACCCCGTGCGCCGCCAGCGGCTCCAGGAACGCCCAGCGCAGCTCCTGGTCGACGTCCAGTCCGGCGATCTCCGCCGTGCCCGCCAACAGGCCCTGCAACAGCTCCAGATCGGCCGGGGCCGACGCCACCGTCGCGAAGAAGCGGGCCCAGGCCAGCTGGTGCTCGCTGCCCGGCTCGGCCTGCCGCAGCTCGCGCAGCGCGCCCTTGGCCAGCATCCGCTCGCCCGTCTCCCGCCACTCGGGGGCGACATAGTGGACCAGCGCCGAGCCGGCCCACGCGTGCAGCATCTGCAGCACGCCGATGTCGGACTCGCGGCCCGCGAACCGCAGCACCAGGTCGATGAAGTCCCGCGCCGGCAGCAGCGCGTCCCGCGTCAGGTTCCACAGCACCGACCAGCACAGCGCGCGGGCGAGCGGGTCGGTGAGGGCGCCGAGGTGCTCCCGCAGCGTGGCCAGGGAGGTGTCGTCGAAGCGGGTCTTGCAGTACGTCAGGTCGTCGTCGTTGACCAGGACCAGCTCGGGGGCGTCCGCACCGGCCAGTTCCGCCACGACCGTCCGCGGGCCGTCGACGTCCGCCTCGGCCCGCGCGTACCGCTCCAGTGCCCCCTCGTCCGTCCGCCGGTACAGGCCCACCGCCACCCGGTGCGGCCGCAGCTCCGGATGCGTCTCCGGCGCCTCCTGGAGCACCGCCAGCTCGGTGATCCGGCCCTCCGGGCCGAGCAGGACCTGCGGCGTCAGCGAATTGACCCCGGCGGTCTGCAGCCACGCCCGCGCCCACGCGCCCATGTCGCGGCCGCTGGTCTCCTCCAGCACCGCGAGCAGGTCACCGAGGCGCGTGTTGCCGTACGCGTGCCGCTTGAAGTAGCGCCGCGCGCCCTCCAGAAACGCGTCCTGGCCGACGTACGCCACCAGCTGCTTCAGCACCGACGCGCCCTTGGCGTACGTGATGCCGTCGAAGTTCAGCTTGGCGTCCTGCAGGTCGCGGATGTCCGCGGTGATCGGGTGCGTGGAGGGCAGCTGGTCCGCGCGGTACGCCCACGCCTTGCGGCGGTTGGCAAAGGTGATCCAGCCGTCCTTGAAGCGGGTCGCGCCGACCAGCGCGAACGCGCCCATGAAGTCGGCGAAGGACTCCTTCAGCCACAGGTCGTCCCACCACTCCATGGTGACCAGGTCGCCGAACCACATGTGCGCCATCTCGTGCAGCACGACATTCGCCCGGCCCTCGTAGGAGGCCTGCGTCACCTTCCCGCGGAAGATGTACTCCTCCCGGAACGTCACCAGGCCCGGGTTCTCCATCGCGCCGAGGTTGTACTCGGGCACGAACGCCTGGTCGTACTTGCCGAACGGGTACGGGTAGTCGAAGTGGTCGTGGAAGAAGTCCAGGCCCTGCTTGGTGACCAGGAAGACGTCGTCGGCGTCGAAGTGCTTCGCCAGGCCCTTGCGGCACAGGGCGCCGAGCGGGATCTCCAGCCGCGTGCCGTCCGCGAGGACCCGCTCGTAGGTGTCCGTCACGTAGTGGTACGGGCCCGCCACCACGCAGGTGATGTACGTCGAGATCGGTTTCGTCTCCGCGAACCGCCAGACCCCGTCGTGCAGTTCACCGACCCCGTTGCTCCACACCGTCCAGCCCTCCGGCGCCCGCACCTCGAAGCGGAACGGGGCCTTGAGGTCCGGCTGCTCGAAGTTCGCGAAGACACGGCGGGAGTCGGCCGGCTCGTACTGGGTGTAGAGGTACACCTCCCCGTCCTCGGGGTCGACGAAGCGGTGCAGGCCCTCCCCGGTGCGCGAATAGGCGCACTGCGCATCGACGACCAGCTCGTTGTCGGCGGCGAGGTCCTCAAGCCGGATGCGGGAGCCGTCGAAGACCTCGCCCGGGTCGAGGTCCTTGCCGTTGAGCGAGACGGCCGTGACGGCCGGTGCGATCAGGTCCGCGAAGCTCGAGGCGCCGGGCTCGGCGCAGCGGAAGCGGATCGTGGTCACCGAGCGGAAGGTCCGCGGCCCGTCCGCGCTGTCCTCGCCGGCGGCGGACTCGCCCACCGCGGAACGCAGGTCGAGGAACACCTCGTAGCCCTCGACCGACAGCAGGGCGGCCCGTTCCCGGGCCTCGTCGCGGGACAGATTCTCACCGGGCACGGGCGGCACTCCCTCAGCACGTCTCGGATGTCGGACACGATGGAACAGGACCGATCCTGCCATGCGCCCCTGACACCGGGCACCCGGGAATGGGACGGGGGAGGGCGATGTTGCCCGTTCAAAGACCGCATGGGCCGTATTCCAAGGAGAGCCATGTCCGAGACCGCGACCGCGTCCGGCAAGACCCCCGTCGACTTCTGGTTCGACCCGCTGTGCCCCTGGGCCTGGATGACGTCCCGGTGGGTGCTGGAAGTGGAGAAGGTACGGGACATCGAGGTCCGCTGGCACATCATGAGCCTGGCCGTGCTCAACGAGCCCAAGCTGGACGAGCTGCCCGAGTCGTACCGTGAGCTGCTGACCACCGAGGCGTGGGCCCCGGTGCGCGTGGTGACCGCGGCCTGGCAGAAGCACGGCGAGGACGTCCTCGGCCCGCTCTACACCGCGCTCGGCACCCGCTTCCACAACCGGGGCGAGGGTCCGACCCGCGAGGCCATCGCGGCCGCGCTGGACGAGGTGGGCCTGCCCGCCGACCTCATCGAGTACGCCGACCAGGAGGACTTCGAGTTCGACGCCGAACTGCGCGCCTCCCACAAGGAAGGCATCGACAAGGTCGGCCAGGACGTCGGCACCCCGGTCATCGCGGTCCCCGGCCCCGACGGCGAGCAGATCGCCTTCTTCGGCCCGGTCGTCACCCCCGCCCCCAAGGGCGAGCAGGCGGCCCGCCTCTGGGACGGCACCCTCGCGGTCGCGTCGATCCCCGGGTTCTACGAGCTCAAGCGGACGCGGACGGTGGGGCCGGACTTCAGCAACCTCTGACCGCGGTCACCTGAACGATTCCGGCAGGCTGAAGCCTTTGCTGCGGTTGAAGTAGGGCTGCACCCACAGGCAGCCGTCGTTGCCGCAGCGCCAGAAGCTGGGCGTGTCCTTGCCCCCGCCGTGAGCCGCGACGTACTCCAGCTCTTTCTTCGTGGCCGGCCGGAACCGCTGGGGCTTGTTGCCGGGGCAGGTGGGGCAGTACTTGTCGTCCATCACGATGGCCTCCCGATGGGGCGGTGCGGCGGTGACCGCATCGGGAGCGTAGGGGCACCCGCGACGATCGGGGCAGTCCGGAATGCGTCACACCAGGGCGACTTTTCGGACATGTCCCGCGATGGAGGGAAAGGGCCCCTGCGGGCCGGTCTCGCAGGGGCCCTTCCTTCTTTCCGCCTGCCCGCGTGAAGGACGGGAAGACGATCACGAGGCAGGACGCTCCGGGACGCCTTACGGCGCGAGCAGCAGCACGTGCCAGTCGACGATCACGAGGCAGGACGCTCCGGGACGCCTTACGGCGCGAGCAGCAGCACGTCTGCGCGGGACTTGGCGGCCGCGTAGCGCTTCGCCAGGTCCTGCCAGTCCACGACCTGCCACATGGCCTCGGTGAAGTCCACCTTCTGGTTGCGGTACTGCAGGTAGAGGGCGTGCTCTCAGGCGTCGACGACCAGGATCGGCGTCGAGTCCTGGCCGACGTTGCCCTGGTGGTCGTAGACCTGCTCGACGATCAGCCGCCCGCTGAGCGGTTCGTGGGCGAGTACGCCCCAGCCCGACCCCTGCGTGGTCGCGGCGGCTTTGGACAGCTGCGCCTTGAAGGCGGCGAAGGAGCCGAAGGACTCGGCGATCGCGTCTGCAGGCTCGCCCACGCCGTCCTTCTCCAGCGGCTCGCCGCCGCCGTCACCGGTCATGTTGTGCCAGTAGATCGAGTGCAGGATGTGCCCGGAGAGGTGGAAGGCCAGGTTCTTCTCCAGGCCGTTGACCGATCCCCACTGCTTCTTGTTCCGTGCCTCCGCCAGCTGCTCCAGCGTGTCGTTGGCGCCCTTCACATAGGCCGCGTGGTGCTTGTCGTGGTGCAGCTCGATGATCTCGGGGCTGATCACGGGGGCGAGCGCGGTGTAGTCGTACGGCAGTTCAGGCAGCGTGTAGACGGGCATGGCGGGTCCCCTCCGACCTTTTATTGCAAAAGGCTTGCAACTACAAGGTGGACCCGAGCAACAAGAAGGCCCTCACGTGTCCCACGTGAGGGCCTTCCCGAGGCAGGTGTGGTGCGTCAGCTCCTGGCGCGCGTTCGCTGCCAGACGTATCCCACCGCCGCCAGGAACAGCGTCATGCCGCCCGTCGAGTACAGCTGCACCCGCGTGTCGGCCTCCCGGGCCATCAGGACGAAGATCGCGGCCATGCCGGCCATCGCGACCCACGTCAGCCACGGGAACGCCCACATCCGCACGACCAGCTTCTCCGGTGTCTCCCGTTCGAGCCTGCGCCGCAGCCGCAGCTGCGAGACGGCGATGAAGATCCAGACCACCAGGATCACCGCGCCGATCATGTTCAGCAGCCAGGGGAAGACGTCGTTCGGCCGCCAGTAGCTGAGCAGCACGCACGCGAAGCCGAAGACGCACGACACCAGGACGGCGATCCGCGGGACGCCGCCGGAGACCCTGGCCAGCGCCTTCGGGCCCTGGCCGCGCTGCACCAGGGAGTAGGCGATGCGTGAGGAGCCGTAGATGTTGGCGTTCATCGCGCTCAGCAGCGCGACCAGCACCACCACGTTCATCAGCTGCCCGGCGCCCGGGATGCCGAGGTGGTCGAGGGCGGCGACGTACGGGCCCTTCTCGACGATCTCCTTCGAGTCCCAGGGGACCACGGTGACGATGACCGCCATGGAGCCGATGTAGAACAGCGCGATGCGCCACATCGCGGTGCGCACGGCGCTCGCCACGCCCTTGACCGGGTTCTCCGACTCGGCCGCCGCGATGGTGACCGTCTCCAGGCCGCCGTAGGCGAACACCGACGCGAGCAACCCGATCACCAGGCCCTCGCCGCCATGGGGGAGGAAGTGCGTGAGGTTGCTCGTCCCCGGCGAGTCGGTGCCGGGCAGCACGCCGGCGATGGCCAGCACGCCGAGGACCAGGAACAGCGTGATCGCTCCGACCTTGAGCGCCGCGAACCAGAACTCGAACTCGCCGAAGTTCTTCACCGCGGCGAGGTTGGCGGCGCAGAAGACCACCATGAACAGCGCCACCCACGCCCACTCGGGCGTACCCGGCAGCCAGCCGGTGACGATCTTCGCGGCGCCGATGCCCTCCAGGCCGACGGCCGTGCACAGCAGGACCCAGAAGGACCAGCCCGCGGTGAAGCCCGCCCAGGGGCCGAGCGCCCGCTCGGCGTGTGCGGAGAAGGAGCCCGACGACGGGTACGCGGCCGACATCTCGCCGAGCATCCGCATCACCAGCATCACCAGGAGGCCGGAGAGGGTGTAGGCGACGACGATCGAGGGACCGGCGGCGGCGATGCCCGCGCCGGAGCCGACGAACAGGCCGGCGCCGATGACGCCGCCGAGGGCGATCATCGACAGGTGGCGCTGCTTCAGGCCGTGGGACAGGGAGACGTCGTCCGCCCCGGGGGGCGGCGATGGGGGTCCCCCCTGCTCGAGCGGAGCCGAGAGCTTGGGGGAGGTGGTGTTGCTGGGCATGGCGCGGCTCGTCCAGTACGGGAGATGGGCAAAAACCCCCACAGTCTGGGCAGTCTCTCCGCTCCGGCGGAGAGACTGCTCACCATCCGGACGTCCGCAGTGCGGAGCGTGATGTTCCGGTTACCCGGCGACGGTCGTGTAGTGCGAGGCGTCCCCCTCGATCGAGTAGCTCTCCTTGCCCTCGATGCCGACCGGCACGTCACTGGCGACCGTCACCCGGTTCAGGCGGCGCGGCAGGCCGTCGTAGTTGTCGATGGCGTAGTGCTGGGTGATGCCGGACCGGGGACCAGCGCCAGCGCAGGATGTTCTCCGGGCGGGTGACGTACGACTGGAGCAGGTCCAGCAGCGTGCGGGACTCAGGCACCGACAGGCCTACGATCCGCTGCGCGAACCCGCCAATGAACAGCCCGCGCTCGCCGGCGGCGCAGCGGCTCGGGCAGGTCGCGGTAGGCGGCCGCGGCGTTCGCGATCAGGGTCTCGCCGCCGTACGGCGGGACGGTGATGCTGCGCAGGGTGCTGGCCTGCGGCGGGTTGAGGACGAAGGTGACGTCGGTGTGCCAGTGGTTGGCGCGGCGCGTCTTGACGTAGAACTCCCTGTTCCAGACGTCGGGGTGCTCGTACCGCCACACCTGGCCCTTGGCCCACTGCGGGATGTAGGCGGCGACGGCGGCGGCCTTCGCGGAGTCGGCGAGCACGGAGGTCGGCGCCCACAGCAGGTTGAGCAGGTCCACGACGTCGGTGGGGATGGTGTGGGCGCCCTTGGACCCGTACTGCTTCAGGTACGCCGGCACCTGGCTGTTGCCGAGCGGCGCCACGTCCACCTGACCGGACTGCAGGGCGGTGAGGAACTGGTTGCTGGTCAGCGGGACCAGCTTCACCTCGTCGTACTTCAGTCCGGCTGTCTTCAACGCCCGCAGCAGAACGACGCCCTGGGCCTGGCCCTGCGAGAACGCCAGCTTCCTGCCCTTGAAGTCCTGGACCGTGCGGATGTCGCTGCCGGGCTTGGTGGCGAAGAGGTAGTTGAGCTTGCGGGTGATGTCGATCGCGACGATCTTCGCGTCGAATCCCTGGTAGTGCGCCTGGATCGGCGGAATGCCCGCGTTGTTCGCCAGGTCCAGGGACTTGGCGCGGAAGGCGTTGATGACGTCGGGACCGGCCCCGATGTTCAGCCAGCTCGACACGGTGAACGGCAACTCGGGCAGACCGGCCAGCTTGAGCTGCAACTGCTGGGCGTCCTGGTACGAGGTGATCTTCAGGCTCGTACCCGCCGGGACCTTGTCGGCGAGCGGGGCGGCCAGGCCTGCGGACGACTTGGCGGCGGCGGCACTGGATCCGGCGCAGCCGCTCAGTCCGGCCGCCGCGGCGGCGACGCCGAGTACCGAGGAGAGGAAAAGACGCCGGTCGACACCGGACACGGGCATGGGAGGACTCCCTGGGTTCACAAGGCAGGAAAGCGTGCGAAATTGCGGGCAGGAGAAAGCCAGGGAAGGGAATTCACGCAGGAAAGAGAGCCGGAGGGGAAAGGCGCTCCGGGGCGCGTCAACGTGTCAGCAACAAAGGATGCGACAGCTCGTCAGCGGGCTCATCAACAGGATGTTCCCGGCCCCGCACAACCCCTGTCAACATTCGGAGTTTCTGAATTAATTCAGCTCAGGTGACACACCCAACGGATCCCGGTAGAGCACGTCCAGGGCCACCGATCCGCCCGCCACGGCGAGTACGGAATCCGGAAAACTGATCGGCACGACATCCGCCGCCCGGTCGGGCCCGACCGCTCCCCGCATCGCGGTCAGACAGTCCTCCCGGTGAATGATTCCGACCTCGGTGACGACCACCGTCTCCGGATTGAGCACGTCCGACAGCAGCCCCGCCGCCCGCCCCGTCATCCGGGCCCGCTCCACCAGCAGCCGTACGGCCGCCGCGTCACCGGCGGCCGCGGCGGCCACCACGTCCATCGGATTTGCCCCGTCGATCACCCCGGCCTCCCGCGCCCGCCGGCACAGCGTCCGCTCGCTCAGCTCGACCTGGAGGCAGCCGACACGTCCGCAGTCGCAGGGCTCGGTGCCGCCCCGCAACGGCAGGTGCGCGATCGCCCCCGCCTGGGACCTCGGCCCGTGGTGCACCTCGTCGTTCGTGGCGAAGGCCGCGTCGACCACGTTGCCGACGAACAGGTGCAGCACGTTCCGGCTGCCCCGCGCCCGTCCGAACAGGCGCTCCGCGTTGACCAGCGCCCGCGCATGCCCGTCGACGTGGACCGGCAGTCCGGTGCGGGCGCCGAGCACCTCCCGCACCGGTACGTCCCGCCAGCCCAGCAGCGGGTGTTCGACGACGGTGCCGGAGTCCCGCTCCACCCAGCCACCGGCCGCGAACCCGACGCCGAGGGGCGCGCTGCCCGCGGCGTCGGCCAGCAACTCCCCCAGGCCGTCGGCGGCCCGGGCGAGCACGGGGGAGGGCTCGGTGCGCGTGTGCTTCAGCCGCCGCTCGGCCACCACCCGGCCGCGCAGATCGAGCAGCGCGACCGTGGTGTACGGCACCGCCACGTGCACCCCGCCCACCAGGAAGCGTGAGTCGTCCAGATCGACGGGCACGTGCGGCCGCCCCACCCCGTTGGACCGCCGGGGCGCGGCGGCCTCGCGGATGAGCCCGAGCTCGGCGAACCGGGCGCAGTAGTCCGTCACGGAGGCCGGGGACAGCCCGGTCAGCCGGGCGATGGTGCTGCGCGCCACCGGCCCGTGCTCCAGCACCGACCGCAGCACGACGCTGGCGCTGGTCCGGCGCCGGTCGCGGTCGGCGACACGGGGGATGGGGGACATCAGGGTGGGTGCCGCGGTACGGGGCATGGGAGATCTCCCTGGGGAACGGGTCCGACACTGCGCCGTCCTGTGAGTCGGGGCGTGCCGGAGCCCGCCCCTACACCGGGCGGCGACAGGTGGCCGTGCCCTGGCGTCGCAGGTCGACGTAACGACGCGACGAGAAGTTCCGGGCCTGGGCAACCATGCGCTCGAAGCTAGCAAAACGGCCCACCGCTGCCCAGGTGGTGACCGACGGGCGAGACGGCACCGGCACAGGCAAACGACCCGTTTGGCGAAACCCTACAGAGGGGGCCCGCCCGGTCCCCGTAGGTGAAACCACTCCACCTCAGTGACCGGCATCACGCCCCGTCACGTGTAACCCGCACTCTTTGTGCGGAGCCCACCAAGCCCCTGTTGCGCCCTTTGTCGAGCGCTGACGGTGATCGGCTCGCGGGCGCTGGGATAGCGTCACCCTGTTCCGAACTGCCCTCAGCCCCGCGGAGTCCCCATGAGCACCGCTGCCGCCGCCCCCGCCCGTACCGGGCAGGTCCTCGCCGACCTGCTGCCTGCGTCCCGTGTCCGGGACATCGCGCTCGTGCTCGGCGGTGCCGCGCTCACCGGCCTCGCCGCCCAGATCTCCGTGCCCGTGCCGGGCTCCCCGGTGCCGGTGACCGGCCAGACCTTCGCCGCCCTGCTCGTCGGCACCACGCTCGGCGCGGGCCGCGGCTTTCTCTCCCTCGCGCTGTACGCGCTCGCGGGCATCGCGGGCGTGCCGTGGTTCGCGGGCGGCAGCTCCGGCGCGGCCGCGCCGTCGTTCGGCTACATCCTCGGCATGCTGCTCGCCTCCACCGTCGTCGGCGCCCTGGCCCGCCGCGGCGCCGACCGCTCCGCCTGGCGCATGGCGGGCACGATGCTGCTCGGCGAGGCGATCATCTACGCCGTCGGCGTGCCCTACCTGGCCCTGGCCACCGGCATGTCCGCGTCCGCGGCGATCGCGGCCGGCCTGACCCCGTTCCTGATCGGCGACGCGCTGAAGGCCGCCCTGGCGATGGGCGCGCTGCCCACCGCCTGGAAGCTCATCCGGCGCTGACGCCGTAGTTCCTGCGGAAGAGGTTCGCCGGGTCGTACTGCGACTTCAGCCCGGCGAGCCTCGCGCGCGTCCCGGCGTCGTACAGCCCCTCGCCCCGGTCACCCGCCCCGAAGGCGAAGTTGAGCGCCCGGCCGATCGTGTCCGGGGCGACCACCGCGAAGGCGGGGTCCAGCAACTCACGGGCCTTCTCCCGCTCACCCATGGTCAACAGCCGTACCAGGTACCGCCCTTCGCGGTACGGCACCGCGTTCGGCGCGGACTCGGCCAGTGCGCCGCCCAGGTGGTTGACCTGCACGACGCACATGGCGGGCGCGTCCGGCCCGGTACGGGCCAGCAGCTCGGCGCCCCGCCCCACGTCCAGGCCGCGCAGCACCGCGCTGTCCCCGTAGTAAACGTGCGGGAAGTCCGGGTCGCTGTGGATCGTGTGGCTCTCGGCGTACGGCATCTCGCGCAACGAGTCGGCGAGCACCGGCCCGATCTCCCGCAGCGGCGCGACGATTTCGTCACCGTCGGCACCCGTGTACGCGACCCGCACCGAGATGACGTACCGGCCGCGCAGGTGCGGCGGCAGCCCCGGGACGTCCGGGTACGGTACGGCGGCGAAGGACGAGGTCAGCCCGTCCGGCACGGTAGCGTCCACTCCTCGTACGCCCGCAGGACGGCCGCCGGGTCGACCTCGCGCCCGTCGAGGGCGAGCGAGCCGCCGTACAGCCGGGCCACGGGTACGAGGCCGATCTCCAGCTCGGTGACGACGCCGAGGGTGTGTCCGCCGCCGAGCAGCCCCCAGTACAGCTCGGGCTCCGATTCCCGGGTGACGTGCCGCAGCTGCCCGTCGGCCGTGACGACGTCGAGCGAGCGCACATGGTCGGCGGCGTACCCGAACTCGCGGGCCAGGATGCCGAGTCCGCCGCCCAGGGTGTACGACACGGCACCCACACCCGGCGCGGAGCCGTTGAGGCGCGCCAGCCCGTACGGCTACACGACCTGTCCCCAGCGCACGCCCGCCTGGACGCGGACGGTACGGGCCCCGGGATCGACGGTCACCCCGTCCATGCGCCTGGTGGTCACGAGCACGCCGCCCTCCGCCGTACCGGGCAGCCCGTGCCCGGTGGCCTGGACGCCGACCGGCAGCCCCGCACCGGCCGCGTACCGCACGGCGGCGATCACGTCGTCTGCGCGGGAGGCGGCGAAGACCACGGCGGGCCGCTGGGTGAACCCGAGCTGGAAACCGGCGAGTTCCTCCTGGTAGCCGGTGTCGCCGGGGCGGAGGACGAGCAGTTCTGCGGTGTTGCCGGCGAAGTTCATGGCCCTCATCGTGCTCGTATTTCCTGACGCATACCGTCAGGTTTTCGGGGGCGGCCGGGGTGGCTCCCGCACCCCGGCCGCCCCGTCTCCCGGCCCCGGCTCAGCCCTGCCGCTCCCGCGGCCGCCGCTGCGACCACCACAGCCCGGCCGCGCCCGCCGCGATCAGCGCCGCGCCGGCCGCGCCCAGCGGCAGGACGTCACGTAGCCGCACGCGTTGACCACGTACGACCGGGTCAGGGACGGCTTCACGATCCTGTGAGCGCCGGGGCAAAAAGAAGAGGGAGCCCCGAAGGGCTCCCTCGAGTCCGGTGGACGGCCTGCGTCAGCCGACCGAGACCTTCTCCGCCTCGGCCCGCACCGCGACCCGGCCGCCGAGCTTCTGCTTGACCACGGCGATCACCAGCACGATCGCCGCGACCAGCAGCGACAGCAGCATGGTCTCGCGGCCGTCGTGCTCGGTGTCGGTCAGCATGTAGCCGAGGACGAACACGATGAGCGCGGCCGTCGCCCAGGTCAGGTACGGGTACAGCCACATCTTCACGATCAGCTTCTCCGGCGCCTCGGCCTGGATGATCCTCCGCATGCGCAGCTGCGAGAAGCAGATCACCAGCCAGACGAACAGGGCGACCGCGCCGGAGGAGTTGACGAGGAAGAGGAAGACGGAGTCCGGGAACTTGTAGTTGAAGAACACGGCCACGAAGCCGAAGACGACCGACACGATGATCGCGGCCATCGGCACACCCCGGCTGTTGGTCCGTGCGAAGGCCTTGGGCGCGTCACCGCGCTCGCCGAGCGAGAACGCCATGCGGGAGGCCGTGTAGAGGCCGGAGTTGAGACAGGACAGCACCGAGGTCAGCACGATGAAGTTCATGATCTGACCGGCGTGCGCGATTCCGAGGGAGTCCAGGGCGGCGACGTAGGAGCCCTTCTCGGTGATCGACTTGTCGTTCCAGGGGAGCAGGGAGACGACGACGAGGATCGAGCCGAGGTAGAAGACGGCGATGCGCCAGATGATGCTGTTGGTCGACTTGGTGACGGCGCGCTGCGGGTCCTCCGACTCGCCCGCCGCGAGGGTCGCGATCTCGCTGCCCATGAAGGAGAAGACGACGAGCAGCACACCGGTGAGGATGGCGCCGGGTCCGTGGGGCAGGAAGCCGCCGTGGCCGGTGAGGTTGCCGAGCCCCGCCTTGTCGCTGTGCACGCCGGGCAGCACGCCGAACACGGCCAGCGCGCCGATGACGATGAACGCGCCGATCGCCACGACCTTGATCCCGGCGAACCAGAACTCGAACTCGCCGTAGGAGCCGACGGAGACCAGGTTGGTGGCGGTCAGCACCACCATCACGATGAGGGCCCATCCCCACTGGGGCACCGCGGGGATCCACCCTTCGAGGATCTTGGCGCCGGCGGTCGCCTCCACGGCCAGCACGACGACCCAGAAGAACCAGTACAGCCAGCCGATGGAGAACCCGGCCCAGCTGCCGAGCGCGCGGTCGGCGTGCGCGGAGAAGGAACCGGAGGTCGGGTTGGCGGCGGACATTTCGCCGAGCATGCGCATCACGAGGACGACAAGCATGCCGACGAGGGCGTAGGAGAGGAGGATGCCGGGGCCGGCGGTGGCGATGCCGGAGCTGGAACCGACGAACAGTCCCGCACCGATCACCCCACCAATGGCGATCATCGACAGGTGGCGGTTCTTGAGTCCGGCCTGAAGCCCTGAACCGTGTCCGTCGGGGCTTACGTGGCCGCTTCCAGCCTTCGACAGGGTCGTCTGCGAGGTCATGGACGGATTTCCTTTGCGCCGGGTGAGCGGTTTCCCGTACGAGCGGTGTACGAGTCGGTCCAGTGAATCCGAGGCAAAGGAATTCGTGAACCTTCGAAATGGAATCGTTACTTGATGTTTCCTTGAGGTTTGTAACGTGGCTCACATTCCTCGGGCGCCTGTGGTACGACGCCACCCGAGACGGCTGGCCCGAAACCGCCGTGTCACACTCGGACCATGCGCGTGTATCTCGGCTCGGACCATGCGGGCTTCGAACTCAAGAACCACCTCGTCGAGTGGCTCAAGGCGGCGGGCCACGAGCCCGTCGACTGCGGGCCGCACATCTACGACGCCCAGGACGACTACCCGCCCTTCTGCCTGCGCGCCGCGGAGCGCACGGCCGCGGACCCCGACGCCCTCGGCATCGTGATCGGCGGCTCCGGCAACGGCGAGCAGATCGCGGCGAACAAGGTGAAGGGCGTGCGGGCGGCCCTGGCCTGGAGCGAGGAGACCGCGTCGCTCGGCCGGCAGCACAACAACGCGAACGTCGTGGCGGTGGGCGCGCGCATGCACACGCTGGCGGAGGCGACGAAGTTCGTCGAGACCTTCCTCAACACCCCCTTCTCCGGTGACGAGCGCCACATCCGCCGCATCGACATGCTGTCGGCGTACGAGACGACGGGCGACCTCCCGCCGATCCCGGCCCACCACCCGCAGCAGTAGGGGCCGGCCGCGCCTGGGGTTGCCGTTGCTCTTGGGGCACCCGGCGCCGGTGCCGCCCTCGCCGGGGGCTGCCGCCCCCGGGGCCCCGGGACGTCGTCCTGGGAAGGGGGGGCAGGGGACGGAGTTCCCGCCGGGGCCCGGGGCCAAGCCCCAGGGTGGGGTGAGCCCTCATCCGACCGAGTCGCGCAGGCCGGTGGGCAGAGGGGCCTAGAGCAGTCCCGAGGAGTTGTCAGACACCGGGTGGGAAAGGAACCGCACGTGCCAGAGGGGCACACCATTCACCGGCTGGCCGAGGACTACGCGGCACGGTTCGCCCATGGCCGCGTCACCGTCAGCAGCCCCCAGGGCAAGTTCAGCGACGCCGCCGCCCTCCTCGACGGTACCGCCCTGCACACCGCCGACGCCCACGGCAAGCACCTCTTCCTGGGCTTCCGCGACGGCGACTGGGTCCACATCCACCTCGGCCTCTTCGGCAAGGTCACCTTCGGCGACGCCCCCGCACCCCCGCCCACGGACACCGTCCGCCTCCGCCTCGCCAACGCCACCTCGTACGTCGACCTCCGTGGCCCCACGACCTGCGCACTGATCACCGAGGCCGAGAAGAACGCCATACACGACCGCCTCGGCCCCGACCCCCTCCGCCCAGACGCCGACCCGGCCGCCGCCTACGCCCGCATCCGCCGCAGCCGTACGACGATCGCCGCCCTCCTGATGGACCAGAAGGTCATCGCCGGCGTCGGCAACGTCTACCGCGCCGAGGTCCTCTTCCGGCACCGTATCGACCCCTACCGCCAGGGCAGGGACATCACCCCGGCCGAGTGGGACGCGATGTGGACCGACCTCGTCGAGCTCATGCACGCCGGCGTCCGCGCCAACCGCATCGACACCGTCCGCCCGGAACACACCCCGGAGGCGATGGGCCGCCCGCCCCGCGTCGACGACCACGGCGGCGAGGTCTACGTCTACCGCCGGGCCCACCAGCCCTGCCACATCTGCGGCGGCGAGATCCGCACCGCCGATCTCGCCGCCCGCAACCTCTTCTGGTGCCCGACCTGTCAGAAGTCCTGACGCCGTCGGAAAACCCGACGTCGGCCTAGAACCCGTGCGGCAGCCACGGCGCCACCGCCGACCCGAACCCCAACGACGCCTCCGCCAGCGCCCCCTGCCGCAGTTCCCGCACCCGCCCGGCGGCGGCCAGTGAGGCCAGCGACACACCACCGAGGTACGCCGCGCCCAACTCGCGTACGGACAGGGCGAGGTCCGCCGCATCCGACGTCCGCTCGCAGGACGCCCCCTTCGCATCCCCGCTCAGCCGCCAACGCCCGGCGTTCCAGGGGCAGAACGCGTCCTCCACCTCGAACACCACGTCCACCGGCGCCTGGTACGTCCGCGCCGCAAGCGCCGCCCCGACGTCGACGAGCCGCACGTACAAACAGTCCCGCAGCCGCGGCCGGCAGCGCCGGATGTCGGTCACCAGGTACTGCCAGGACTCGTCGACCGGCCGCCCCCGCACGGTCAGCGTCGTCGTCAGGTCGATGCCGAACAGGAAGCGCCACAGCGCCGCGTCGGTCGCGGGATCGAGTGCGGCCAGGTCGTCGAGGAGCACCGTGCCGTCGTGCCCGGTGACGCCCCAGCCGAGCTTGACGCGGTAGCGGGCGTACCCCGTGACCTCGCCGCCCGCCCGTCTCCCACCACCACCCTCAATCGAAGGCGCTTCGCGCCCCCTGGTTTGCTCGGCGACCACGCACTGCAGCGGGGACGCGCCGTCCCGCTCGCTCTCCGGGTCGAGCAGCCCCACCCGCTCCCAGCCGGGCCGCCGGGCCAGCATCCCGGGCCGGCGGGGCACCAGCTGTGCGTACACCGCCTCGCATGCGTCGAGGACGTCGGCGGGCGCCGCGTACCGCAGGCGTACGTCGTCGGTGCCGGCCGGGACCGACAGTCCGGCCCGGCTCGTGTCGATCTCGGCGCTGACCTGGAAGGTCGCGGCGGCGTACCCGAACCGGCCGTAGATCGCCGGCTCGGAGGCGGTCAGCACCGCCAGCGGCTCGCCCCAGGAGCGGACGTCGTCCAACTGCCGCCGCATCATCGAGGTCAGCACCCCGCGCCGCCGGTGCGTGGCGGCCACGCTGACCATCGTGACGCCGGCGGCGGGCACCAGCGCGCCGCCGGGCACGGTCATGCGGAAGCTGAACGCCCCCGCCGTCCCCACGCACGCGTCTCCGTCCCAGGCACCGAGGGAACGGTCGAGCTCCGTGAGGGAATTCCACAGCTCCCTCTCCTCGGGCGACTCAGGGACCCCGCCGAAGGCGCGGATCAGGTTGTCGTACCACGCATCCCAGTCGTCCCGCCGCAGCACCCTCAGCTCGCTCGCAAGGTCAGTCGCCATGAGCCACGCCTATCAGGGCAATGCGGGACGAGCGAGCGAATTTCTCCCGGGTGGCAGCGGGACGGCTTTCTGTGAAGTTCACTGTGAAGTTGAACCTCGGACGGGGGACAAGTGGGGCCTCCCGTGCCAAGCAGCTGGTCCGATGGATAGGGTCCCGAACTAATGGCAGCAGGACGAGAGCGGCGCGCGGAAGCCGAGACGTTCACGGCCCGGTTGAAGAAGCAGTGGCACCGGGCCCGCGTCGGCGTGCGCAGAGCCGGCGTCGACTACTTCCGCGGGGACGGCTCGGACTGGGTCGCGCTCGGCGGCCTGCTGCTGACCATCCCACTGATCGCGGCCGTGACGCTCGCCAACTCGGTGTGGTGCTCGCCGGCCGCGCTCGTCCTGCCCATCGTCGCGGGCGGTCTGCTGCTGCGCCCGGCGAGCCTGCTCGGCCTGTACGCGGCGGCGGCCACGGGGCTCATCGTGGAGTCGGTGCGGCTCGGGCCGTACACCGAGGGCCCGTCCCGGGTGACCCCGGGCGTCGTGCTGGTGGTCGCCGCCTGCGGCTTCTTCGGGTTGCTGGTCGCGCAGTTCCGCAGCCGCGTCGGCGTGCCCTGGCGGCGCGGCGGCACGATGCTGTTCGACCTGCGCGAACGCATCCGGGTGCAGAGCAAGTTGCCGAAGCTGCCCGACGGCTGGCACCGCGAGATGGCGCTGCGCCCGGCTGGTGGACAGTCCTTCTCCGGCGACTTCGTGGTCGCGGCCCGGACGAACGGCGGCCGCACCCTGGAGGTCGTCCTCACGGACGTGTCGGGCAAGGGCATGGACGCCGGCTCGCGGGCGCTGCTGCTGTCGGGCGCGTTCGGCGGCCTGCTGGGCAGTCTGCCCCCGCACGCGTTCCTTCCGGCGGCGAACGGCTATCTGCTGCGCCAGGACTGGGAGGAGGGCTTCGCCACCTCGATCCATCTGGTCCTGGACCTGGACTCCGGCGACTACGAGCTGTACTCCGCGGGGCACCCGCCGGGCCTGCAACTCAGCGCGGGCAGCGGCCGCTGGGAGGAGAAGGCGGCCGAGGGCCCGCTGCTCGGCGTGTACGACGGCGCCCAGTTCGACCCCGTCAAGGGCTCCCTGCGCCCCGGTGACGTCCTGATGCTGTTCACCGACGGCCTGGTGGAGACGTCCGACCGCGACATCGTCGAGGGCATCGACCGCCTCACCGGCGAGGCCGACCGCTACGTCGCCGGCGGCTTCCACGGAGCCGCCTGGCACCTCATCGAAGCGGTGGCCAAGGACGTCAACGACGACCGGGCACTGCTGCTGATCTGCCGCGAGGCCCAGCCGACGGTCCGCTGAACCGGCGCCGGGCGGGCCGAGGTCCGGCCTGCGCCGCACCGTCGCCGTGACCCACACTGGACGCGTGACCGAGACGCCCCGAACCCTCCTGCCGGCCGAAGTGGAAGCCACCGCCCGTGCCGCGCACGCCGGGCAGACGGACAAGGCGGGCCGGCCCTACGCCGAGCACCTCCAGGCCGTCGCCGAGGGCGTGCGCGCCCGCGGCGGCGACGCGGACCAGATCGCGGCGGCCTGGCTGCACGACTCCGTCGAGGACGACGCCCTCTCCGAGCAGTGGCTGCACCAGGCCCCGCTGAGCCGCCGTACGAAGGACATCGTGCTGGCGGTCACCAAGCGGGCGGGGGAGGACCCGGAGGCGTACGCGCGGCGCATCCTCGCCACGCCCGGCGCGCTGCTGGTGAAGGAGGCGGACCTGGCGCACAACGCCGACCCGGCCCGGCTCGCGGTCCTCGACGAGGCCACCCGTGCACGACTGACCGAGAAGTACGCACGGATGCGCGCACTTCTCGGTCTCACGGACCCAGGAAGCCGACGCTGACCTTTTCGCGCTCGCGCTGCTCCGTCTTCTGGCGCTCGCGGGCCAGTTCGGCCGCGTCCTGCTTGAAGGCCCACTCCATCCTCGGCTCCATCGCGAACCGGAAGACCCGCTGCACGGGCCGCGTGCACAGCAGGGTCACCGCCGCCGCCGCGAGGGTGGTGACGAGGATCTCGCCGAGCGGGCGGTGCAGCCAGGCGTGGTCGAACCAGCCCTGGTAGTCGCCGGCCTTGACCAGGAAACCGTGCAGCAGATAGCCGTACAGCGTGCCCGCGCCCAGCGCCGTGAACCACATCCTGCGGCGCGGCACCCAGGCGAAGAAGCAGGCGGTCAGCAGCAGCGAGCAGCCGAACATCGCCAGCACCATGACGGGGCCGACCCACCAGGGCGCGCCCAACTCCTGTGCGGCGTCGCGGTGGTAGAACCACGCGGTGTTCATGCGCGGCACCGCCCACCAGCCGACGACCAGCGCCGCGGCGAACACGGGCACCGACAGGATCCGCACCGAGCGGCGGCGCACCAGCTGGAAGTGCTCGGGCTTCATGGACAGGCCCAGCACGAAGTAGGGGAGGAACTGCAGGACGCGCTGGAGGTCGAGGTCGTCGCCGATCTCAGGGGAGGCGGAGGCCAGCATGGCGATGCCGAGCGCGAGCGGCAGCGGCCAACGCACCAGCTTCCAGACGGGGGTGGTCAGCCGCCAGATGAACAGCGCGCACAGGAACCAGGTCAGGTACCAGGGATCGAGGAGGCTGATGTCCTGGTCGGGGGTGTGGTCGACGACGCGTTTGAAGAGCGGGTAGGCGGTCTCGAAGACGATGTACGGCACGGCGACGCCGGTGATCAGCCGCTTGAGCCGGTCGGGGCGCGCGTCGAAGCTGCGGGAGAAGAAGCCGGAGATGATGATGAACGCCGGCATGTGGAAGGTGTACACGACCGTGTACAGGCCCTCGAGGATGCGGCTGTCGCCCTTGAGCGGCTCCCAGGCGTGGCCCATGGCCACCAGCACGATCGCCAGGTACTTGGCGTTGTCGAAGAACGCGTCGCGCTGCTTGCCCGGCTTGCCGCTCTGCTCGCCGGGCTTGCGTGGACTCGGCACTCCCGGTGCCGGCGAGTGTGCCGGGGGGAGCGGCGATCTGTTCTGGCCGGGGGACGAGGCAGCGTGGAACATCTGAGGCACCCTAGCGTTGTCCGTGGGATTTCGTAAAACCCCGGACGTCATTCCTGGTTATTCGCTGCGGATACCCGGGATTTGACGAAGTCGACGTGACTGTCGCGGTGACTGTCGACACATCGTGCAGGCCGCTCAGGCCCGTCATATGCACCCTCAATGTCGGGATTCGTCCTGACTAATTGGCGCATGGGGCCGCGTCTGCGGCAACAAATCGAATTACCTGTGAACGCGATGTGTGGACATGGAAACGATGTCTTTCAATGCCCTGTGCAGCGGCACCCCCGAATTGCCGTACGGGGCGCGGCCGGAGACGGCGCCCGGCCCGCGGTTGCGCGACCCCGTCACACGGTCGTGGCCGATGATGCGTCAGCCGCCGCATACGCGAGTCGGGTTGGTGGCACGATGGTTCTGGCGGGGTGCGCGGGGTTGGCGCCCCCGGGCCGGGAGAGCGGACCGACCGAGGGTGTGATCAGTTGTGGCCATTTCACTGTCCGTGGTGCTGCTGTTGGCGATCATCCTGGTGGTGTTGCTCAGAGGGGGGTCGATCAAGGCCGGGCCGGCCATCGTCGCCATGCTCTTCGGCTTCTTCCTCGCGTCCACCGGCATGGCTCCGTCCATCAACCGGTTCCTGAACTCGATAGCGGAGACCATCAACTCGATCAGCTTCTGACCGGCGGCGAGGCGCCCGGCCGGCGCCGGCCGGTGCGGAAACCGGCCAACGTGATGCCGGCCGAGGACGCCCCCCGCGTGATCGACTGCGGCATCTCCCGCGCCGTCGACCCCCGCGGCCGCGGACGTCCTCACCCGCACCGGCCGCGTGACGGGCACCCGGCCCTTCTGGACCGTCACGCCGCGCGGCACGTTCACGTCGGCCGGGCAGGCCGACGGCCGCCTCGCCCTGCTTCCCGCCTCCACCGACGAGGTCACCCCCGCCCACCGCCGCCTCACCCTGCTCGACGTCGCCGAACGCACCCGGCGGCCTTGATCCACCAGCACGTCGGCGCCGACCGCGACGGGCACGCGGGAGACACGCTGGGCCGACTGGACTGAACCAGAGCCCCCGGAAACGATCAGGGCCGGGTCGGAGGATGATCCTCCGACCCGGCCCTGAGCCGTACAGAGCGGGCGACGGGAATCGAACCCGCGTAGCCAGTTTGGAAGACTGGGGCTCTACCATTGAGCTACGCCCGCACACAGCGCGCGCCACAAGTCGGGCGACCGCGGCACAGAAGGCATCGTAGCGGGTCGTACGCCGTCGCCGCACACCCCGTTCGCCCGCACCCCGCATTCGCCCGCACTCCGCGCCCGCGCCGCAGCAAGCCCGGGCGTCGTGAAATGCAGCGGCCGCACTGCCTGCGGCCATGTACCCTACGTGTCGCACCAAACGGGGTGTGGCGCAGCTTGGTAGCGCGTCCGCTTTGGGAGCGGAAGGCCGTGGGTTCAAATCCCGCCACCCCGACCACCTGCCGGCCGCCGGTCGGCGCCACCACGCGTGATCGCCTTTTGGGGCGCTGAGCGGCTGCGGTTACTATGCAAGCTGCGCGCCCGTGTCTCAGCGTCTGAAGTCCTCCGGGCAGCGAAATCCGCCGGACCTGTTTGGCCCCGGCAGAAACCAAGAAGTCAGCCACAAGGAGACCGAACCGTGAAGAGCGCCGTGGAGACCCTGAACCCGACCCGGGTTCGGCTCACTGTCGAGGTGCCCTTCGAGGAGCTCAAGGACAGCCTCGACGCGGCGTACAAGAAGATCAACCAGCAGGTCACGGTGAAGGGCTTCCGCAAGGGCAAGATCCCGGCCCGCGTCATCGACCAGCGGTTCGGCCGCGGTGCGGTCCTGGAGGAGGCGGTCAACGACGCGCTTCCGAAGTTCTACACCGAGGCGGTCAACGAGGCCGAGCTGAGCCCGCTGGGCCAGCCCGAGGTGGACATCACCGAGCTGAAGGACGGCGAGACGCTGAACTTCACCGCCGAGGTCGACGTCCGCCCGACCATCCAGATCCCGGACTACTCCGGCATCGAGGTCGAGGTCGACGCCGTCGAGGTGACCGACGAGGACGTCGAGAAGGCGGTCGAGCAGCTGCGCGAGCGCTTCGCCTCGACGACCCCGGTCGAGCGCGCCGCCGAGGACGGCGACGTCGTCACCATCGACCTGGAGGCCAAGGTCGAGGGCGAGATCCTCGAGGACGGCATCGCCAAGGGCGTCTCCTACACCATCGGCTCCGGCGAGCTGCTGGACGGCATCGACGACGCCGTGAAGGGCCTGTCCGCCGGTGAGGAGGCCACCTTCACCTCCGAGCTCAAGGGCGGCTCGGCGGCCGGCAAGGAGGCCGAGGTCACCGTCAAGGTCACCCAGGTGGCCCAGCGTGAACTGCCGGAGCTGGACGACGAGTTCGCGCAGCTCGCCTCCGAGTTCGACACCCTCGAGGAGCTGAAGGCCGACAGCCGCAAGCGCCTGGAGAGCATGAAGCAGTACGACCAGGCCACGCAGGCCCAGGAGCGCGTCCTGGACAAG
This sequence comes from Streptomyces sp. NPDC005202, assembly GCF_040608235.1. Classification (NCBI taxonomy): domain Bacteria; kingdom Bacillati; phylum Actinomycetota; class Actinomycetes; order Kitasatosporales; family Streptomycetaceae; genus Streptomyces; species Streptomyces sp. NPDC005202. Next base: position 7,646 of record NZ_JBEXHW010000032.1, on the reverse strand, counting down.
CTGCTCGAGCTGGTCGAGGTCCCGGTCCCCGAGAAGCTGCTCGAGGACGAGATCAACACCCGCAAGCACAACCTCGAGCACCACCAGCTCGCGCAGATGGGGCTCACCCTCGACAAGTACCTGGAGATCCAGGGCAAGACCGCCGAGGAGTTCGAGAACGAGACCCGCGAGGCCGCGATCAAGGGCATCAAGACCCAGTTCGTGCTCGATGAGCTCGTCACCAAGGAGAAGCTGAGCGTCAACCAGGAGGAGCTCACCGAGCACCTCATGCGGCGTGCCGCCTCCTCCGGCATGTCCCCCGACCAGTTCGCCCAGGCGGTCGTCCAGCAGAACCAGGTTCCGCTCCTGGTCGGCGAGGTCGCCCGCGGCAAGGCCCTGGCCGTCGTGGTCGAGGCCGCGACCGTGAAGGACACCAACGGCGAGATCGTCGACCTGAACGACGAGGACGAGGACGAGGCCGCGAAGGGCTCCGCCGAGGACGCCGAAGACGAGGGCGAGGAGAAGGCCGAGGCCTGATCCCTGCGGGTCGTCTCCGACGTACGTACGATGGGCTCTGGGGCGTGAGACGCCTCGGGGCCCATTGCCGTCCGGACCGACCGGAGGGGCAGCACCGACCGGAGGGGCAGCACCGCAATAGGGGCCGCGGGGAACAGCGCGCTCAGCCATGGACAACCCGCAGCCGCACGCCTTTGAGTGCTCCCACGGCGCTACGCCCCCGGCGAACACCCGCGGAAGCGGGATGGCACCGCCCGGCCTGCGCGTTAGGGTCCTTGAATACGAGGGCAGGGGAGTCCCCGAAGCCGCCGCGGACGGTGGCGCACCGGGGTCCCACGCCCCGGCAGAACACGTGAGACGGCCCGGCGCCGTCGTAAGACGAGCAGGTGGATACGTGACGAATCTGATGCCCCCCGCCGCCGGCGAGCCTTCCATCGGTGGTGGCCTCGGCGACCAGGTCTACAACCGGCTGCTCAACGAGCGGATCATCTTCCTCGGCCAGCCGGTCGACGACGACATCGCGAACAAGATCACCGCACAGCTGCTGCTCCTTGCCGCCGACCCGGACAAGGACATCTACCTGTACATCAACAGCCCCGGCGGTTCGATCACGGCCGGCATGGCGATCTACGACACCATGCAGTACATCAAGAACGACGTGGTGACGATCGCCATGGGCCTCGCGGCCTCGATGGGCCAGTTCCTGCTCAGCGCGGGCACCCACGGCAAGCGCTTCGCGCTGCCGAACGCCGAGATCCTGATCCACCAGCCCTCCGCCGGCCTGGCCGGCTCGGCCTCGGACATCAAGATCCATGCCGAGCGGCTGCTGCACACCAAGAAGCGCATGGCCGAGCTCACCGCCTTCCACACCGGCCAGTCGGTCGAGCAGATCACCCGCGACTCCGACCGCGACCGGTGGTTCGACCCCCACGAAGCCAAGGAGTACGGCCTCATCGACGACGTCATCACCTCGGCCGCCGGCATGCCGGGCGGCGGCGGCACCGGGGCCTGAGCCGCTCCCACGGGGCCCGCACGGCCCTGTGAGCCGCTCGCACGGAGGTTCCCTCCGGGCAGCCCAGCCAGCCCTTCAGCCGACCGCCCAGCCCCCTTCCAGGAGACACCGTGAACGACTTCCCCGGCAGCGGCCTCTACGACCGTATGCGCGCCGAGTACACCGGCCCCGCGGCCGAGTCCCGCTACGTCATCCCGCGCTTCGTCGAGCGCACCTCCCAGGGCATCCGCGAGTACGACCCGTACGCGAAGCTCTTCGAGGAGCGCGTGATCTTCCTCGGCGTCCAGATCGACGACGCCTCCGCCAACGACGTCATGGCCCAGCTGCTGTGCCTGGAGTCGATGGACCCCGACCGGGACATCTCGGTCTACATCAACAGCCCCGGCGGCTCCTTCACGGCGCTGACGGCCATCTACGACACGATGCAGTACGTGAAGCCGGACATCCAGACGGTCTGCATGGGCCAGGCCGCCTCCGCCGCCGCCGTCCTGCTGGCCGCCGGCACCAAGGGCAAGCGCATGGCCCTGCCGAACGCCCGCGTGCTGATCCACCAGCCGTACAGCGAGACCGGCCGCGGCCAGGTCTCCGACCTGGAGATCGCCGCCAACGAGATCCTCCGGATGCGCACGCAGCTGGAGGAGATGCTGGCCAAGCACTCCACCCAGCCGATCGAGAAGATCCGCGAGGACATCGAGCGCGACAAGATCCTCACGGCCGAGGACGCGCTGTCGTACGGCCTGATCGACCAGATCATCACCACGCGGAAGATGGACAACGCCGCCCTCCGCTGACGCGGAAGCGGCGTCGTCTGCCGCTCCTTGGCACGGTGCACGTCAAAGTGAACCGTGCCAAGGGGGGCCCGAACCGGGGGCCCGGCAAGGTACCGTCGGACATAAGGCAGCACCAGGAGCCGCTCGACCTAGGCGTCTCCCAGGCGAAGGGGAAGCACACCGTGGCACGCATCGGTGACGGCGGCGATCTGCTCAAGTGCTCGTTCTGCGGAAAGAGCCAGAAGCAGGTCAAGAAGCTCATCGCAGGGCCCGGTGTGTACATCTGCGACGAGTGCATCGATCTCTGCAACGAGATCATCGAGGAAGAGCTCGCGGAGACCAGCGAGGTGCGCTGGGAGGAGCTCCCCAAGCCCCGCGAGATCTACGAGTTCCTCGAGGGATACGTAGTCGGCCAGGAGGCCGCGAAGAAAGCCCTGTCCGTCGCGGTGTACAACCACTACAAGCGGGTCCAGGCCGGCGAGAACAGCGGCTCGCAGGGCCGCGACGACGGCATCGAGCTGGCCAAGTCCAACATCCTGCTGCTCGGCCCCACCGGCTCGGGCAAGACCCTCCTCGCCCAGACCCTGGCCCGCATGCTGAACGTCCCGTTCGCCATCGCCGACGCGACGGCGCTGACGGAGGCGGGGTACGTCGGCGAGGACGTCGAGAACATCCTGCTGAAGCTGATCCAGGCCGCCGACTACGACGTCAAGAAGGCCGAGACCGGGATCATCTACATCGACGAGATCGACAAGGTCGCCCGGAAGAGTGAAAACCCGTCGATCACGCGCGACGTGAGCGGCGAGGGCGTACAGCAGGCCCTGCTCAAGATCCTCGAAGGGACCACGGCGTCGGTCCCGCCCCAGGGCGGCCGCAAACACCCGCATCAGGAGTTCATCCAGATCGACACGACGAACGTCCTGTTCATCGTGGGCGGTGCCTTCGCGGGGCTGGAGAAGATCATCGAGGCGCGGGCGGGCGCGAAGGGCATCGGCTTCGGCGCGCAGATCCGCTCCAAGCGGGAACTGGAGTCCAAGGACTCCTTCGAGGAGGTCATGCCGGAGGACCTGGTCAAGTTCGGCATGATCCCGGAGTTCATCGGCCGCCTCCCGGTCATCACGTCGGTCCACAACCTCGACCGCGAGGCGTTGCTCAAGATCCTGGTCGAGCCGCGCAACGCGTTGGTGAAGCAGTACCAGCGCCTCTTCGAACTCGACGGCGTGGAACTGGACTTCGAACGCGAGGCCCTCGAAGCCATCGCCGACCAGGCGATCCTGCGCCAGACCGGCGCCCGTGGCCTCCGCGCCATCATGGAAGAGGTCCTGATGTCGGTGATGTACGAGGTCCCGTCCCGCAAGGACGTGGCCAGGGTCGTCATCACGGCGGACGTCGTCCACTCCAACGTGAACCCGACTCTGATCCCGCGCGACGCGCGGGGGCGGGGACCGGGCGAGCAGAAGACGGCATAGCCGCCGACACGCAGACATATGAAGGGGCCCCGGCCAACCGGCCGGGGCCCCTTCACCGTTGGGGTGTACGACGTCAGGCCTTGACGCGCGCCGCGGAGCGCAGCTTGGCGGCGAAGGCGGCCACGTCGTCCTGGGAGAAGCCGCCACCGGTCTTGGCGGCGGCCAGGTCGAGGCCGTTGACCACGCCGTAGGTGCTGTGGTCGGCCCAGATGCAGACCGGCATGTCGACGCTGTCCTTGCCCTCCGCGATGGTGGCGATCTGGCACTTCATGACGGCTCCGTCGAGGCCGTCCGGCTGGACGCTCTCCGGGCTGCCCTTCCAGGTGACCGTCTCCTTCTCGCCCACGTTGTCGCCGGTGTTCTGCGAGTTCTTGTGGGAGTTGGCGAAGCCCTGGTCGATCGCGCCCTCGGGATCGCTGATCTTCCCGTAGGCGCCGTTGAGCGCCATCGCCTTGCCGAGGCCCGTGGTCCCACCGGTGGAGTACGACGCCCTCACCACATGACCGTTCTCGATGCCGATCTTCTGCAGCTTGGCCGCGGTGTTGGTGCCGGCCGGGCCGCCGTCGTTGGAGGTCGAGCCGTCGCCCGCCTTCTCGTACTCGCCGACCGTTGCCGGGGGCACCAGCTTGTGCGGGCCGTCGTCCGCGACGTCCGAGGAGCCGCCGCCCCCGATCACGAAGTACGCCCCCACCGCGATCGCCGCCACGACCGCCACCGCGCCGATGATCAGGCCTGTCTTCTTCTTGCCGCCGCCGGGAGCCGGGGGCGGCGGAGCGCCGTAGGGCTGCTGGCCGTACGGGGGCTGCTGGCCGTACGGGTTCGGCTGGGGCGGGACGCCCTGCGGAGGCTGCTGCGGGTAGCCGTAGCCGGGCTGGGCGGGAGGAGCCTGCTGGGGGTAGCCGTAGCCGGGCTGGGGAGCCTGCGGCGGCTGGCCGTAAGGGCCCGGCTGGCCGTAGGGTCCGGGCTGCTGAGGCTGCCCGCCGTACGGGCCCGGCTGGTTGTAGCTCATTTCTGGTTCCCCTCCATGCTTATGTCTTCCTGACATCCTGGCGCAGGCACAGGGAGCGCTCGGCATCGGGGCGCGCACCGTTACAGAACAAACGCGTTTCGGGACGGCACCGTGACGCCTCTAAACTGAGCCCGTGACCGAGAACGCTCAGCAGCAGCCACCAGCGCCCACCACCGAACTGCCGACCCAGTACGCGCCGGCCGACGTAGAGGGGCCGCTGTACGAGCGCTGGGTGGAGCGGGGTTACTTCGAGGCGGACGAGAAGAGCGACAAGCCGCCGTACACCATCGTCATCCCGCCGCCGAACGTCACGGGCTCGCTCCACCTGGGGCACGCCTTCGAGCACACCCTCATCGACGCCCTCACGCGCCGCAAGCGCATGCAGGGCTACGAGACGCTGTGGCAGCCCGGCATGGACCACGCCGGCATCGCCACGCAGAACGTCGTCGAGCGCGAGCTCGCCAAGGAGGGCAAGTCCCGGCACGACCTCGGCCGTGAGGCCTTCGTCGAGCGCGTCTGGCAGTGGAAGGCCGAGTCCGGCGGACAGATCTCCGGGCAGATGCGCCGCCTCGGTGACGGCGTCGCCTGGTCGCGCGAGCGCTTCACCATGGACGAGGGGCTCTCGCAGGCCGTCCAGACCATCTTCAAGCGGCTCTACGACGACGGGCTGATCTACCGCGCCGAGCGCATCATCAACTGGTGCCCGCGCTGTCTGACCGCCATCTCGGACATCGAGGTGGAGTACCAGGACGACGACGGTGAGCTCGTGTCGATGAGGTACGGCGAGGGGGAGGACTCCATCGTCGTTGCCACCACCCGTGCCGAGACCATGCTCGGTGACACCGCCGTCGCCGTTCACCCCGACGACGAGCGGTACAAGCACCTCGTCGGCAAGCTCGTCAAGCTCCCGCTCACCGACCGCTCCATCCCGGTCGTCGCGGACGAGCACGTCGACCCCGAGTTCGGCACCGGTGCCGTCAAGGTCACCCCGGCGCACGACCCGAACGACTTCGAGATCGGGCAGAGGCACGGCCTGCCGGCCATCACGGTGATGGACGAGCACGGCGTCATCACCGCGCACGGCCCCTTCCAGGGCCTGGACCGCTTCGAGGCCCGCTCCACGATCGTCGCGGCCCTGCGCGCCGAGGGCCGGATCGTCGCCGAGAAGCATCCATACGTCCACTCGGTCGGCCACTGCTCGCGCTGCAAGACCACGATCGAGCCGCGCCTGTCATTGCAGTGGTGGGTCAAGGTCGGCCCGCTCGCCAAGGCCGCGGGCGACGCGGTCCGCGAGGGCAAGGTCAAGATCCATCCGCAGGAGATGGAGAAGCGGTACTTCGACTGGGTCGACAACCTCCACGACTGGTGCATCTCGCGGCAGTTGTGGTGGGGGCACCGGATCCCGGTCTGGTACGGGCCCAACGGCGAGGTCGTCTGCGTCGGACCGGACGAGGAGCCGCCGACCGGCGAGGGCTGGCACCAGGACACTGACGTCCTCGACACCTGGTTCTCTTCCGGCCTGTGGCCCTTCTCCACGCTGGGCTGGCCCGAGCAGACCGAGAGCCTGAAGAAGTTCTATCCGAACTCCGTCCTGGTCACCGGCTACGACATCCTCTTCTTCTGGGTCGCCCGGATGATGATGTTCGGCCTGTACGCGATGGACGGCACCCCGCCGTTCCACACCATCGCCCTGCACGGCATGGTCCGCGACCAGTTCGGCAAGAAGATGTCGAAGTCCTTCGGCAACGCGGTCAACCCGCTGGACTGGATGGACAAGTACGGCTCCGACGCGCTGCGCTTCACCCTGGCCCGCGGCGCCAACCCGGGTGTCGACGTCCCGATCGGCGAGGACTGGGTCCAGGGCTCCCGCAACTTCGCCAACAAGATCTGGAACGCCACGCGCTTCGCGCTGATGAACGGCGCCACGGTCGAGGGCCCGCTACCGGATCCGTCGAAGATGTCGGCGACGGACCGCTGGATCCTCTCCCGGCTCAACTCCGTCGTCGCCGAAGTCGACGCCTACTACGACGACTTCCAGTTCGCCAAGCTGTCCGACGCCCTCTTCCACTTCGCGTGGGACGAGGTCTTCGACTGGTACGTCGAGCTGTCCAAGACCACGTTCCAGGCGGGCGGCGAGGCGGCCGAGGTCTCCAAGCGCGTCCTGGGCGAGGTCCTCGACGTCACGCTGAGGCTGCTGCACCCGGTCGTCCCCTTCGTCACGGAGACGCTGTGGACGACGCTGACGGGCGGCGAGTCGATCGTGATCGCCGAGTGGCCCAAGGACAGCGGGTTCCGGGACGCCGGCGCCGAGCGGGAGATCGAGAGCCTCCAGTCCGTCATCACCGAGGTCCGCCGCTTCCGCGCCGACCAGGGTCTGCAGCCCGGTCAGCGGGTTCCGGCGCGGCTGGCCCTCGACGGCACGCCGTTCGTGGCGCACGAGGCGGCCATCCGCCAGCTGCTGCGTCTGCAGCCGGAGGGCGACTCCTTCACCGCCACGGCGACCCTGCCGGTCGCGGGCGCCGAGGTCGCGCTCGACCTCTCCGGCACGATCGACGTGGCGGCGGAGCGGAAGCGGCTGGCGAAGGACCTGGCCGCCGCCGAGAAGGAGAAGGCCCAGGCGACCGCCAAGCTCGGCAACGAGGCGTTCCTCGCGAAGGCCCCGGACCACGTGGTGGAGAAGATCCGCACGCGGCTGGCCAAGGCGGAGGAGGACATCGCCCGGATCCAGGCCCAGCTGGACAAGCTGCCTCCGGCGTAGCCACCGCGACGGCAACCGAAGGCCCCGGAACCACACGGGACGCTGTTGGTTAATTCGGGGCCGGGCGTGACGTCGGCCTTCAAGACCTGGTTGTGGTCTTGAAGGCTGACGTTGTCGTATGGGGTGGGTGCGG